>JAQBOP010000221.1 GCA_028287975.1 Mucilaginibacter sp. | reverse complement strand
TTTTGTTGATAATGACTTATTGAATATCAATCGGCGATCTGTATAGATGCTTTTTTTCTCCCACGCATATAAATTACCAGACCGGCAAAAGCAACTACTAAAGCTATCGGTAAAACAAGCGTGGTATTTAATACTTCAGGACCAGATGCCGACATGGCAGCATCAAAGGTTTTTGCCATTGCAGAACCCGGCGCTGCCGAACGATAAGCATCAAGACTTGCGCCTGCCGGCAGATTTTTTGCCATTAACTTATCATAATAGCCCCCCATAAATATCATATACAACGATACACCAAACATACCTGCACCGCCCATTAAATTTAAGCCGACAGCACCGGTACGTGGCAGGTTTTCTGCCACAAAGCCTATCATACACGGCCAAAAAAATGCTACACCTAATCCAAAAATTACCGCTGCAAAATAAATTGCCTCGCCATGTAAATGGATCATCAGGTAAATACCAAGGGCAGATAAAATAGCCGAAATTAATAAAACGCCTTGTGGGGCAAGTTTATGCACTATCGGGCTGGCAAATGCCCTGCCCAAAACCTGCACGCTTGCCACAAAAGTTAGTATAAGTATGGCATTATCTGTAACTGTTTTGAACAATATGCCTATCCACTGATTTGTAAATAACTCAGTAATAGCCGTTGCAAACATGCAAATAATCATAAAAAGGAATAAAGGACTTATTAACGCTTTGTACATATCGCTGGTGCTCACACCTGCGGCTACACGTTCTGTAACAGGGAAATCCAGTTTAGAAAACAGGTATCCATAAAGCAACGTCGGGATAAGCATTACCGCTATTTCAACTTGCGACACCCAGTAAGGTTTTGATGCCCCACCACCCGCAAGCAACGCGTCTAAACCAAAAACCACCAGTGTGCCGATAACTATACCTGCCGGAAACCAAAGGTGAAAGTGATTTAGCTTAGTGGTTTTATTATCGGTAAATAATGATGCAACTAATGGATTACAAGCGGCTTCAACCGTTCCGTTGGCTATGCCTATTAAAAGGGTGGAAATAAATAAGGTCCAGTAACCGTTAGCAAAAATTGTAAGTATGATGCCTATCAAATGGAAAATAAAAGCGCCAACCAGCAATTTTTTCATGCCGATGATATCCACTATAAATCCGCCAATGATCACTGCCAGAGGGAATCCCCAAAAAGCGGTCGCGGCAATTGTCCCTAACTCCGACCCATTCAGGTGGAACCTTACGCCCTGATCATTTAATATACCCGCCCGGATACCAAATGATAGCGAAGTAACTAACAAAGACAAGCAACTTGCCCTGAATAGTTGTGTACGATTAATTTGCATTACGTGTTTGTTTAAGTTTATAATTGGTTTATTTTTTTGTTATTGGTTTATTTATGTTGATTGAATGAATGGTTAGTAAAGCAAAATGTCCATTTTATTAAGCTATCACTACCCCCCCACTCACTTAATCACTATTTAATCCCTAAAATACGTTTATTAAAAGCTTCGTCTGTTCCTGCTGCCGCGAAATCATCAAAAGCTTTATCGGTAACGTGGATAATGTGATCCTTTATAAAGATAGCACCTTCTCTTGCACCATCTTCAGGATGTTTTAAAGCGCATTCCCACTCCATCACGGCCCACCCGCTGAAGTCATACTGCGCCATTTTACTAAAGATCGATTTAAAGTCAACCTGTCCGTCGCCTAACGAACGGAAACGGCCCGCGCGCTCAACCCAGTTTTGATATCCGCCGTAAACACCTTGCCTGCCGGTTGGGTTAAATTCAGCATCCTTAACGTGGAACATTTTGATCCGTTCGTGGTAGATGTCGATATACTCCAAATAATCTAAGCACTGCAACACAAAGTGCGATGGATCATATAATAAATTGGCACGTTTATGATTGTTTACCTTCTCTAAAAACATCTCATAAGTGATACCATCATGCAGGTCCTCGCCGGGGTGGATCTCGTAGCAAAGGTCAACACCATTATCCTCAAAAACATCAAGAATAGGCATCCAACGTTTGGCCAGTTCTTTAAAACCGGTTTCAACCACACCTGCCGGGCGTTGCGGCCATGGATAAACCATCGGCCATAATAAAGCGCCACTAAAGGTAGCATGCGCGTTTAAGCCCAGGTTTTGCGATGCCTTTGCAGCATATTTTAATTGTTGAACAGCCCATTCCTGGCGTGCTTTTGGGTTTTTATGCACTTCGGCCGGCGCAAAAGCGTCAAAAAGCTCATCGTACACCGGGTTTACGGCTACCAACTGCCCCTGTAAATGTGTTGATAGTTCGGTAATTTCTAAACCATGGCTGTTTACCAGGCCTTTTATCTCGTCGGCATAAGTTTTACTTTCTGCCGCTTTTTGCAGATCAAAGTAGCTACCTGCCCAGCTCGGGATCTGGATACCCTTAAAGCCAAGGCCGGCCGACCATTTACAGATCTCGTCCAATGTATCAAATGGCGATTTATCGCCTAAAAACTGTGCTAAAAAAATAGCAGGGCCTTTTATTGTTTTCATAACTGTTTATACGTTGAATTTAGTCCACTTAATGTCTGATTTACCTGAGGCAATCACATTTTCGATAAATGCCATACCCCTGACGCCTTCTTCAATACCCGGATAATCCTGCGCTTCAGGCGATGCTTGTGCTCCTTCCAATTGGGCCTTAACACATAAGGCAAAGTTGTGGTACAAGTTGGCAAATGCCTCTAAATAACCTTCAGGATGACCGCCCGGTGTACGCGTATTATGCGTAGCGAATGAGCTAACATAGCCGCCGCCAGTGCGGTAGATCTGCCATGGCTCACCACTCATTTTCACTACCAAAGTATTGGCATCCCATTGCTGCCATTCAAGGCTGCCGGTTTCGCCGTATACACGGATCTTTACATTATTTTCTTCGCCGGCGGCTATCTGGGTGGCGGTTAATACCGCACTCGCGCCGTTGTTCATTTTAATTAATACAGCGCCGTCATCATCCAGTTTTCGGCCTTCAACAACTATGTTGATATCCGCACATATTTGGGTAACCTGTAAACCTGTTACGTATTCCATCAGGTTAAAAGCATGGGTGCCGATATCACCCATAGCGCCTGCTATACCGCTTTTACCCGGGTCTGTGCGCCATGAAGCTTGTTTGTTGTCCTCGCCCTCTAAAAAGGTGCTCAACCAACCTTGCGGATACTCCACATATATTTTACGCACCTTGCCAATTTTACCGCTCTTAACTAATTGCTTAGCCTCTTTTACCATAGGGTAACCGGTATAGGTATGGGTAAGGCAAAATAATTTCCCGCTTGCTGTTACCACTTTTTCAAGTTCCTTGGCCTCGGCTAACGAGAAAGTCATCGGCTTATCTAACACCACGTGAAAACCGTTCTCTAAGGCCATTTTGGTTGGGCCAAAGTGGACATGGTTAGGCGTTACTATGCTTATTACCTGTACGCGTTCATCCGCAGGTAATTGTTTTTCTTTTTCAATCAGTTCTTCGTATGAGCTGTATGACCTATCTGCCGACAACCCTAAAGCCACACCACTGGCTTTTGATCTTTCGGGATCGCTGCTGAAAGCACCACATACCAATTCATAATCGCCGTCAATACGTGCAGCAATACGGTGTACGGCACCAATAAAAGCACCTTGTCCGCCACCTATCATTCCTAATTTTAATTTCATAATTATTCTGTCAGCATATTAAGTTATCACAATCAGCAGTTGCCAATGGCTTTAACATTTTAGTATTTATTAGTTTATTGTATTAATGTTGGTTTTATGGTGATTAATGGTTGTATAGCACACATTAAAATTCTTATAATATAGGTTTACCAAACATAATAACTTTATTAATAAAAAACCTAATGCCATAAAGATATTACTAAGCAATTTGTGCCTGATGATATAACATATTAACCAAACAGGCCCGATAAATTAATATCGGGCCTGTTTATAAGTGGCTTATGTTAGCTTTAATTAAACCGTTTCCACTATCAATACTTCTTCGGGAATTGAAAAGACCTCGACAGGCGTTGCTATTATAATTGCTTTACCTGCTTTTTGAATCCCATAATGATCGCTGTAAAATTGTTCTTTCGAATCTCGATAAGAGCTTACGGCCCCGATCATGCTCATAAATTTGATGTAGTACCAGGCGGTATCAACCTGCCATGGCTTAAAACCGCTGCGCGCGCTATTTGGATAAGCGTGGTGGTTATTATGCCACTCGCCGGCCACAATACCGGGCCAAACCTGGTTGATTGACATATCATCACGGTTAAAATCAACACCTTCACGGCGTTTATCTTCGCCTTTACCATGGCCCTCGTAATTGAAGGTACGCACACCAACAGCCCAAAAACCTGCCGCGCCAAACATGGCACTGGCAAGCCCCATACCGCCTATTAAATAAAATGCAGTAAACCATAAGCCCCAGCTTAACACAATACTTAAAATAGTTTTAAGCGGATTAGCCAGCGTACCCCATTTTTGGTACTGGGCATAGGTATTAACTTGAACGCCGGTATGTTTCATTAATTTAACACAGCAATTGTAATCTTTTTCGGTCATTTGCCTGTTTATTGGCTGATGGTTTACATCGGCCAGGAAACAGTATAAAAAGCCGCCCTGCGCATTGTAGGGATCGCCCGGTTGGTCTGATAACGCATGATGCACATGATGCGATACGGCGTAAATCTCCTCAGGAATGATTTTGAGCGTCAGGTTTTGTGTAAAGAAACGCCAAAAGCCATTTCTAAACTGGTAGGCGCTATGGGTGCAGTATCTATGGTGCCATATAGTACCGTGGGTACCCATAACGATCATACTGTAAACAAAGGCTACGATCAATAATTTGATTGTGAAGTACTTAAATATAAACAGGAACAGAAATGGTGCAAGCACCAGGATCATCATCCAGCTTGTGAAAGAAAGCCAGTTTTTTTTATCTTTAAATACATTTAGTCTTGAAAAAAATTCTTTAAAAATTTGTTTGGGGGTTGGCTTTGCCAGTTCACCGTTCTCGTCCGTCCATCCGTATGCAGGTGGTTCCAGCACATTGTTTAAAAATGCCATTTAATAGTTTTGGGATTAATCAATATTCAGATTTGTAATTTGAGTGTAATATATAAACAAAAAACTTGTAAAAAACTTTTATTTAATTTAATAACACTGCTTTAATATCAAACGTTAGTTATTGATTAAGATTACCCGTTCGCCACTTAATAATTGCTCACATTCGCTAATACCCTCTGGAACAGCTATTTGATTTATCTCTTGCTTGTAGTTTTGCTTGATTTCTTTGCGTCTTTTAGCCTCAATAAAGCGTCTTACGTGGTCACGGCTCTCTAATATCAGGCCCGGAATTTGTGCGGGCTTGTTATTTTCATCTTTTGCGACCATCGTAAAATAGCTGGTATTAGTATGATTGATCACATTTGTTTTAATATTCTCTGATACCACCCTTATACCTACCACTAACGAGGTTTTGCCCACATAATTTACCGACGCCATGAGCGATACCAGGTCGCCCACCTCGACCGGTTGTAAAAAATCGACGGTATCTATCGATGCCGTAACGCAATAATTACCGGCGTGTTTGGCCGCGCAAACGTAGGCTACCTTATCCATTAGCGACAATAAAATACCTCCATGGATCTTACCACCGAAGTTGGAGTATGAAGGTATCATCAGTTCGGTAATAGTGGTTTCAGAAAAACGAACGGTTTTAAAGCCTTGTGTATCGTGTATCGCGGTCATGTTATTTTAAGTTATATATAAGGTGCATAAAGCCCCCTCTAAATCTCCCCCGGTAGGGGAGACTTTTAAAATGCCCTCCCTACCGGGGAGGGTTGGGAGGGGCTTACGCACTGCAATATAAAACTTTTAAACTTTTGCTGTATTTTATAAAATATTAAATTGCCAAAAATATCACCCGTGAAAAACCTGTACTTGTTTATTACCATTACGCTTTGCTGCGTAAATTGCTTTGCACAAGAGATTGTTGAGCGAAAAAACAAACTCACTGATAACGTTACCGAGCAATTGCAAACCATTATTGAAGCCAAGCGGCAGATTAAACAAGGGACATATCATGCATTTTACAAAAAGAAAACAGTAATTGCCAGCGGTACTTATATGGATGACAAAAGAACCGGGATATGGAATTTTTTTGCCCCTGATGGCACACCGCTAGAAAACTTTGATTACAACAATAACAAGCTGTTGTATGAAGCACCACAAGATAAATTATCGCACATACGGTATAATGTAGATTATGTATTAACGGATAGCGATAAAGCAACACCACCCATAAGGTTAGGCGGGCGATATTTTGGATACGTACCCTACTTACACCTGCTAACATCATATTATGTAGATAAATATGAACTGCGTAATTATATGGTTGTTATGAAACTGTTGGTAAGCCCGATGGGAAGATTGGCGGACTACAAAATTGAAGTTATACATTACGCCGCAGACGTTAGTACTTATACTATCGATATGAGCAAGTTAAGCGACGAGGATAAAACATTTATCCCGGCTACGTTTAACGACAAGACCATTTCTTCGCAGATCAGCATTTATTGTATAGTAAATGACGAGGGAGAAGCATATATGTCGGATTTTAAATATTAAATAACGACAGCTGATTTATACCGATCAACTGTCGTTATTTATTTATTAGTGAGCGTGGTGGCCGTCGGCTCCGTGCGCATGACCGTGCGAAAGCTCTTCGGTAGTTGCAGGGCGAACGTTAATGATGGTTCCTTTAAAATGTAAAGGCTGGCCCGCCATAGGGTGGTTCAGGTCAACAATAACAGAATCTTCGGCAACAGAAACAACCTGTCCCTGGAAATGATTGCCATTGTTATCCTGTAAAGGCAATATCGATCCAATTTCCGGCAGGTCTGCACCCTGGAACATTTCAAGCGGCAAATTAGCTACCGCTTCTTCGTCATGCTCACCGTAAGCTTCTTCGGCTGTCAAGCGGAAATCATAAGTATCATTGGTTGAAAGCGTGCTTAAATTCTCTTCAAATTTTGGAAGCATTTGACCTGCTCCAAACAAAAAAGTTAGCGGCTGCTCTTGCGTCGCGCTTTCTACTAAAGCTTCGCTGCCGTCTTCCTGGTCAACATACAAATCGTAAGTTAGTGACACTACATGTTGTGGTTCAATCTTCATTAGAATATTTATTCGTTAGTGGTAAAATATTGGCACCCATGAGTGCTTTGTTGCTTATTTATATTAATGTTTCAGGCTTTAATTTGTTTTAAGGCCTCTGCAATATTTGCGGCGGGTAATCCGCAGGTCCTGTCTTTACAAATAAACACCTGTGTGTTATCGCTAAACTTGTCGCGCAGCAAAGGTAAACTTCCTTTTTTACCGCCCAAGATAATTTTATTGGGAATGTAATTTTTTTCCATATCGACCCGGAATCCCTCGGCATCATCCCCAACTATTGCTACCTCGAAAGTTCCGAACACCTCATCAAGCAATAACATACTCCAGTTTGAATACGCCGAGCCATATTTGGCCAGGTGCTGCATGATGTTGCGTAATTGTTGTGCCGATATTTCAAGATACCGTTCATTATCAAACAGTAAACCCAGTTTTTGCAGATTACGCGCCATCACCGAGTTTGATGCCGGTATCACACCATCCATGACCTCCGATTTACGGGCGATCAGTTGCTGATCATCATCCGCTGTGAAAAAGAAAATGCCGCTTGCTTCATCATAATAATGAGCAATAGCGTTATCGGTTAGCTGTAGGGCATGAGTTAGCCATTGTTCATCAAAGGTAACTTCGTACAAAGCTATCAAGGCTTCTATTACGTTGGCGTAGTCGTCTAAAAAAGCCTCACCCTGCCCTCTCCAAAGGAGAGGGTTGGCCCCATCACGAGCCGGATTTTCATTTTTATATACACGGGTTATTCGTCCATCCTTTATCAGCTTATTTATTATAAAATCTGCATTTCTTAGTGCAAGTTGCAGATATTCAGCATCGTTAAACGCCCGGTAGGCTTCGCATAATCCTTTTAACATTAATCCGTTCCACGAGGCCAGGATCTTGTTATCCAGCCCGGGGCGAATGCGTTTGCTGCGTGCTTCAAATAGTTTTTTGCGTGATTCGGCTAAACTTTCCAGCATTTCATCAACCGGGATGCCGATGGCGTCTGCCAGGTCGTTATCGTTACCGCGTTTAAATAAGATATTGGTTTGCTCTTCTTCCCAGTTGCCTTCGTCGGTTATATGGTAATAGATGCAGAATAATTTGGCCTCGCTGCCCAGAATAGCTTTTATCTCTTCCTTATCAAAAATATAAAGCTTGCCTTCTATGCCTTCGCTATCCGCGTCAAGCGCCGAGTAAAATCCCCCCTCCGGCGATAACAGCTCACGCACTGTAAAATCTATCGTATCGGCAACTACCTGTTGATATAGCTTGTCGGGCTGCCAGGTATAGGCTTCAGCATACAGGCTGATTAATTGGCCGTTATCATACAGCATCTTTTCAAAATGCGGCACATGCCATAAACCATCAACCGAGTAACGCGCAAAGCCACCACCTAAATGATCGTAAATGCCGCCATCGGCCATTTTTTGCAGTGTAAGTTTAGCCAAGCCTGCAATTTCATCATCCTGCATTAAATGCGCGTAGCGGATCAAAAATTTCCAGTTATTGGGCATCGGGAACTTTGGTGCGGTGCCCATGCCGCCCTCCACCCTGTCAAAATACTTCTTCCAGTTGTTGACGATCAGTTCCAGATCGGCTTTGGTATAATCAGGTTGCGACTCAACAAATCCTATCGACTCGTATTTTTGGATACCCTCGGTTAAGCGCGTGGCATACTCCAACGCGTCTTCGGGTTTTTGCTTGTAGTAGTCAGCCAGGTTAAAAAGCAGGCTTGTCCAGTCGTTTTTCCTGAAATAGGTACCAGCATAGATTGGCCGCTGATCGGGCAGGCAAATACAGTTTAGTGGCCAGCCACCCCTTCCGCTGATCAACTGCACTGCGCTCATATAGATCTGGTCTACATCCGGGCGCTCTTCCCTATCCACTTTAATGCAAACAAAATATTCGTTCATTACCGCGGCCACCTGCTCATCCTCGAAACTTTCATGCTCCATTACATGGCACCAATGGCAAGCCGAGTAGCCTATACTTACTATAATCAGTTTGTTTTCGTCCCGGGCCTTTTGTAACGCTTCCGATCCCCACGGATACCAGTTAACCGGGTTATTGGCGTGTTGCAGTAAATATGGCGATGTGGAGTTGGCTAAACGATTCATGGTGTAAAATTGCAATTATTAAACTAAATGAATTGCAGGGTGGAAAGTTTTTACAAATATTTGGCGATAACTCACCCCAACTTAAAGCAACGTAAATCTCAATTATGCAATCACATATTATTTCGCTTTATTTGTTCTTTACAAATTAACTGATCAATGCATTACTTAAAAAACTACTTGCTTTTTGCATGCGGCTGGCTTGCTGTTGCACTTAACGCATCGGCGCAAAGCCCCGACACCTTAAAATACAATCACTCGGACCTGTTTGGGCCTATTGTTTGGCCAACAACCAGCAACGGCACGCGCTCTGCTGCGGGAAAACCGGGCCCCAATTACTGGCAAAACCGCGCCGACTACCTGATCCACGCCACTCTTGATGAAGGCAAGCAGGATACCACCATCATGGGCGACGTCACCATAAGCTATACCAACAACAGCCCCGATAACATGAATTATTTATGGCTGCAACTGGATCAAAACCTGTTTCGTCCTGATTCTCGTGGCGCCGCGGTAACCCCAATCACCGGCGACCGTTTCGACGTTAAAGGTTTTAGCCGTGGCGGTGTAAAGATCGCGTCGGTTACCGTTACTTATAAAGGGCAAACTTATACTGTTACCCCGGTTATTACTGACGCCCGTATGCAGGTGCGTTTAAACCAGCCGTTAGGTGGCAAAGGCGACCAGATCCAGGTAAAAGTAAACTACGAATTTTCGATACCTTTTTACGGTGCAGACCGTATGGGCCGCAAGCAATTTAAACAAGGTATGGTGTACGAAATCGCGCAATGGTACCCGCGCATGTGTGTTTATGACGATGTAGAAGGCTGGAACACGCTACCTTACATGGGCCTTGGTGAGTTTTATTGCGAATACGGCGACTATGATTATTATATCACAGCGCCGGCAAATATGGTAGTTGCCGGATCCGGCGACCTGCTGAATGAAACCGAAGTACTTACCCCTACCCAGCAAAAACGTTTGGCGGACGCGCGTACCAGCGACAAAACGGTAACCATCATATCTGATAGTGAAGTTGGCAAATCTGCCACCCGCCCGTTTAAAGGTTCACTAACCTGGCACTTTAAAATGGAGAACACCCGCGACGTGTCATGGGCTGCTTCAACCGCTTTTATCTGGGATGCCGCTAAGGTTAACCTGCCATCGGGCCGCAAATGTATCTCGCAGTCGGTTTACCCTATCGAGAGCGCAGGTACTCATGCCTGGGGACGCTCAACCGAATACCTGAAAAACAGCAT
>JAQBOP010000197.1 GCA_028287975.1 Mucilaginibacter sp. | reverse complement strand
TGTTCATGGGAATGAACCATGTTCGAGCGAGGCAGCCATGCAGACCTTGTTTGATATGGTTGACCCTGTAAACACGGCAACCAAGGCCTGGTTAAAAAACACGGTGGTAGTGATCGATCCCTGCCTGAACCCTGACGGGCATGAGCGGTATGTCAATTTTTATAATTCGGTAAAAGGAGCGGATGCCGATGCCGATCCGGCATCGCGCGAGCATGCGGAACCGTGGCCGGGTGGGCGCGTTAATCATTATTACTTTGATCTGAACCGCGATTGGGCATGGCAAACGCAAAAAGAGACACAGGCAAGGATTGGTCTCTTTAACTCATGGCTGCCACAGGTGCATGTCGATTTTCATGAGCAGGGATATAACGCGCCATACTATTTTGCGCCTGCTGCCGAACCTATGCATAAAGATATCACCAAATGGCAAAAGGAATTTCAAACCACTATCGGTAAAAATAATGCGAAGTATTTCGATCAGAATGGTTGGCTATATTTTACTAAAGAAGAGTTCGACCTACTGTACCCCTCGTATGGCGACACCTATCCCATTTACAACGGATCTATAGGTATGACTTACGAACAGGGCGGTATCGGCGCTGGTTTATCGGTGAAAATGCGTAATGGCGATACCCTGACCCTCAAGGATCGTATCGCGCACCACCATTCCAACAGCCTAAGCACCATAGAAACCGCATCGGCCAACGCAGCAAAAGCAGTTGAAGAGTTTAAAAAGTATTTTGACAACAGCCGTACCAATCCGGATGGCGAATACAAAGCTTATGTGATCAAGAATGATAACCCCGATAAAGTGAACAAGCTGGCCGAGTTGCTGACCAGGAACGGCATCCAATACCGTTTCGGCGTGAAAAGCAGCGCGACGGGTTATAACTACATCAGCAAAAAGAAAGATCATGTCGATATTGATATCAATGATATGGTGATAAGTGCCTATCAGCCAAAATCAGTGCTAATGCACGTTTTAATGGAGCCTAAAACTTTTGTCGCAGATTCGAATACTTATGATATTACCGCCTGGGCGTTGCCTTACGCCTATGGCCTGCAAGCTTACGGGCTCAAAGAAGGAATAAAAACTGACGCCAATAAAATTGTCGACGTAACGCTATCCCCGCCTGTGGCCGCGGTTAAACAACATGCTTACGCGTACGTGGCGAAATGGCAATCGGTAAATGATGTTAAATTTTTGGTTGAGCTATTTAAGAAGAACCTTAAAGTGCGCTACGCCGAAATGCCTTTTGAGGCGGCGGGGAAAAAATTCGGCGCGGGATCATTGATCATTACACGGGCAGGTAATACCGAAAACAATTTTGACGACGACGTGCACAATGCGGCCTCAGCGGCCAATCGGGAGCTTACGCCTTTAACAACAGGCTTTGTTGATAAGGGTGTCGACTTAGGTTCGGGCTCCATCCATTATATTCACCCGCCAAATGTGCTGGTAGTTAGCGGCGATGCCGCATCTTCAGAAGGGTTGGGCGAGATCTGGCAGTTTTTTGAGCAGCAGCTTGGCTACCCTGTTACCTTAGTTAACTACAACGATATGAACCATACCAAGCTGGGCGATTTTGATGTGATCATTTTCCCGGATGGCAATTATGATGATTTTCCGTCGGACAGGCTGCAAACCTGGATCAGGGATGGCGGTAAATTGATTGCTTTACAAGGTGCGGTTTCGCAACTGGCGGGTAAAAAGGGGTTCGATATTAAAGCCAAAGAGGCCGATTCGGCTAAGATCAAGCCATCGGTAAAACTCTATGCTGAGCGTAACCGCGACGCGATAAAAACCAGCGTAGCCGGCGCCATTTATAAGTTGAACCTGGACAACACGCACCCGCTGGGGTTTGGCTATCCTAATTATTATTATACGCTTAAATTGAGCGATGATATCTACACCCTGTTAGATGATGGCGACTGGAACGTTGGCACCATTAAAAAAGATGGCTATGTCGCGGGTTTTGTCGGTGAAAAAAGCAAAGCCAAAATAAAAGATGGTCTGCTATTAGGCGTACAACCGATGGGCCGTGGGTCGGTGATCTATATGGTTGATGACCCGCTGTTTAGAAGTTTCTGGGAAAATGGGAAGCTGCTGTTTAGCAACGCGGTGTTTATGATCCAATAAACCCCCTCCGCCCCCTGAAGGGGGAACTTTAAGATTTAGATAATCAACTCCCCCTTCAGGGGGTTGGGGGGTTAATTACCCCCACTCACCCTGTTGTTTTCGTCTTCGGCACCGGTACGGTGTTCGCGTTTTTTGATCTGGGCGCTGCCAAAATTGTAGGTTATGTTTAGCTTATATAAGCGAGTATCCCTTTTTTGCCTGATACTAAAATCATTACCTAACTCGTGGCTGTCTATATCGTTGCGAAGCAGATTGAACACATCGTCAACACCAAACTTGACATTGAATTTGTTGTTCGAAAATGAACGGCTTATCGCTGCGTCAACATTATACCTGGCGTGGATGTCATAGATACCGTAAGTTAACGCAGAGCGATAATTGCCGCTTACCTCGCCTTTAAAACCCGCAAATAAAAGATTTTGAGTTGATTTAAGTACAAACGCTTTGCGGCCATTGTTAATATTGCCGCCATTAACATCGTTTGATTTAAAACCCATATAAAATCCGTTAAAGTTAACATTGCCTGTCCACCAGTTAGCAATGGTATAAGGCGAGTAGATATTGATATTATAGTTAGTTTGTGTCGCCAGGTTCAGGTCGGTCTGAAAGCTTTTGTTGCCCTGTGTTAAAATAATCTCCGTTATAGCATCAGAAGTACGACTGTAGCCAAAACTTACATCAATGTTTTTTTTATACACATAGCCTAATTCGAAGTTATTGGTGTATTGCGGTTTTAAAAAGGCATTACCTTTATTAAAAGTATAAGGATCCAGATAATACACAAAAGGATTAAGCTGCCCATAATTTGGCCTGTCTATCCGGCGGCTGTATGAAAAATTAAGCTCGCTTGTTTTGCTTAAAGTTTGGTTAATAAACAAACTTGGGAAAAAGTTAAGATAGCTGCGGTCAACCGGCGTGCTGCCAATCAGGTTCCCGTTTGATTTGGTATATTCTGCCCGCAGGCCCACTTGCACCGAGCCGATTTTATATTCTTTGTTCAGGTTTAAATAACCCGCGTCTATCTTTTCGCTGTAAATAAAGCGGTTAGAGCGGGTGGTATCGTTTACATATACACCATCGATTGATTTCTCAGCCCTTAGGTCGTTATCAGTTTTTACGCTGCTAAATTTTACGCCGGCTTCCAGCTTTATGGTTTTAGATAACGGCTTAGCATAATCGGCTTTAAACGAATGGATCTCAATATCAGACGGTGTCGCGTTGCGTAGCAGCTCAGGGTCGTGCTGTGCATCGCCGTTTTGCAAAAAGTAATTGGTGACATAATTTGCTTTGCTGTTGTTATTGAACTTTGAATAATCCAAATCAACACTTATCGTTTGGCCAAGCGTGTCGAGTTTTAAACGATCATTAAGGTTAACGGCAAAATTTCTAAAAGTTTGATCTATGCTGGAGTTGGTATTTAAAGACGAATCGGCAGCACCCAGGAATGCTCCAATTTTGGTTTGGTTATAATTAAGGTCAAGCTCTTTATTGGTATTGCCGCTTACCACTACACCTATGGTGTTTTTGCTGGTCATATCCAGATCGGCACCTACGTTAAAATTATTATAATGATAAGTCTGCGGCATTTGTGCGGCCTGGGTAAAATAGGTAACCGTGTCCTTGTGGGTTATTTTACGTATAAGGTCCATTACGCGATAGCTTGGATTATCACCATGGCTAAAAGTGCCAAATACATTAAGGTTACCTTCCTTATGGTTCAGGTTTAGGCTCAAGTTATCCCTTGTACCTTTGCTGTGGCCAACGCCAACGTTAATGCTGCCATTAGTGCCACTTTGTTTATTCTTTTTTAGTTTGATGTTGATAATGCCCGAATTTCCCGCCGCATCATACTTAGCAGAAGGGTTAGTTATAATTTCAATAGATTGTATGGTTGTGCCATCTGTCGACCGTAAAAGGGTAGCCAGTTGTTGTGGCGATAGATAAGTCAATTTATCGTTTATCATCACCGTTACACCCTGTTTGCCTTTTAGGCTGATATTGTCGTCCTTGTCAATGGTAACTCCCGGAGCACGTTCCAGGATCTCCATGGCAGTATTTCCGGCAGCAAGCGGGCTGTTTTCAACATTCATTACCGTGCGGTCTATCTTGCGTTCTATTAGCGGTTTGGTTGATGTTATGGTAACCGTGTTCAGGGTTTTAACGCTGGTGCTCATTTTCAGGTCAGGCAGTCCAAAAGAATTTTTATCGGCGGTAACGGTAAATGGTGTGCTTACAGTTTTAGTATATCCTATGTTGGTTGCCATTACCCGGTAGTCGCCGGGTTTGATGTTATTAAAAACATAAACGCCTGCGTCGTTCGTTAAGGCTCCTTTAACAACGGTCGAGTCGGCTGCCTTTATTAAACTTACGGTAGCGTAATCTATAATAGCGCCCTGGTCGTTCACCAGTTTGCCCGAGACTGTCGCGGGTGATTGCCCCGTTTGTGCAAAAGTTGCAGTTAAGCCCACAAGCATTAGCAGAAGGGTATAATATATTTTGGTAAATGTTGTTTTCATAGCTCTTATATAGTATCGGGCCGTAACAAGCCCTTAAAAGAATTTTACTTCTTTTTTAATGGTCAATTTAAGTTTGATGTTTGTTGCCGGCTTATTACCGGCCTTTGTTCGTCATAGCATTAATGCTTTGGCAAATGTTTTATATAAGATGCAGAAACGGGTGGTAAGGTTACAGATTAATTTCAACTTTTTAACTCAGGGATAAAAAGGATAATCAAATCATGGAAAAGAGAAATTAGTGGATTGATAAAAAGAGTGCATGATTGCTGTTTGTCGGATTACGCTTTCAGCGATGCTGATTTGATATGATTTACGGCAAAAAGGTAAATATAAGCCCGCCGCAAAACAGCAGACTTATATACCTTACATAATAGCAAACGCCTTTACTATTTTACTTTTAATATTTTGTACTATCGGGTTTTATTGTTACAAGTGTATCTACCTTGCACTCCAATCCATTAGCTGTCATAATAAACGCAGCCGATGTCGCATCAGGTTTTTTGTTTTTCTCTTTACACTGGTGGATATCAATACCATCCCTTAAAAAATCACCCAGGTTATCATCGATCACTATAACCGCGTTCATTGGCACTTTTAAGGTAACCTCTATCTCTTCATCATGCCATAAGGCACCTGGCTGGCGCTGTAGATAGTGGTCAAACTTTAAAACCGAATCCTGTTGTGAAAAAATATATTTGGTATTACGGGCATTCAACAAGGCATCTTCATAATGGTTACCTTTTGCGCGGAAGGTTTCAACCAACACAGGCTGGCTAACGTCGCTTTTTTCTATCCGGACAGAAACGCTGTTGTGTTCATAGTCATCATAATCATTTTCGTTGGTAACAACCATGCCTTTAAAGTTCGATTTCATATCCAGGCGCACACTGTCGTC
>JAQBOP010000180.1 GCA_028287975.1 Mucilaginibacter sp. | reverse complement strand
GTTACTTTTTAAATAATCGTAAGTACTAAGCGGGGTAACTGTATTTTCCAATTTTCCGCCTACTATATAATTATCCTTTTTACAGCCTGCAAACACAGCCATTGCTAATATAACAACTGCCAGATATTTTATAATTTTTTTCATTTCTTATGTGTAATAAGTGAATACAATATTGTTAATGAGTTGCCCACCAGGTGTTTTGCGTCAGCAATGGGTCCTGGGGCAATAAAACAGACATGCTCAATGGCCATTGGCACCCGCCGCCCAGGTAACGCGGCGTACTATATCCGTCTACTACATTATCGTAGTTTCCATCAACAATCAGCCCTGTACGGTAAAGATCAAAATACCAGCTCCCTTCTCCATACAATTCTCTGCCCCGTTCGTCCATAACGGTATATAGCAAATCCGTAGGGTCTGCTGCGGTGTAAATGTCCAGGCCTGCCCTTTGGCGTACCAGGTTAAGATAGGTATTGCCGGTAGCAACATCGCTCAGTTTAGCGGCTGCCTCTGCCCTTGTAAGGTAAATATCGGCCAGGCGCATTATAACCAGGTTATTACTCACATAGGCACTGGTTACGCCTGTCGCATTTTGATAAACCACATTAGCGTATTTTATTAATAACGGCGCTCCGTTGTGCAGCCCGTAAAAATCGGCTTTTACACGGATGTCTTTAGACGCAGATGTTGTGTCATATAAATTGTTAATGAGGTCGGTATTTACAGTCCATGAGCTTTGCACACCCTTTACAAATGGCTCTTGCAGAAAATTATTAAAGGCACCCTCTGACGCTTCATTGTTACTGCCATCATACTGCATATATAACTCAAAAATACTTTCCTGGTTACTCCCTTTCCATATATTGGCATAGGTTGAGCCGGGCTCAAGATTGTAGCCGCCATTTTTTATTACACTATCGGCAGCGGCAGCAGCCAGTTGATATTGTTTTTGCCACATATATGTTTTTGCCAAAAGCGCGAACGCGCTGCCTTTATTTGCCCGTACGGCAACCTCGGTAGGGTTAGTATAACCATATTGCAGCATGCCGGCACTTTGTTTCAGGTCGCTTACCACCTGTTCAAAGGCTTGCGCATCTGTAGATCGTGGTACCGGTGTCGCTTTGGTAGGGTCCTGATAGGCCTGCGTAATCAATACCGGCTGCCCCCACACTTCGGTAATATAATAATAAGCAAAGGCCCTTAAAAAGTATGCCTCGCCTAACAGCTTTTTCCTGGCAGCAACCGGTTCGTCGGTAAAAGCCGATGAAGGAATACCCGGCACTTTGGCAATGATCAGATTACACTGGGCTATCATCTGGTAAAATGGGGTCCAGTCATGCCATTGTTCGCCATACGGGGTATAATTAAAATTATACTGGCCTGTTAGGCCACCGTAAGTGTAGGCTATATCTCCATTAAATCCTGTAAATTCACCGGCTGTAGCATCCCCGAAGGTAAAATAGCTTGAGCGGTTTAACAGGGCAGTACGCAATAAACTATAGGCACCTGCCAGGCCTGTTTGTGCCGCTTGTTCTGTGGTCCAAAAGTTATCGGAAGTTGCAGCGTTTATCGGCGTTTCGTTTATATATTTCTTACATGAGCTTAACAAGGCTGCGCTGCAAAGAAACAATAGCATCAAATTTATTTTATAATTTTTCATCGTTATTTCTTTAAATCAATTTAAAATTGAACATCTATACCCAATGTATAAGCCTTTGGAATAGGGTAAGTTGTACCGTCATACTCACCAAAAGGGGTTACCTGCTCTGCATCGGGCACGGTTGCCTTCTGGAAGACAGCTATATTGTTTGCCGTAAAATACAGCCGGCACCCTGTAACCCCTAAAGCGTCTGTATATCTTTTGGGGAGCCTGTAACCTACAGAAATGGAATTGATCTTAAAATAGTTACCGTTCTCGTTATACAAGCTTGTCCATGGGTAATATTCGTAAAAATAGGGGCCGTTTGGATTTAAAGCGGGTAATTTTGCCTTATACCCGGTAGGATTAGCTTTGGCCAGGGCCGCGTTCCAGAACCCAAGCTGGTTAAGGTCAGGGATACCGGTATTAGTAAAATTGAAAACGCCGCTTGCCCAGTTATTTAACTGTTGCTGCTCCAGGGTATTAATAATTGTACGCCCTAATGTAAAAGAAGTATTAACAGATACGGTGAAGCCTTTGTAGCTAACGGTATTGGTAAACCCGCCCGTAAACGAAGGGTTCGGGTTACCTGTTGGTACTAAGTCGCCCTGTGGGTTTCCATTATCTTCATCGGGCCATACATCATAATCGCCGTTAGCGTCCTTCCAGATCGGGTAGCCCGGCTTTACAGGATAATTATTTTTAAAGTAAGTAAGCAACGCCCCGGTAAGCGGATTTATCGGCACCTGGCTTTGCGTGTTATAAACACCCTCATAAACAATCTGATTATATACGTAGCCCGGCTTACCTACGGTAAGCACATAATTTGCGCTGTTAATACCATTCACAGAAAATACTGAACGGTTACCGTTGGGCAGTTTCAAAACTTTGTTGTTGTTATAAGAAATATTGAAATTGGTATTCCACTGTACTTTACTGTTTGGCGATAAGTTGCGTGTATTAAGGTTAACTTCATAACCCTTGTTTCCCATTGTAAAGTCTGAATTGGATGTTTGTTGGGTATACCCGGTATAAAATGGCAGCGGGAAGGTATAATATTTCTTGCTCGATATTTTGTTGTAATAATCAACCGTTAATTGTATCCTGTTGTCCAGGAACGAGGCATCAAAACCTATATCTACCTGGCTTGTAGGCTCCCATGAAAGATTCTTAACCGTAAAAGCCGAACCCGAACTAAAATTAGGCAAACCTGCCGGAACCCCATTATAGTAACCCAGGATAGGCCCGGTGGGAGCATTAATATTGGTGGTAGTACCAGTATTATAGGGATTGTAAGGGGCATAATAATTTTCAGGTTGTTCCCCGCTAATACCCCAGCTTCCGCGGATCTTAAACTGGTTTATCCATTTAAGCGATTTAATAAAATCCTCATCCCCGAGGTTATAGCCAGCACTTACTGATGGAAAATACCCCCATTTACTGCCCGGGCCAAACCTTGATGAGGCATCGCCGCGCAGTACTGCATCTAAAAGATATTTTTGTTTATAATCATAATGCGCCTGCCCGCCGAATGAAAGCAATGAAGATCCTGAATAATTGGTTGAAGCAATCAGATTACCTGATGACACGCCTGATACCACTTTAATATTGTCATTCGGGATATAACCCCCGTACTCGTACAACGTGTTAGATACATCTCTTTCAAATGATTGAAATGCAACGAAGGACATAGTATGGTTCCCGAATGTTTTACTATAGCTTAAAATATTATTAGCATTTACCTGGGTATAATTGCTTAATGAATCTGAAGCTACAGCAGCCTGAGAAGCTGTAAGGGTAGAAGGTGCGGCAAACTGGTTTTCATTTGATTGCTTGCTTATCGATTCATTAGAAGAAAACGTTAAACCCGGCAATATTCTGTAAGTTAAACCCATATAGGCAGTAACCGCGTCATTTCTGTCCAGGTTACGCAAACCATTGAACTGCCCCCTGTAACCGGCAATATCATTTGCATTAAGATAATACAATGAACTTGGCAATCCATAACCGGCCAGCGGACTAACGCCGTGTACAGAATTACTAAGGCCGGGCTGCCTGTCTACCCTTGAGAAACTGACATTAAACTCAACCGTAAGCTCCTTTATAGGGGTATAAGAAAGATTTGACCGTATTGTATACCTGTTAAGGCCGGTACCGTATAACACACCATCCTGCTTATAATTATTCATGCTGACCCTGTAATTAATATCATCAGTGGCACCGGCTATCGAAAGGTCTACACTATGCAGATAAGCTTTGCGGTATAACAGGCCCTGCCAATCTGTAGCATTATTAAATGCCGGGTTTAAGCTATCGGTAAGCATTTGGGGCATACCAAGGCCAGACGGAACGTTTGTTTGTTGTGCAATAAAATTTATTTTTTCGTTTCTTTCCTCAGAGCCTGAAGCGGTTTGCGCCATTTTTGGGCGCGGGGTAAAACCACCGTACATGTTCACTTCTATTTGCGGCTTACCCTTTTTGGCTTTTTTGGTTCTGATAATTACTACACCATTTGCACCGCGCGACCCCCATACCGCTGTCGCGGCTGCATCTTTTTGTACTTCAATGCTTTCTATATCGTTCATACTGATGCCTGCAAGCACATCGGTTTGCGTATTATCAAACTGGGCCTGATCGCTCAAATTAGTAGGCACACCGTCAATAATAAATAGCGGCGTACTTAACGCGTTAGCTTCGTTAAAGTTCGAGGATATATTTGAATTACCCCTCACCACAAAAGTGTTACGCGCACCGGGCTGCCCGCTATAATTTTGGATGTTAAGCCCCGGCACCCTTCCCTGTAACGCCTGGTCAAAACTTGGCGTCGGCAAATCCTGAATGTCCCGGCCTGATATTACGGTAATGGCAGCAGTGGTTGTCTTTTTCTGCACTTGTTGATAGCCTATTACCACAACATCAGACAGGTCATTCTTAGATGCCTGGAGTGTTACGTTGATAACCGATTTACCGTCTACCACGACTTCTTTAGTAAGATAGCCGATGAACGAAAATCGTAAAACAGCATTTGCAGGCACTGACAGGCTGAACTTTCCGTCTGCGTCACTTACAACACCTTTGGTAGTACCTTTAACAGACACGGAAACACCGGGCAGGGTGTTGCCATCGTCAGATCCTTTAATAACGCCGGTTACATTAGTTTGACTGTAGGCCATGCCATAGCAAACTGAAAGTAACAAGCAGATCATGATTTTTTTGTAAACTTTTGTCATCCTGTAATTGCGTTAGTTAAGTAAGTAGTTATTCATTTTAAAAGAATTATTATGTTGACCATTTCATATTTTAATATCTCTTATATAAATAAAATACGATCAGATAAGTGAGTGTTTTTCAAGCCACTATGCTGACAATCATAAGTCGAATGTATTTAATAATACCTGTTAATACTTCAAAAACGACCGCGCAAACGTTTGCTTAACCAAGGTAACGGGAGACCGAATTTGCTTTTTTTCTTTAAGGACTTAATAACCCGATTAGCGGGGCAGGAATTGCGGATAATAATACGGTGAGGATAGTATATAAAAATCGCTGCAGGTGTTGAAGATCAGCGATATCGATAATTCATAAAGCTTAAACTGGAAATTATGAGTTCATTAACTCAGACAAAAAAGTGAAATAAATTACCCAAGGTCGAGTCACCAGTGTTAAACTTATAAAATCAAACGTTTGTGTAACTTTAATTGACGAATTATCCTTGTTTCGGTCGATACTACCTTAAACCCCGCATTTGGGCATCGTTTTATTTTTTGACATTTAAGCGGTTGAGTTGGGGTGTCTTTATTCCATTTATGTCAAGATGGGTCGTTTTATTGATCTGCTCAAACACAACAATTTCATTCTCGCCTTTTTTCAACCAGCACCCCGGCAGATATAATGTTTGTTGCGGGCCGGTTTTCCAATACCTTCCCAAATTATGGCCATTTACAAATACAATTCCTTTACCCCATTTACTCATGTCAAGAAATGTGTCTCCGGTTTCCTTAAGCATAAAATTTGCATGGTAAAGCGCCGGATTTTCCGCGACGGCTTCGAACGAACCTGATGCGATAGCAGGTGATTGTGCAATAGGGAATTTAAACATTTGCCAGTTACCAGTAATTTCATGTCCGCCTATAACCACAGGGCTTATTATCCCTTTTAAGTTTTGAGTAATTTGTGAACCATAGTTTATACGACCCATATTTTCGACGAAAATATCTAACGTGCTGTTGAATGGAATATTAACATCCAGGGTATAAGTATTAGTGTTTCGGTTAAGTTCACCTATCAATTTACCGTTCAAGTAAATGAGCGCATAATCCCTTAAACCATTTACCATAAGCTTACCACTGATTGGCTGATTAAATTTACGACGATAAAGCACATAGCCAAAGCCTTGATTTAGGTCCTCGAAAGTCATGGGCGTATCAGCTTTGACAGGTGTCATATCCTTAAGCATGGATAAAAGATTGACCGAACCATTAAATTTTACTGCCGGCAGATCGATAACTTTAATTGGTGAAGGAGCAGGCGTTAATTTTTCAGCTGTAAATGCTTGTATACATTTTCTTAACGAATCATATTTCGCAGTTGACCAGCCTGCTTCACTTATCGGCGCATCATAATCATAGCTGGTTATATCGGGCTGAATGGCGTGCTTTTCATCATAGTTGGCCCCTGCGGTAAAACCAAAATTTGTACCGCCGTGTATCATATAGTAATTAAAAGAAATGCCGCTTTTCAGGTATTTGTTTGTTTGCTTTACCACGTCAGATGCGGTTACCGTAACAAAATCTTCGCCCCAATGGTCAAGCCATCCCGGATAAAATTCTGCAACCATATAGGGCCCTTTATGATCGTGGTAGGCATTGATTGTTTCTTTTACTTTGACGGTATCGTCTTCACCATTTACCGTCGGCAGGGCCCCGGTGATACTTCCTCCTTCTAATAACCAGCTGCCGTCTGATGTGAATAACGGAACATCAAACCCGGCATCGAGAAGCTCTTGCTTAATGGCCATACTGTAAGCTTTATGCTGCGCTAATGGTATGTCTTTTCGCTGTTCGACATACGAACCAAACTCATTCTCTACCTGCACCATAATTATTGGCCCACCATGAGTTATCTGCAGGCTTTTAACCTGATCCGCTAATTTATTGATATACACCCTGCAGGAATCTAAAAAGGGTTTGTTATTATTTCTTATAACAAGGTCTTTATTTTTTTGCAACCACCAGGGGTAGCCACCAAATTCCCATTCGGCGCAGGCGTAAGGCCCGGGACGCAGGATAACCATTAACCCTTCCTCCTGGGCAATTTTAACAAACGCCGCAATATCACGGCTGTCGCTCTTAAAATCCCAAACACCGGGGGCTGTTTCCTGGTAATTCCAAAACACATAAGTCGCCACCGTGTTCAATCCCATCGCTTTGATCATTTTCAGCCTTTGCCTCCAATATGGCCGCGGTACCCTTGCAAAATGCATTTCACCCGAATGTATTTGGATGGGTTTACCATCATAGACGAAATTGCCATCCTTGATTTCAAAAGTGTGATTCGCCTGAGAAAACACATTCAGGCAAATAAAAACAGAAAAGATGCTAAGGATGATTGATCTATGTTTCATGGCTAATTAGCTCGTGGTTATTTAATGTATTTTAAGACAGGTCGACTAAATGCCTTTTATGGTTTTAATTCGGCTAACACAAATTTTTTCAAGGGCGATAACTGCCCGAAAATGTCCTTTATCTGTAAACTGATATAGTAATTCTGGCTTTTCAAGTTTAAACCTTTAACAGTAATACCAACACCGGTCAGATCAGGGTCCGTACCCTTTAATGAAGCAATAGCATTGCCGGTGTAAGAGCTATTATCAAATATTTGCACATCATAGCTTAATTGCGGCGAAGCGGTTTCCAATAAGCTCCAGTCAACAAATATCTTTTTCTGAGAATGATCATAATACGCTGCCAAATCGTAAATATCGGCAGCGATCAGATCCGGTTTGTCCTTTTGAGTAACGGCATAAAATGTCTTTTTTTGCCATGGGCTTGTTCCACATGATGTTGCCTTAACACCGTCATCACCATAGCGTTCTGCCTTCCATGAACCTTCACCTGCCTCTGCCACCAATGAATCAGGGTGTACCCATTTATATTGATCGGTTAACATCCAATAAGATTTGTACACAGCCGTTCTTGAGCGCTTTTCGTTATCAGCAAAGTTTTCAAGAAAACTTCCAATATCACCGTGCAACATGGCTCCTTTTTCCGGGACAGTAAAAGTCACAAAGTGCGTGTACATTTTTGCAGTGTGATCATACACCCAATACCCAACCTGTGTTGTTGAATCATTAACACTCCACCTCCTTACAATATTGGTGTACCACTGACCAGGTTTCCAGCCAAAATCAGCATGTGAGTGCAACCCTGTACCCTCGCCTCCGAAACCACCAACAAAAGTTAATGGGTTTTTGTATGCTGCAGAAATCTGCAGTTTATTGGGGAAATCCCAGAGAGAGAAGATAGGATTTGGTATGCGGGGTTCATTAGGCCCAGCCAATTGAATGCCGCAATAACCGCCGCTTTTGCCTATACCAAATTGCACACTACAGGCATAGGTATAAGGAGCGAGCCCATCGGTTGGGATCATGACATCGGCCATCATTAGCTCGTCAGAATATTTCCCAATGCCAACGGTTTTTACATATGGCCCCCATTTAGGGCAACTTTGCTGAGCAGTACTGTATAATGCAATGTTGAGCAATAAAATAGTTGTTAAGAAATGCCTTACTTTATGTTTCATGATTGATCTATTGATTAACTTACCGCAAGGTATTCATACACAAATCATTAAAGTGAAATTTGATTACACAAACGATTGCATGCAATGCTCGTAAGCATAAATTTAATGCGATATTGTAATATTCATAATCGCATTTAAATTTATTTATCAGATAAAAAAACGAACATAACACATTCTAAATCACCCATATAATCTCGTTAAATGAAAAAGATCATCCTATTGTTTTTACTGTTCTTAGAGACATTTCATATTGCATCAGCACAACAGGGAATTACCTCGCCAATCCCATCTTCAACGCCAACTAAATATCAATTGAAACAAATCCAGCGAAAGTATGGTATGTTCATTCATTTTAGCATCAACACGTTTCATGATGTCGAATGGTCTGACGGTACTTTACCTGCATCATCTTACAATCCAACGGCCGTAGATGCCGATCAGTGGGCAAAAACAGCAAAAGAAGCAGGTATGAATTACATCATACTTGTAACCAAACATCATGATGGATTTTGCTTATGGCCCAGTAAATACACAAGTTACAATGTGGCTAACTCAGGGAATAAGACCAATGTGATAGCTGCGCTGGCGAAGGCATGCAACAAGTATGGTATTGGTCTTGGATTATATTATTCTTTATGGGACAGGCACCAAAATGCCAATACCGATGATACAACACTTGACAGGACATATGATAAATACATGATCGGACAATTAAATGAACTGATTGCTATCGCTAAAAAATACGATACTAAAATAGTAGAGTTTTGGTTTGATGGCGGATGGGTAAAACCCAATAACAGATGGCCTGTGGAGGAGATCTATAAAACAATTAAATCAAAAGAACCGCAATGCCAGATCGGTATCAATTGGTCAATAGGCGCGCCGGGCAATCCCGATAAGCATTTGGTTTTACCTACACAGCAAAAAGAAGGATATCCGATACGTTATTTCCCAAGTGATTTTAGGTTAGGTGATCCTTATTTGCCGGCCAACCCCGATCCGAAATTGTTTGCTCATGACGGCAAAACATACTATATGCCCTGGGAATCAACGATGTGCATAAGCGGTAACTGGTTTTATAATACCAGGGATACTGTATATAAATCAATAGATCTGCTGGCAAAGGATTACAAAATAGCCACCGCGCAAAACAACATCTTAATATTGGATGCGCCGCCTGACCGGGACGGGAAAATCAGGCAAAAAGACATAGCTATACTAATGTCTTTGAAAAAGGCTGTAGCTTATTAAAACTGGTCCGAACGAAGGCAATTTTTAACATGCTATTTCAAGCGGAGCTTTTCTGGAAATATTTATATGATCAGCATTGAATCTTGCTCTGCTATTTTTGATCAAACTTGAATCTATAATGATTTTGTAATAAGCGTTTTGAACATCAATTCCAAGACACCTTTGATTAAGAAGGTCAAATAAAATATCTGCAGCTTTTTGACCTTGCAGATAAGGATATTGCTCGACAGAAGCAGATGGCGTATCCTGCATATAATTGATCATAGGAAGATTGGCATAACTAACAAATTCCAGTTCGTTTTCTAAATCTATTCCTTTTCTTTTGGCATAATCGATAGCGAATAATGCAACATAATCGTTAAAAGTAACGATCGCCGTAGGTCTCCTTTTATTAGCAAGCAACTCTTCCATTGCCATGTGCGTTCCCTGTTCGGTTAAGTCACATGATGATATCAGCGATCTGTCGGCTTTTAACCTGCTTTTTTCTGTGGCTTTGATAAAACCGTCTTTTCTTTCCGCACTGGCCCTCAAAGTGTTCGGCCCGTTGATGAGGCCAATAGCTCTGTGCCCTTTGTTTATGAGATAGCTCATCGCTTCCATCGTTCCTACTTTAATGTTACATCCAACGTAATGAATATTGTCCATAGGCGGGATCCGGTCAAAGAACACCACCGGAATATTAAATTTTTTCAGGTTTTCAAAATGTTGAAATGAAGCAGTGTTTTTACTTACAGAAACTAACAGCCCATCAACCCTGTGATTCTTCATTTTTTCAACCAGTTGTTTTTCCAAAGCTTCATCATTATGAGATTGGGCAAGTAGTACAGTATAGTTTCGCTTATAGGCCATATCCTCGATCGCGCTTATTGCCGAGGCAAAAAATGCTTCTGAAAGTTCAGGTAATATTACACCTATAGTTAGTGTTTTTCCACTTTGTAAAAAAATGGCGGTTTGGTTGGGTTCATAGCATAGATCCTTGGCTAATTTTTTTATTTTCATCCGGGTCGCAATGCCGATACTTGGATGATCATGAAGGCCCCTGGAAACGGTCGAAACAGAGATATTTAATTGCTTCGCGATATCTTTAATAGTAACTGATTTAGATTCCATATTGAACATTTTTTTGAAGTGAAAGATGATGGAGAACAATCGCCCGCAGGGCATTACAACTAATAGATAGATTGGTGTAAACAATAAGTATGTTTATTACCTACGAAGACTAAATTGCAAGAAAAAAAAAAGAATTAAAGGGGGTATAATGGCCAAATGAAGGTGGGTAAACCTCAAAAAATAACTTAATGTGTAGATAATGTTAATTTATTAGCCGCTTCACTTTAAAAATTCGGTGAATGGCAACACCGTGAAAAGAATTTTGGCACTTTATAATCCCGATCAACTAACTTTTAATGATTTGACCAATAATGGCCGATGTTCTGTTGTCACTGAGCGAATTTTTATACTTTTTAACAAATTCTGAAGGGTTCATTTCAAACAATTTATGAAATTGCTCCCGAAAGTGTTTTTGATCGTTAAAACCAACTTTGAATGCGATTTCTTTAATCTGCATATCAGTTTCTATCATCAGTTGCCCGGCTTTACGAAGCCTGATGTACCTGATAAATTCCGCGATAGACAAGCCTGAAATTGATTTGATATTTCTAAATAATTTTGATCGGCTCATTCCAATTTCGAGCGAAAATTGTGTGGCAGTAAATTCTTCATCATCCAGGTGCTTTTCAATGATCGCGATACAATTGGTAATAAACTCACTATATTCAGCCGGGATCTTCAACTGATTTTGTTTCAATGTTATCTCATTGATGAAAAATCTTTTAAGCAAATTTCTTCCCTTAAGTATACTGTTAATACGCGCTATTAACAGGTCTTTTTCAAAAGGTTTTGTTATATAATCATCGGCCCCGCATTCAATTCCTTTTAATTTGATTTCCGGAGAAAAGCTGCCGGTTAGCAGGATAACCGGTATATGGCTGAAGGAAGGCGATTCTTTCATTTTCGCACAAAACTCAATTCCGCTCATTCCCTTTAGCACAACATCGCTAACTACAACGTCGGGATCACGATCTGCAACAATGCCGAAACCTGCTTCAGCGTTATCCGCTTCATAAATTTCATAATGGCTATGCAGCAAATGTTTTAAATATTTTCTAAAATCAACATCATCCTCAATTAGCAATATAGTCTGTTTTGGCGTTTCAATACTTGAAATGACACTTTCTGCATTCTTGCTGGTCTTATGTTGGTGTATAGTATGATCTATGGGTTCTAATACCAACTCGTTAAGAATAGACTGAGATTTTTTTGGATTGGTCTCTTGAGTTAATTGCGTGTCAGTTGGTTCGCCAGACTTTGGCAGCACTATCCTAAATTCGCTTCCCCGGCCCAATTCACTTGTGTAGGTTAGTTCTCCGTTATGAATCGCCATGTATTGGCTGGCAAGATAAAGCCCAATTCCGAAGCCACTTTCTGAAACCGATTTTTGTTCGAGGCGATAAAATTTTTTAAATAAGTTATCGCCCGTTTCCTTCGGGATGCCTATTCCGGTGTCTTTAACAAAGATTTCAATTGTATGCTCCTGTTCAATAATTCGTAAACTCACTTCTCCATTTGCAAGTGTATACTTTATCGCGTTTGAAAGGAGATTAAATAAAACAATATCCAACTTTTCGCGATCACCCATTGTATATAAATCCGGGCCGTTAGCATCAAAACTATAATCAATGTTTTTTTCTGCTACCTGATTTTTAAAACACAGAAAAACTTCCCGGCAAATTTCACTGATATTCACCCACGCTAAATTGAGTGTTGAAATTTCTTTTTCTGAACTCTTAAATAATAAGAGCTGGTCTACAAGGCTCAGCAGCCGGCGTGAGTTCCGGTATACGGTACTGAGGTCAACAAGGTCAATCGTCTGTCCGTTACTTACCAATAATTCTTTTATCGGATTAACAATTAAAGTAAGTGGTGTCCTTAATTCATGGGAGATATTAGTAAAAAACGAAATTTTATTTTCGTTAACTTCTTTAGCTAACTTCATTTGATATTTAAGATCTGTCTGCTTACGATAATAATAAAGATAGCTGCCCAGCAAACCAACAAAAAACAAAAAGTAAAGGCCATAAGCCCACCATGAACGATACCAGGGCGGCATTACCGTAATGTAAATTAACTTCTCCCGGTCACTCCACATCCCCGAGGCATTGGTACATTTGATCTTCAGAACATATTCACCCTCACTAAGCTGGGAATAATTAAGGCTATGCTGATTAAGAATATAATTCCAATTCTTATCCCTTCCTTCAAGCATATAGGCATATTGAATCTTTTCTGCCAGCGAATATTGCAAGGCGACAAAATCGATAGAGAACATGGCCTTGTTATAAGGTAATTTTAAATGGTCGATATGGTAAAAATCAGGGTTCCCTTTCACAAAAGAGCTACTTGCATCTATATCACTATTGGCAATCCGGATTCCGGTTATAGCCAGCCGTGGAAAATCGTAAAAACGATGGATACTATCCGGGTTGAAAATATTGAAACCCTTGATCCCGCCAAACATCAATTCTCCCGAGCTTAGATGCGCGGAGGCGTTGAAATAAAACTGGTTTGATTGTAATCCGTCAGAAGCATAATAACTCTCAAAATTTCCACTTTTCGGGTCCAGTTTAGATACACCATGATAGGTACTCATCCATAAATCGCCTTTATCATCTTCTTCTATATTTAGCACTTTATTATTACACAAACCATTTAGTTCTGAATAATTTTTCAGGGCTCCGGAAACCGGGTTATAGGAAAAAATGCCCCGGCCATAGGTGCCGACCCATAATGTACCTGTTTTACTGAAGAGTAAACTTCTGACTTCGTAATCAAAATTAATAGTTTTATCTACCCCGCTTGTTCGGTTAGCGTGAATTATTCCCTGGTAAGTACCTATCCATAAGTTATCAGCATTATCAGAGGTTAAAGACAGTAATTCTTGTTTTAACCTAAAAGGGGCAGCCATAAAACAACCTTGTTCCGGTACAAATCTGTAAAGAACCGACGTGTCTGCGCCGGCAGGAAAACAGGTGGCCCAGATAACACCATGGTGGTCTTTATACAACTTCCAAATTTCAGATACTTTTGAATTTTTTTTGATCGGTATGTTCTGAAACGAGTTAGTTTGAGCATTGTAGCGAAATATGCCCGAGCCAAACGTTGAAAACCACATGCGCTGCTGGTCGTCTTTTATAATGTCGGTTACGTTGTTTTGATAGTTTCCTAATTCTTTACTGGGTTTAAAGGTGTAATTTTTAAACAGGCGCTCCTTTCTTTTCCAAATACTGATCCCTCCTCCGTCTGTGCCGATCCATACATCATTATGTTGATCTTCACCGAAAGAATAGACAAAATCATGGACCAGGCTGTTTGGTTGAACCGGGTCATGCCGGTAAGACTTAAATTGAATGGTTTTATCATCTATAATATTTATTCCTCCTTCAATCGTCCCGATCCATTTTTTTGAATAATCATCCTCGTAAACACAGTTAATAACATTACTGCTTAATACACCAAAATTAATTTGGGTAATAGCCTGCTGGCCGGCCGAAAGATTGAGTTTGATGATCCCCTGGCCGTAGGTTGTGATCCAGAGATTGCCGGTTTTGTCGATCAAAAATCTAATAACGTTACAATTGTTTAAAGCACCAAGATCTACTTTTGTTACGGTGCCTTTCTGCCGCGAATAGGCTAAAACACCATCACGGGTGCCGAGATAAATTTCATTCTGCCTGTAAGCGGCGATACAGGTAACTGCAGGCAGATCTTTGACGACAACTTTTAAAGTTGCTGATTGATTGTCAAATTTGCAAAGGCCAAAATCCTTAATAGTAAGCCATACTACCTGATCATCGTCAATAGCGATATCGTTAACCTGATAAGAGTAGATTTTGCCCTGTGGTGTTACAAGCGGAATTTGATGAGATTCCTTACTGCCATCAGCTGCTAACAACAAACCGTCATATTCAGTACCGATATACATGGTGCCTTTATTATCGTGCCTGATGCAGTACACATAATTTTTGAATATTTTAGAGCCAGAGGAATCCTTTAACTTAAGACGCGAAAATTTCAGCGTCTTCTTATCCTGGATTCCAACCCCGCGACGTGTGCCTACCCAAAGATTTCCTGCCTTATCAGAGTTGATAGACAGGATAATATCACTCGGCAGTGATTCCTGATCAAAATAATTGCTTTTAAAGATCTTGAAAGAATAACCGTCATAGCGATTAAGGCCATCCAATGTTCCAAACCACATAAAGCCATTTCGATCCTTATAAATACTGGTGACCGTATTATTGGATAGCCCTTCTTCAATTCCTATAACCTTTGTTTTTTGGGAATAACAAGGTAAAAAGAGAAATAAAGACAGCAGGCATAAGAATATTTTTTTGACCGCTTGCACCATAAGAATATCCGTTCCGGTATGCTTAGTTAAGACAACCCATCAATCAATTTTGATAGTGAGCATACGCATACATGTAACTCCCCTTGCCGCCGGCAGAGGTTCATTCGACTACGGTTCAAGATAAGCATATTTAGCGAAATATTCTTTATTAAGATTATCGGTAGATTCTCGGTTTAAATTTATTTTTTCGCCCTGCTTTTTCAATATCGCTATTGCGTTTCTGAAATATCATTTATTTGATGATCAGCAACCAGCCTTTGGCTTTTTCAACCGGTATTTTTTCATTGATGCCAAATGTCTTCCCGGCCTGAAAATTCTTGATATCCGGGGCAACAATGGTAGCCGTAGCCGGGTTAATACCTAATTGTTTCCAGTCAATCTTCAATTGTATGTCGGTGGTAGCATCAGCCCAGCTGGCGATAGCCACCAGCACAGTGCCGTTCTTTTTGTAAACGGTTGCCAGCACTTTATCGTTATCGGTTTTTACCGGGTTGGTGTCTACCCAATAACCTATCATTTTTGTGCCTTTCATACCAAAACTGTCCCATACCTTCCATATCGGGCGCGGATCAGCGCCGTCGCTCCACGGTAAGCGGTTGGTCATGCCATAGATCATCCCTCGCCAGGCATTGCCACCGCCTTGCAGCATCTCGCCCATCAGGCCAAACGGTATGCCGCTAACTTCGGTAAGGAAAAAATCAGGTGTATTATGTTCGTAATCAAAATATTCGCCAAACCACAGGCGGTTTAAATATGGAAAATG
>JAQBOP010000155.1 GCA_028287975.1 Mucilaginibacter sp. | reverse complement strand
GTTTGTGTATATTATTTCTTAATGTAAAAAAGCCACTCCTAATAACAGAATGGCTTTTTTTTAAAATGAAGAAAGGATTACTTAATAATATCCCTAAGCTGTAAAGCTTTGATGATAGCACGGTATCTTTCAATATCTTTTTTGTAAAGGTATGCCAGCAATCCGCGGCGTTTACCTACTAGCTTTTGCAATGATAACTGGGTTGAAAAATCATGTTTGTTCTTTTTCAAATGCCCTGTCAAATGCGCGATGCGGTAAGTGAACAATGCTACCTGACCTTCGGTTGTACCTGTGTCGGCTGCGCTCTTACCATGTTTTGCGAAAATCTCTTGTTTCGCCTCTGTACTTAAATACATTACCTGAATAATATTAAAGCGTAAATAATTTTTGTTAATTGTGGGTGCAAAGATAGATTTTAAATTCAGAATTAAAAAGTTAAAATTCAAAAGTTTAAATGTGACTAACCCTCCGTCGCTATTTCAATCAAAATCCCCTGGTAATGAAAATAAAAGCCGAACGTTTTACGAATTAACTGCGGTTCTTTTTCTAAATGGATCCCACCGCTCTTCAAGAGTTCAAATATCGCCAGTACTTCTGCCTCTGTTTGTTGAAAAAAACCGATATGAAAAGCATCGGGATAGGTGTTGTTACCGTTTTGGTTCAGTTTTTCGGACATCAATACCAAAGTAAATCCGTCTGTCCCCTTTAAAACAGAAAGCGTATCATTTAGCTTAACATCAACAGATCTAAAGGCAAAATAAGTTTCGAAGAATTCGCGCGCTGCCGTTACATCTTTTACCGGCAGGTTAATGTGGTTTAATTTCATTGTATATAATATACAAATATCCATATTTGTAGTAATGACAACAACACCTGTTTACAGCACTTTTGAAACCGAATACCGCGTACGCCCGGACGATATCGATATGTACCGCCATGTACACAACAGCAAATACTTTGATTATGTATTAGCTGCCCGGTATGATCAGATGGAACGTTGTTATGGTATGCCGATGGAGCATTTTTTGGCACAGGGCTTTGGTTGGCTGGTGCGCAGTGTATTTGTAGACTATAAACGCCCGCTGTTATTAGGCGATTACTTTATCGTATCTACAGGTATTGAAAGCATCAACGAAAAAAATTGCCGCGTAAAATTCAGCATTAAAAATAAAGCTACCAATAAGGTTTGCTGCGACGGCTGGTTTGATTTTGTGATGGTGACCATTGATACCGGCAAAGCTATCCCCATCCCTGCCGACGTTATTGAACATTATACTTCTTTTACAAATTAAAAAACGCCGGTCACATCATAGCGACCGGCGTTTAAATATCATTTATAAGTACGGCTTAATTATTTTCAGTGTACTTTTTAAAGTTATCTAAAATGGCTTGCCATCCGCCCCGTTGCATTTCGATCGGGTTGATGGTTTCAGGATCAAAAGTTTCAATAACCCCGGTTGTATCACCTTCCGGGATAAAAGTAACCGATACTGCCCTGCCGTCGCCCATTTTATATTCGATCAGGCTGTTTGGTTCTACTTCGGTATAAACGCCTCCAAAGTCAAAGCTAAAGCTGCCATCTTTGGCTGCCATGGTGGTTTTAAATTCACCGCCAACTTTCAGGTCGTTATCTGCATATGGTGCGTGCCAGTCGTCAGAGGCCTGGCACCATTTTGTAATATGCTCCGGGCCGTTCCATAGTTCCCAAACTTTTTCTACGGGTGCATTAATTGTAGCTTGTACAGTAATTGTTGTTTTTGCTGTAGTTTCCATTTCTTTATTTTTTAAGTGATCGTTTTAAATTTATAAACCAAAGGTACAGCAGGTTTTACAAAACAGCAGTGGGTAAAAAGGACTTTTACAGGGGGTAATTTACACAAATGTTATTTATAATATATCAACTAAATCGCACCTTCAATCAACTCGCCATAAAAATCAGGTACGCTCATGCCTGCCGCCCTCACCTGTTGCGGGATCAGGCTGTTTGACGACTGGCCGGGTGTAGTGTTTATTTCGATGAAGTAAAAATCAATTGTGTTTTCCTGTAAAATAAAATCTACCCGGGCCATACCACGACAGTTTAGGCGCAGGTAAACTTCGGTAACAATTTCTGCGATGTGGGCATTCTTTGCAGGGCTTAAGTCGGCAGGTGTGATCTCTTCAGTAACACCTGATGTATACTTGGCCTCGTAATCAAAAAAATCCTTCGAGCTGATGATCTCGGTAGCTGGCAAAACTTTTATCTTACCATGCAGACGGGCAATACCAATGCTAAACTCACGGCCCTTTATAAATTCTTCAATCAATATCTCGTCGTCTTCATTAAATGCTTTGTGTAAAGCGTCGGGCAATTCGGCAACACTATAAACCTTGCTCATGCCCACACTACTACCACCGTTGTTAGGTTTAATAAACAACGGGAACTTTAAAGACGATGCTATACCGCCAATATCATGGCTACTATTTTTAAACAGGCGGATAGACTTGGCTGTGTTTAGTCCATGAATGCCATGCACAATGGTTTTGGTATAAGCCTTATTCATGCTGATGGCCGATGTAGTAACATCGCAAGTGTTATACGGGATATTTATCATATCCAGATATCCCTGCATTTTGCCATCCTCGCCGGGGGTACCATGTATGGTAATAAATGCGAAATCAAACTTTATTTTTTCTCCTTTAATGGTTATACTAAAATCGTTTTTATCAACATCTATCCTATTACTTCCATCCTCATAAAACCAGCGGTCGCGGTTAATCAAAATGGTATAAACGTTGTATTTAGCTTTATCTAAATTAGCAGCAATATTTTTTGCGCTGTTTAATGATACTTCGTATTCGCCGGTAAACCCGCCGGCCAGCAGCGCTATATTCTTAGTTGTCATACGGCCAAATATAAATATTTTTAAAGCCTGATATCTAATTAATACATTAGTTTTTCAAACTGTAAAATCCGAAATTATCCTTATGTTTGGTGCTTAATTAAGTATATATTACCTAAAGCAGATGAGTAAATTCGGGGCTTATTTAAAAACCACATCTTTCAGAAACAATATACTGCTGGCTATAGGTTCTGTTATTGCTGTGGTGCTGATAGCTTTTTTTAGTTTAAGTTTTTATACTAACCACGGCTCGGGCATACCTGTGCCTATGTTGAAAGGCATGCCTATTGAAAAGGCGATCAATATATTAAAAGACCAGGGATTTAATTATCAGATAGATTCGGTTTACGTAGGTGACGCGCCGCCCGGAACGGTTATTGAACAAGATCCGGACCCGGAAACCAGCGTTAAGGAAAACCGCGTGATCTATTTAACCATGGTTACGCTTAAAGCGCCACCTGTTGACCTGCCTGACATCGAACAAATGCCCTACATACAAGCGGTTGCTACTTTATCAAACAATGGCTTAAAAGTGGGTGATACTACCTACCGGGCAGACATAGCGCTTAACGTGGTATTAGAAACCAAACTGGCCGGACAGACCATTAAAGCCGGCACCAAAATACCCAAAGGCTCAAAAATTGACCTGGTATTAGGCGACGGTGTTGGCGCGAGCGAGGTTGAAGTGCCCGATCTTACCAACCAGGACCTGGATGCTGTGCGATTTGTATTGAAAAACTCGAACCTGAGTTTAGGTACCATCACTTATGAGGGTGCTATAACAGATTCAAGTGACGTGGTAGTGATTAGCCAGTCGCCAATGAAAACAGACTCGGTGACCAAGGTAAGCATCGGCACAAAAATTAATTTAGTTGTTACCCAGGGCAAAAAGTAATGCAGCAGATTGATGCACAAAATTTAAAAAGCAGGCTGTTGGGCGGCGAAAGTTTAAATTTACTGGATGTGCGCGAAGAGATAGAATATCATACCTATAATATCGGCGGTAAAAATATTCCGCTATCTAAATTAACAAACAACCCCGGATTAATAGGTTATAACAAAACCGACGAAATTATTGTTATATGTAAAGCCGGTTTACGAAGCGATACGGCTCAATCAATTTTGATACAAAACGGGTATCAAAACGTAAAGAATTTAACAGGCGGATTATTAGCGCTGCAAAGATTGCAGGCATAAGCTTATTTTAACACTATGACTAAACAACGAGCACCTTCGGGCGGCACACTAAAAAAATTCATTATCACCCTTGTAGTTCTGGCCATTATTGGACTGGGGGGAACTTTAATATTTTACTACTTAAGATATTTTGACGCCAACGTCACAGGTAAGGAAGAATACCTGTACATACATACCGGCGAAGATTTTAATGATGTATACAAAACCATTCGTGATAAAGGAATAGTAAAAGATACCATCACCTTTGCGTGGGCAGCCCGTAACATGAAATACACCAATCATGTTAAACCCGGTAAATACCGCCTGCACGAGGGGATGAACAACCGTAAGTTCATCAGGATGCTGCAGTTGGGCGAGCAGGAACAGGTTGACCTGACTTTTCACGTTTTCAGGACAAAGCAACAATTTGTTGGGTTTGTAAGCAAGAAACTGGAGGCTGATTCATTAACACTGCTGCGCTATCTTGATTCGGCTGATTTTGTAAAACAGTTTGGTCTTGATACCGACAATGCCTTTGTGATGGTTATGCCTGACAGTTATAAGCTTTACTGGAACATTGTACCGGATAAGTTTTTTAAGCGCATGTATGCGCATTATGAAAACTTCTGGACACCAGAGCGTAAACAGCAGGCTGCTGCAATAAATCTTACCATTCCGCAAGTGTCTATTTTAGCTTCGATAGTTGATGGTGAAGCGGTGTATGATGATGAGATGCCAACCATTGCAGGCCTTTACCTAAACAGGCTGCGCAAGGGCATGAAATTAGAGTCAGACCCTACCATTATCTTCGCCATGAATGATTTTACCATACACAGGGTACTGAATAAGTATCTTTTGGTTAACTCGCCTTATAACACTTACATGCATACCGGTTTGCCGCCCGGCCCGGTGATGTTGCCATCTGTAAACGCAGTTAAGGCTGTACTTAATTACCAAAAGAACGATTACCTGTACATGGTAGCAAAAGAGGATTTTTCAAATCGCCATAACTTTGCTGTTACCGAGGCCGAGCATAATATTAATGCGCAGAAATTCCGCAAGGCACTTGATGAGCATAACATTAAAAAATAATGTTTGAGCATTCAACCAAAATAAGGGTACGTTACGGCGAGACCGACCAGATGGGTTATATGTACTACGGTAACTATGCCGAGTTTTATGAAGTTGGCCGTGTTGAAATGTTGCGTAGCCTTGGCCTTACCTACAGCGGCATGGAAGCATCCGGAATTATGATGCCCGTGCTTGAAATGAAAAGCAAGTACTTAAAACCTGCTTTATATGACGAGGAGATCACTGTAAAGGTAATCATGGATAAAATGCCGGGCGTTAAAATTCATTTCAGGTACGAGTTATACAACGAAAAGGAAGAACTGATACACCAGGGCGAAACGCTGTTAGTATTTGTTAATATGACTACAAACCGCCCTTGCCTGCCCTCTTCTGAATTTTTAGATAAAATAAAGCCATTTTTTAAGTAAATTAGCTTCGAATGAGATGGCTGCATCGTTTACTACTCCGGGTAAAACTTTACCGGGCTTTTATTAAATGGACCAAATCTGTAGTCTTACCCGGATTTGGCAATCTTTCTATTTACGCCGTAACTATTTCTTTGATCAACGAATTTCTTGAAGATTCGCTGCTAAATAAAGCATCGTCTTTAGCTTATAATTTCATGCTGGCGCTTTTCCCGGGCACGCTGTTTTTATTTACGCTGATAGCTTATGTACCCATAAATAACTTCCAGGATAAGTTATTAGAATTACTGCGCACACTTATGCCAACATATGCCTACCTGGCGCTTGAAAATACCATTGAAGACATTCTGAAACATCAAAATGCCGGGCTGTTGTCTTTAGGCTTTGTTACGGCTTTGTATTTTGCTACTAATGGTGTAGGCACGCTCATGCAGGCATTTAACGATTCATCCCTGATACTCGAAAAACGCAGCTGGCTAAAACGACGTGGTATTGCCATGCTGCTTACTGTAATTATCAGTATAGCGCTTATCATTGCCATAGCTATAATGATAGCCGGCGAAAGCGTAATTAATTATCTGCAAAGCCATGTGGCCAGCAAAAGCCATTTCTGGATCTATCTGCTGACCTTATCGCGATGGTTCATCATCGTTATCATATTCTTTGTTACCATTTCTGTTTTATACCGCTACGGGCCGTCGCATAAATTAAAATGGCCGTTCTTAAGCCCAGGCTCTATATTAGCTACGGGATTGGCTATTTTAACCTCACTGGGGTTTACGTATTATATTAACCATTTCGCATCCTATAACAAGCTATATGGCTCCATAGGCACACTTATCGTAGTGATGTTATGGTTGTATTTAAACTCCCTGATCTTGCTAATTGGCTTCGAATTAAATGCAAGTATTGATCTTTCCAAGCGTAATTTAAAGATCGTAAAACCACGTTTTAACTCTTTCCGCGCCGAAAAGCTGACAAACTAAGTTTTCAACAAATTAATTTACAGTGAGTTATCATCTTTTTAACAGAATGTTAAAAAAAGTGAAATTCCCACTTGCCAATTCGGGCCGGATTTGTACTTTTGTCCCCGGAGAGCTGGCAGAGTGGTCGATTGCGGCAGTCTTGAAAACTGTTGACTGTAACAGGTCCGCGGGTTCGAATCCCCCACTCTCCGCATTAACAAATAAAACCTGATA
>JAQBOP010000153.1 GCA_028287975.1 Mucilaginibacter sp. | reverse complement strand
TACGATTATTTAAAAAGTAACCGGTTTAATATGTTTGATACACTGCTTATGCTGGTTGACAGGGCGGGCCTAAAAAATGTCATCAATCAGCAAGGCATAACATTTTATGCCCCAACCGATTTTTCTATAAATAATTATCTTAATGCCAGGAGATTGGAAGTATATAATGTTGATCCGAAAAAAACCTATACAATTGACACACTCATCAAGTATGACCTGCAATCATTTAAGGATTCTATAAATGTGTACATTATCCCTAAAACGGTTACTTACAATTCGCTTTCACAAACAGGGGTTGTATATAATACATCACTTGCCAATAAACAGGCAGTAATTTCGTTCGAAATGACTACTGATGTGACCCTTGGTTATACATCTGTGGTAAGTACACCCCCAAAACTTGAGTTTTACACGTATATTATAGGCGGGCCACTGCCTTCTCCGCTTATCGCGGCCACAATACCTGATTCTGTCGGCATAAGGGCACTTTGCCAAACCAGCGGGCTTACCACCGCTACGGGCCAGCTTAACGTGCTTGCCAATACACATATACTTTATTTTAAACATCATTAAGCTAATATAACATGAAAAATAGATCATACCTATATATCGCTGCCGTACTGGCATGTATAACTATAGTATATGCTTGTAAAAAGAATACCGCGGGGTATCTTAGCCCTAATGTTTTTTATCAGCAAAATCCTATACAGGTACCCAAAGGGCGTACCTTTTTGAGCATACCGTTTAACCCCGATGGCTCAACGCAGCCATATACGGTTTCAGTTGTTCATTATTACAACAGTGCCGGTAATATAGTTGACTCGTTGTTTAGTAAAACATACCCGGTAACTGTTTTTAGCAGATATATAGATCCTAGAGTAGATACATCTTTCGCACAGATCACTTCGGCGTTGAAAACAGAGTACCTCCCGCCGGTATCTTTTTTGCCTGCCAGCGGGCAGTTGAGTGCCAATGCCGGAGCGCTAAATTTACCCGGTGGAACATACAAGTTTGATTTAAAAATAACTAATATAGCCGGAACAAGGATATATCCCAAAATAGGTGCTTTCACGCTGGTAGATACCACCAACTTTGATGCGGTTCCTGCAATAGGCAGTACGTCAGAGTCATTCGCAAAGGTTGGTAATGAAAGCGTTAGCGGCGGCTCAGGAAAAATTCCAAAAATAACCATTACCAGGCTGGCAGATACGCCTAATATAGTAACGGTTAAGTATATAGATAAAAATGGCACCCCATGGAACCCGCAGGCGGGCGAAGTAGTACCGGCGCCTTATACAGGGCCGCCATTTTTGCAATGTTTTCAGCAATATACCAGTTCGTACTACTATACAAACACTTCAAGCGTATTCAGGTACCCGCTAACGCCTTTCCCGCTTAACTCACTTGGAAACGGATTTAATATTTATCAGCGGATCGTGGGCAAATACGTGGCTGCTGATGGCAAGGTTTCCGGCCAATGGCATATGAGATTACGTTTCCCGTTACGAATATTTGTTCCGGGGTCATATTTAGTAGTCATACAGTCAGTAGATGCCACACGGATCCAGCCTTAAAATATATAACCTTAAGTACACCAATAATGATGCCTTAAAAGGGTAGCTTCTGATCACTATGAAATTCCCGGGTGTAACCCGGATAAAATAAACCAATAATACACCTTAAAAGTATTGCCGCATTTAATAAGCGGCAATACTTTAAAATGTTAACCTTTTTATGTTCGATGAGATACTGTTAAAGTTCGGTTTGAGAATTGATAGCTATGAAATCGAAGCCTTTGGCTCCGGCTTAATAAATGATACTTATAAACTAGTAATTGAGGAAAAGTCCTATATTTTGCAGCAAATTAATACTGCAGTCTTTACAAATCCCCAAATTATTATCAATAATTTGGAATTGATCGAGAAATACCTGAATAAACGCTATCCGGGTTATTTATTTGTAGCTCCATTAAAGTCGATAACGGGAGAGTCCATTGTACGATCATCAGCCGGCGACTTTTTCAGATTGTTCCCCTTTGTCCAGGGCTCACACGCCATAGATACTTTGGAGAGCCAAAAAGAAGCTTTTGAAGCGGCCAGGCAGTTTGGACGTTTTACTCATTTATTAAATAACTTTAATATTGAGTTGCTGGAATACCCATTAATAGCCTTTCATGATCTTTCATTAAGGTTCGCTCAGTTTGAAGTAGCTTATGCAAATGCCCATATTTTAAGAAAAGAACAGGCTCTGGCGGAAATCAATGAAGTGTACAAGCACCAGGAAATTATAGAAACCTATGCCCACCTGCTTGATAGCGACGAAATACCATTGCGCGTTATCCATCATGATACTAAAATAAGTAATGTATTATTTAATGATGAGCAAAACGCACTTTGCGTTGTAGATCTGGATACGGTAATGCCGGGTTATTACCTGAGTGATGTAGGCGACATGATGCGGACCTACCTGTCGCCGGCGAATGAAGAGGAAAAGGATCTCTCAAAAGTTTACGTGAGATATGATTTTTTCGAAGCCATTTATAAAGGGTATATTTCAGAAATGGGTAGTGTTTTAACAAAGATCGAAAAGCGGCATTTTATATTTTCGGGCAAGCTGATCATCTACATGCAGGCACTCCGGTTTTTAACCGATTTCTTAAACAACGATACTTATTATGGGGCTAAATATCCGGGCCATAATTTAATCAGAGCTAAGAATCAGTTCAAGCTGCTAAATGAGTATATAAATGGAGAACCTGTATTTAAACAAATTATCAATGATATTGAGCAGCAGCCGGCTAATATCATTGATCAGAAACAGAATTAACCTATTTTATTGACAAAGTAAGACCCTGCCATGCATACATTATTAAAGAAAGCTTTCCTTTTACCTTTCCTGATCGTTAGTTTTTTGCAATCCTTCGGGCAAAAACTTTCACCAGATCCAAAGGTTTTTTGGTCAGAAAACTTCAAAGGTAGAAAATTGCCTGAGGGATGGAAAAACGTTGATAAAAGCGGTCAAAATTTAGCATGGATCGTGACTAATCAACCTTATCCGGGCTCTTATCAATATCAGCAGCAGGCCCCGCCTATTGCGTCTAAAAGCAGGGGGTATCACCTGCAGTTCCAGGCCGGCTACTTTGTAGATGAAGATCAGCCAGGCTGGATAAAAAAAGGATGGCACCCCGATACCTGGATGCAAACCGGCAGCATAGACTGTTCGGGCAAAGCATCAGTTATTCTGCGGTTTCAGCAAACATTCCGTTACAATGCGGAGGCTGCCGCAGCAGGTGCCGGCTTATTTGCCGGTGTTAGTACCGATGGTGAACACTGGACAGATTTTAATGTGGTTAATAATTCACCAGCCGCCACAGACATGTTTACGCCCATTAATCAAGAAGTCAATATTACCAAAATAGCGGCTAATCAACCTAAAGTATATCTGCGGTTTTACTGGAAAGGCTATTATAGCTGGTACTGGATGGTGGATGATATAGAACTGGCACAAGGCTATGAAAAAGACCTTGCCTTAGGCCGGTTACAATCACATAATGAAAATGAGAACACCTTTACCAAAACGGATATTCTGGCGGTAACTGTTAAGAATAGCGGAACGACAAGCATAAAATCCGATTTTAAAGTAAACTGTAGCATTGATGGAAAGGCCAAAACAAGCGTTAATGTACCGGCAATAAAAAATGGCCTGCAACCCGGCCAGGAGATCCTGGTTAAGTTCCCGGCAACAGATTTAACTGGCAAAGCTTCGCATTCCCTAAATTTTGAATTAAATTATGAAGGAGATCAAAATCCATCTAATAACAAGCTGGAAACTAAAATAAGCGCCAAAGAATCTAAAGTAGGTAACCTTACCAGTTTTAAAGCAAACAACAATGAGTTTGATATCGCTGCGGGTCAATCTTCATTTAAGGTTATTTTTTACGCCAATGATATTTTCAGAATATGGATGACGCCTGACAGTGAATTTACAAATCCTGCCGCCAATGATATCGTTGTAAGCTACGCCATAAAGAACCCGGCCCTCGTTTCATCTGATAAAGGATCGTATTACCAGCTAAAGAGTAAGGAGTGTGTGGTTAGAGTATATAAAGCGCCGCTAAGGTTTGCCTTATATGACGTTACAGATACAAAGCAAATTTGGGAAGAGGCGGAGCCAATGTCCTTTGGCGCCCGCACCAGCCAGGTGATGAAGCGTCAGCCTGATGAGTATTTTTATGGATGCGGCATGCAAAACGGCTACTTTTCGCATCGTAATAAAGATATTCTGATTGAAAAAGGTGGAGGCTGGGATGATGGTGGCCGTGCCAATCCTGCCCCTTTTTATATGTCTACCGCGGGTTATGGCGCTTTTCGTAATACGTTTGACGCCGGTAAATATTCCTTTAAAGAGCGATTAACTTTCACGCATAACGAGGATCGTTTTGATTGTTTTTATTTTTATGGCCCCGGTCTGAAACAAATATTAAATGGCTATACACAGATTACCGGCCGCCCTTTTTTAATGCCGCGCTGGGCTTTAAGCATGGGGGATGCCAATTGTTATAATCGGGGTATGAAAGGGTACGATACTAAAAACTATACCGGATCTGGTATTAACGGTACAACACCCGATGTGATCAAACTTGTCGCCGATAAATATGTAGCCAATAATATGCCGCGCGGCTGGATCTTACCTAATGATGGCTATGGTTGTGGCTACACCAAGTTGGACTCGACTATCACAGAATTGCATAAACGTGGTTTTTATACAGGTTTATGGACGGAGAACGGTGTGGAAAGAATTGCAAAAGAAGTAGGCCAGTACGGATCGCGTGTGGCCAAATTGGACGTAGCATGGGTGGGCCCGGGTTATAAGTACGCCCTTGATGGCTGCAAAGCAGCTTATGAAGGAATAGAAAATAACAGCGACGCGCGAGGATTTATATGGAGTGTGATGGGATGGGCAGGTACGCAGCGCTATTCGACGGTCTGGTCGGGTGATCAAACCGGTAATTGGGAATATATCCGTTTCCATATCCCCACCATTATCGGCTCCGGTTTATCAGCACAAAACGCCGCCACGGGCGATGTAGACGGGATCTTCGGCGGTAGCGATTCCACTTATGTGCGTGACTTGCAATGGAAATGTTTTACCCCGGTATTTATGGTGATGAGCGGCTGGGCAAAAAAAGATAAACAACCCTATATCTACGGAGAACCTTATACTTCAATTAACAGGAAATACCTGCAGCTTAAAATGCGCCTTACGCCCTATATGTATACGTATTGCGAACAGGCGCATGAAACCGGTGTGCCCTCCAGCCGTGCTATGGTACTTGAATTCCCACAGGATAAGAATACCTGGGGCAAACAAACGCAATATCAGTTTATGAACGGCGAATACCTTTTGGTGGCTCCCGTTTACAAAAGTGAGGCCAAGCGAGACAGCATTTACCTGCCTAAAGGTACCTGGTATGATTACTGGACCGGTGAGGCGCACAATGGTGATACCTGGTTGAACAATTATCCTGCGCCTTTGGATAAGCTTCCTTTATTTATTAAAGCTGGTGCTATCATACCGATGTATCCCCAAATGAATTATGATGGGGAAAAGAAGACAGATACGCTTACCCTGGCTTTATACCCATTCATGAAATCAACCTTTGACCTGTATGAGGACGATGGATTGACCCGCCAATACAAAACCGGAGCATTCGCAAAAACACTTATAGAGCTTGATGGATCCACAACTAATACCAGAATAACTATCAACGCTGCCAGGGGCACATATAACGGAGTCAATAAAAACAGGGTTTACCTGTTAGCTATACACCAACCGGTGGCTCCTAAATCTGTAGCCTTAAATGGCGCGAAATTGAAACGTCATGTAACAAAACAACAGTTTGAAAAATCAGCTGATGGCTATTACTTTGATAATAATGATAGAACAGGAACCTTGCACATTAAAACCAATTATTTAAGTACATCACTACGACAGTTAATTAATGTAACGATTTAAACTGTTTTTGGTGATGTTTCAAATTTTGTAACTCGCAGGCAATCTTTAAATTTTAAGCAAACAAATGCCGGATTAAAAGTAAATTTACCAAACCGGCAACAGGCAAAAGCGCCTTTATGCTAAAAATAGAAGACCAATTGCCTGATCGTTATGAAAACTGCTGTTATTACTTTTGCTGTCGTTTTGTTAACTAATGCCGCGGTGCGCGCCCAAAATTACCGGGTGAATTCGCCGGATAACGCCCTGCAAATAACGGTAAGCAATAAAGATCAACTTCAATATTCGGTTAACAGCAATGGAAAATCGATTATAAATCCATCAGCATTGGGTTTCGAGTTTATGGGCGAGGAACCGATGGGCAAAACGATGAAAGTGGTGAATCAATCCGCGCATGAGTTTAACCAAACCTGGCAACCGGTAGTAAAGTCAAAACATAGCCGGATAACCGATCATTATAACGAACTTGAATTACTGCTGGAAGAAAGCGGCGGCCGTCACCGCAAAATGAAAATGTTTTTTAGAGCCTATAATGATGGTGTCGCATTCAGGTACCAGCTTTTTGGTAACGTGAATAAGGACGAACGTCAAATAACCAAAGAATTAACAAGCTTTAATATTGCGGGTAATGCAAAAGCCTGGGTTGCCGAGTATGGCCGGTATAATTCTTCGCAGGAATCTGAATTTTGGCCACGTAACATTAATTATGTCACAAATAAAACTATAGCGGCGCTACCGTTTTTAATAGAAACTGCCGGGAAAAAATACGTGGCCATTACCGAAGCTGATATTGATAACTATCCCGGCTTTTATATAGGCTCATTAAGCAGTGATACCACCGCATCAGATCATACAACTTTAGTAACCAAATTAGCACCATTACCCGGCGAAAAGGAGAGCGGGATAAAAGCAAAGTTCACTGATAACTTATTTACGCCTTGGCGGGTAATTATGCTGGCTGACCGACCAGGCAAATTGATCGAATCGGAGATCATTCAAAATCTTAATCCGCCTTGTGCTTTAAGCGACGTAAGCTGGATAAAGCCCGGCATGAGCGCCTGGGATAATTGGTGGAGTGGTGACGTTAAAATGGATATGCCCACTATCAAGAAATATATTGACCTGGCATCGGCACAACATTGGCCCTATATGCTGATAGACTGGCAGTGGTATGGCCAATTTAACAGTCCGGAGGCTGATATAACCAAACCCGCGCCACAGATCAACATGCCTGAGATATTGGCCTATGCCAAATCAAAAAATGTAAAGTGCTGGATATGGCTTTATAATAGTGATGTTGATCGCAATAGTGCTTTTGAAAAAGCATTTCCTATATATCAGCAATGGGGAATTGCAGGCGTTAAAATAGATTTTATGGATCGTGACGATCAGCAAATGGTTAACTGGTATCGCCGTATTATTACAACAGCGGCCAAATGCCATTTAATGGTTGATTTTCATGGCGCATTTAAACCCGATGGTATCATCCGGACCTATCCCAACATGATAACCCGCGAAGGTGTTATGGGCGAAGAATATTCGAAATTTTCTAACCGGGTAACGCCGGAACACAACACCACCCTGCCATTTACACGAATGCTGGCAGGCCAAATGGATTATACACCTGGCGGATTTTTAAATGTGACCAAAGCAAATTTCAGACAAGAAATCCCAACGGTTGTAATGAATACCCGCTGTGCCGAACTATCAAAATTTGTGATCTACGAAAGCCCGTTTACGGTTTACTGCGACGCGCCCGAAAATATCCTGGGCCAACCTGGTGCCGACTTTTTAAAAGGTATGCCTACGATTTGGGACGATACAAAAGTTTTGGCCGGCTATCCCGGCGAATATATTGCCATAGCGAAACAAAGCGGAAAAAACTGGTACGTTGGGGTAATGAACAACAGCATTGCCAGGAGCCTTAGTTTAGACCTTAAATTTTTACCGGCCGGTAAGTACAGCATTACTACCTGGGCCGATGCACCTGACGCGGATGTCGATCCTAAGAAATTAGTAAAGACAACCGGCATTATCAATTCGCAGAAAGCACTAACGATAAAAATGGTTTCGGGTGGTGGTTTTGTAGCGCAGATCACACCGATAAATTCTAAATAAATGCAAAACGTCGATTTGCCTAAAGTAATATTTGACAAGTAGATAAAGACTGTAATAATCAATGAAAACACTTATTTGTAAAGAGCCCGGCAAGTTAATTTATGCAGATCGGTCAACCCCGGAACCGGTTGACGGCAATACGCTTTTGCGGGTACGCCGTATTGGCGTTTGCGGTACAGACCTGCATGCTTTCGAGGGTACGCAACCCTATTTCAGCTATCCAAGGGTATTGGGGCATGAGTTGGCAGCCGAGGTGGTAACTGCTAATAACGATTTTAAATCAGGCGACATCGTCACTGTCATCCCATATATCAATTGCCAGACCTGCCTGGCCTGCCGTACAGGCAGACCCAATTGTTGCGCTAACATTAAAGTACTTGGTGTACACACCGACGGTGGCATGGCCGAATATATTGAAGTGCCTACCCGCTTACTACTGCCTGCACAGGGCTTAAGTTTAGATGAGCTGGCGTTGGTTGAACCACTTGCAATTGGGGCCCATGGTGTTCGACGTGCGGGTATCGCAAAAGAAGAATTTGTATTAGTTATTGGCGCAGGTCCAATCGGATTAGGCACTATGGAGTTTGCCCGCATTGCAGGCGGTAGAGTAATAGCTTTAGACATTAATGAACAACGTTTGAGCTTTTGCAAAGAAAAATTAAAAGTTGATCATACAATCAACGCCCTTAAGGATGATGTTACCGCCCGATTGCAAGAAATTACAGGCGGAGATATGCCAACAGTTATTATAGATGCTACCGGTAACCAAAAGGCTATTAACAACGCGTTTCAATACATGGCGCATGGAGCAAGATTTATTTTGATTGGTCTGCAAAAAGGAGAGATAAGTTTTAGTCATCCTGAATTTCATAAAAGAGAAGCTACGCTAATGAGCAGCCGAAACGCTACACGTGTCGATTTTGATCACGTAATATCATCCATGAAAAATAAATTGGTTGATCCCTCTAATTACATTACGCATAGAGTGGCGTTTGATGACGTTGCTGCCAACTTTTCAAATCTATCCGATCCGAAAAATGGCACTATAAAAGCAATTGTCGAAGTATAATCCGTTTTTACAAACGCACCTTTTTTAACTCACTGGTGCATGTCTGTTTTTTTGTTTTATACTATATTCGCATAAAATAATATTGTCGATTATCACACCGAATGTGAACATGAAGGGTACCTCCTGGTAATGCGTGCGGCTAATGCTGATGATCGGTCAGACTGGCTTTTTGAATTTCTTCCAGCGCACCCCTTTCATTTACGGCATAAGAACCCACCTCGGTATCCTTACACACTTTCAATGGCGTGTTGAAGACGTGCTTCTTTTTTGTTTTCGGGGGTCTTAATGATATAACAATTGCGCTTAATAGTAATACAACTTCTAAAATGGTTAGTAACATGGTAAATTATTTTTAATATTTTCCGCATCATCCAAAAGTGGTGCCGAAAACTGCGTTTAAATTAAAACAGCCTTTTAGTTGGTTTAAAGGCTGTTTTTTTATTTTACAGTAATCGAGGGTTATTTAACGCCTTTCAAAACGGGCATGTTTTTTTTCATTTTGAAAACCTGTCTCAGGCATTCGCCACAGGTAATTTAAAGTAAAACCGGCTACCTACGCCGACTTCGCTTTCCACACCGATCTCACCACCTTGCGCGCCAATAAATTCTTTGGAAATAGCCAGGCCCAGTCCGGACCCCGATTTATTTTGCCCGTCAGTCGGCACCTGGAAATAGCGGTCAAATAAACGCTGCTGGTATTGGGGGTCTATTCCTTTTCCGGAGTCCTTTACCGAAAATTCAACCATATTGCCTTTTGCGGTCACCTGGACGGAAATTTTAGATTTCGGGGCACTGTACCGCAGGGCATTAGATATAAAGTTGATCATTACCCAGGCTGTCTTCTCCAGATCTGCGTGAATATTCGACGCATTAGCAGCAATTGATTGTTCGATAACGATCCCCTTCTGATCGGCTTCAAACTTAACCGCCTTTACGGCGTAGTCAACGATCTGTTCCGGCTTGGTGGATACAAAGTTTAATTGAATATTTCCGGTTTCAACCTGCGAAAGGTCCAGCAATTCATAGGTGATCTTTAGTAAACGCTCGGCATCACCGCTGATATGTTGTACCAGCTGTTCCTGCTCCGGGTTCAATTCGCCTACCCTGTTATCTGCTAACAGTTTAGCGCTCATCTTTATGGCTGATATGGGTGTTTTTAGTTCATGGGAGATAGTCGCAATAAAATTAGTTTTTGCCTCGTCAAGTTCTTTAAATTCGGTGATGTTGCGAAGGATATAAACTTTTCCGGCTGATTTTTTGGCGATAGCTATAGCCGCGGCCTGGTCTGGTGACAAGTTGGGTACGGCTATTTCGCTGGCCTCCAGTTGGAAGTACGAATCCTTGCCCTCTAATACGATCTTAAATGGCCGGCCGGCTTTACCTTCCTCCAGTATAGATTTAAAGAGATCATTGTTTTTAGCGATCTCTGCAACCGATTTACCTTCCGATTTTTGATTACTTAAATTCAGGATGTTTTTTGCCGCCGTATTAATGAACAGGATCTCCTGTTTTTCATTGATCCCGATAATGGCGTCGTGCATTTGCTCGATGATCGTTTCAATACGCAGTTTCTCGGACATGATCTTGGAGAGATTGCTATTTTCCCAATCATTCAACCGGCTTGCCATATCGTTGAAAGCGCCGGCTACCTCGGCAAATTCATCATTTTTTTCAAAATGGATCCGTTTATTGTAATTTTTATTTCCAATTTCCCGGATACCAATCAATAGCGCGTTTAATGGCGTGGAAATGATCCCCGGAAAATTTACGCTAAAACTAAATAACACCAAAAAGGCAATGCTTCCCGCTAACCCAAGAAAGAGGGTTGCTTTATCCACCGAAGCACGGGCCTGATCGTTTTTATGTACGATCGCCCGCATATTGACCGCTTCGATATCCCTTAAGTAACGCCTGGCCGTCTTCTCGATAAGTGCTTGCTGTATTGTGCTAACCCCTGGCTGTTGTAATTGGGTAAAGGCGGCACGCAGACCCTGAACGGTTTCTTTTTCACCGCGTTCCGTCAGGTTATGTTCTTCTTTGACGAGTTGCTTTTCAAAAGCAGTGACGGCTGACGGGTTAAGAGGTAAGGTATTTTCGTCCAGGATGGTACGCATGTCTCTCGAGAAATTTAAGGATTCATAATTATCCTTTAAAATGATTTTGGCGCTATTGGAAATCTCATTGATATAGAACAGACAGATGGCACCAAAAAAGAGTACGACGATAAACAAAAAGCCGAACCCTAAACGAAGTTTATTTTTTACTTTCATGATAATATGACTAAATCAGTTTCTGTGGCTGCTATTTTTTTAAGCAGGCTGTTAAATACTGCTGTTCTTAAAATTACCTGGAACAGGCTTAAATGTGGTTTCCCAATGCAAATCGTCGTGATATCTCTTTCTTCGGCAATATTCATAATGGCCTGGGTGATCTGATCACTTTTTACTTTAATGACTTCGGCACCCAGCTCAGTGGCCAATTTGAAATTATTGATAAGGTGCCTTTGCTTATCCAGTTTGATCTTATCCAGGCTTTCGCTGCTGCTCTGTACATACAAAACGATCCAGGGCGAGCGATAATAAGATGCCAGCCGGGCGGTTTTGCGGATCACGATCTTGGAGGTTTCGGCGTTTGAAGAAATACAAGCCAGGAATTTCTCCGGTCGTAATTTGATCTGATTGGGAATTTCAACATCAATTTTACGCTCAAGGTGATGCGCGACCTCTTTGAGGGCGATCTCCCGGAGCTGTAAGATCTTTTCGCTCTTAAAAAAATTATTTAAAGCCCTTTCAATTTTAGCCGGATCATAAATCTTACCATCCTTCAGCCGGTCGATCAATTCATCGGCGGTCAGGTCGATATTGACGATCTCGTCTGCCATCTCCAATACTTTGTCCGGCACCCTTTCGGTAATGGCCACACCGGTAATTTTCTCAATATCCTCATTCAGGCTTTCCAGGTGCTGGATATTTACCGCCGAGATCACGTTGATACCCGCTTCCAGGATATCTGCCACGTCCTGCCAGCGTTTGCTGTTTTTGCTGCCTTCTATATTGCTGTGTGCCAGTTCATCAACAATTACCACCTCGGGGTGGCGGTTTAAAATATTTTTAAGATCCATCTCCTCCAATTCCTTGCCCTTATAAAATATTTTGCGGCGCGGTATCAAAGGCAGGCCCGCTAAAAGGTTATGCGTTTCGGTACGATTATGCGTTTCGATATAACCGATCTGGATATCGATTCCGTTTTTGAGCAAGGCATGCGCCTCCTGGAGCATCCGGTAGGTTTTGCCCACCCCGGCACTCATCCCGATATAGATCTTAAACTTACCGCGCCGGGAGCGTTTGATCATTTCCAGGAAATGTTCAACCGGCTGTTCTTTGTTTTCTTCTGTCATTATCTGGTTTGGCCTGGTAAAGCCTGTTTTTATTATAGCTATAAAAGGGGATGTGAAAACATCCCCTTTTGCATGCAACGCAAACTAACTAATTAATCAACAAACAAAATTAATCACAAAACGCGCATGCTTATCTTTATATCTAAAAAGCATAGACCGCGGCCTGCACAAATTAGGCCGCTGTCGTACTTAGTGTGTCATCGGCGATATGCACCAACATGGGCAATTGCCCATGTTGGTGCATTGTCATTATTATGGGTCGTCGCGGCGTTTTATTTTAATTGGTCAAGTGCTACATTCAGTTTAAGCACATTAACTTTTGATGGACCGAATAAACCCAATAGCGGGCCTTCGGTATGATCGGCCACTAATTGAGCTACCTTTTTTTCATCCAGCTTGCGGTATTGCGCTATGCGTTTGACCTGTATTTCGGCTGACTTAGCCGAAATATCCGGGTCAAGGCCACTGCCTGAAGCGGTAACCATTTCGGAAGGGATATCGCTGCGTTTTAAGTAAGCATGATATTTTAACAACGTATCTATCCTTTTGCCCACGTCCTTCAGGTAATCCGGGTTGGTTGGCCCTTTATTAGAGCCTGCTGAACCGGCTGCGTTATAACCAACTGCCGATGGCCTGCCCCAAAAATACTGCGGTTTAGTGAAGCTTTGGCCGACGTTGGCATAACCAACTACTTTTCCATTTACAACGATGGTTTCACCATCGCCATGGCCTTTTGACAATTTGCCGGCAAAACTGATAACTACAGGGTAAATAACACATAACAATATAGTTAGTACTACGGTAAGCCTTATGGCTTGTATGATGTAAGTTTTCATGTTTTTTGTTTTATAACATTACAGAAATAACCAGGTCAATTAATTTGATCCCGATAAAAGGTGCGACAATACCGCCCACGCCATAGATCAGCAGGTTACGGCGAAGTAACGCACTTGCACCGATCGGTACGTATTCCACGCCTTTTAGGGCCAGCGGGATCAGCATTGGGATAATGATCGCGTTAAAGATCACCGCCGACAGTATAGCGCTTTCCGGGCTGTGTAAGCCCATGATATTGATACTGGCTAAAGCCGGAATTGAGGCCATAAACAATGCCGGAACAATAGCAAAGTATTTGGCTACGTCGTTGGCGATAGAAAAAGTAGTTAATGTACCCCGGGTAATCAGCAATTGCTTGCCAATCTCCACAATTTCAATCAGCTTGGTCGGGTCATTATCAAGGTCTACCATGTTACCTGCCTCTTTGGCGGCCTGTGTGCCGCTGTTCATGGCCACACCCACATCAGCCTGTGCTAATGCCGGAGCGTCGTTCGTGCCATCGCCCATCATCGCTACCAGCTTACCAGCTGCTTGCTCTTGCTTAATATATCTCATTTTATCCTCGGGCTTGGCCTCTGCAATAAAATCATCCACGCCTGCTTTTTCGGCTATAAATTTGGCGGTAAGCGGGTTATCACCTGTTACCATTACGGTTTTAATACCCATTTTACGCAAGCGCTCAAAACGTTCGGCAATGCCGGGCTTGATAATGTCTTGCAACTCGATAACACCCAAAATTTGGTTGTTTTGTGAAACCACAAGCGGCGTACCGCCATTAGAAGCGATAGTTTTTACACGTTCTTCCACATCTGCCGGAACTTCTTTTTTAGCCTGATGAGCCAGGTTGCGAATAGAATCAAAAGCCCCTTTTCTGATCGATCTTCCATCCGGCGTATCGATACCGCTTGAGCGGGTTTCAGCCGAGAATTTAATAAATGTTGATCCGTCAGGTGCCTGTACAGAAAATCCGGCTTTACCTGTTTGTGCCAGTTCTACAATAGATTTGCCCTCAGGCGTCTCATCCGCCAGCGAAGATAATACGGCTGCTTTAACCAGATCATCCGGTAAGATGTCTAAAGCCGGCCAAAAATGAGTTGCCTTACGGTTACCGATAGTGATGGTACCGGTTTTATCCAACAGTAAAACATCAATATCTCCTGCTGTTTCCACCGCTTTTCCTGATTTGGTGATCACATTGGCACGTAAGGCCCTGTCCATCCCGGCTATACCGATAGCTGACAACAGGCCGCCTATCGTAGTTGGGATCAAACAAACAAACAGCGATATTAATGCCGCTATAGTAATGGGCGTATTGGCATAATCAGCAAATGGCTTTAACGTCACGCAGACGATGATAAAGATCAGCGTAAAGCTTGCCAGTAAAATAGTCAGGGCAATTTCATTAGGTGTTTTTTGCCTTGATGCACCTTCTACCAACGCGATCATCTTGTCCAGGAAGCTTTCGCCCGGCTGGGTGGTAACCTGTACTTTGATCTGGTCAGATAAAACTTTGGTGCCGCCTGTAACTGAAGATTTATCGCCGCCTGCTTCACGGATAACAGGGGCGGATTCACCTGTAATGGCCGATTCGTCTATGGTCGCCAAGCCTTCAATGATCTCGCCATCGGTTGGGATGGTATCACCGGTCTCGCAGGTGAAAACATCGCCTTTAACCAGTTGGTTGGAAGAGCGGATCACTATAGTGCCGTCCGCCAATACAACTTTAGCGGGAGTATCCTCCCTGGTTTTACGCAGACTGTCGGCTTGTGCTTTACCGCGTGCTTCGGCAATAGCCTCGGCAAAATTGGCAAAAAGCACGGTAAGCAGCAGAATAATGAATATGGCTGTGTTATAGCCAAAAGAACCCTGTCCGTGATGCATATAGCTATATACGCTCATATAGAGCATAATAGCGGTGCCGATCTCTACGGTGAACATCACCGGATTGCGCAGCATGACCTTTGGGTTCAGTTTAACGAACGACTGTACCAGCGCGGTTTGCACTAAAGCCGGTTCAAATAATTTATTAGATTGATTTTTCATGTATTTTAAGGATTAGTGCATTGAAAAATATTCTGCCAGTGGCCCCAGGGCCAGTGCAGGAAAATAAGATAATGCGTTAAGTACTACAATGACAGCGAATGTCATTATCCCAAAAGTTAGGGTATCCACTTTTAGCGTACCGGCTGATTCGGGGATGTATTTCTTTTGTGCAAGCAAACCTGCTATGGCAATCGGGCCAATAATAGGCAGGAAGCGACCGAAGAAAATGACCAGGCCTGCAGATACGTTCCAGAAGATATTATTGTCGCCTAATCCTTCAAAGCCCGAGCCGTTATTGGCATTGGATGAAGCATACTGGTATAGCATTTCTGAGAAACCATGGTAGCTCGGATTATTCAGCCATGCGGACGGCTTGACAGCCCAATCTGCATTGGCATGTGCGACTAAGATATAGCTGGATAAGGCCGTGCCTGCCATGATCAGGAAAGGACTGAGCAGGGTAATGAGCGCAGCGATCTTCACCTCCCGTGCCTCAACCTTGTGCCCAAGGAATTCCGGTGTTCGCCCGACCATCAGCCCTGAGATAAACACAGCTATAATCAGGTAGATATAATAGTTAAGTAAACCCACACCGCAACCTCCAAAGAAACCATTAACCATCATAGCCAACAATTGCCATAAGCCGGTAAGCGGCATAAAGCTATCGTGCATGCCATTAACAGACCCTGTTGAAGTGACAGTGGTCAGCGTACTCCAGTAAGCGGTGGCGGTCGGCCCGAACCGGACCTCTTTACCCTCCATAGCACCGGTTGCCTGGGTGACCCCCATTTTAGCTATCAGCGGATTACCACCAAGTTCGCTACTGATGCTGGGTATCATGAGCATCATTACGCCAAGCATCATTACGTTGAAGATTACCCAACTCAATTTCTTGCGGCGTATAAAATAGCCAAATGCCAGTATCATAGCCACAGGTATAATAAACTGGGCTATAATTTCAGTCATGTTAGTCAGATAATTTGGGTTTTCCAGCGGATGGGCAGAATTGGCGCCGAACCAGCCGCCGCCATTGGTACCCAAATGTTTGATGGCTATCATCTGTGCTGCCGGTCCACGCGACATGTGCACGGTATCTCCCTGTAACGACATGAACTGATCTTTACCCGCGTAGCTTGCAGGTGTACCGTTAAAGGTGAGTATCAGAGAAATTACTATAGCAAATGGTAATAATAACCGGGTAATGGCTTTTACAAAAAAGTTCCAAAAGTTACCCAGCTCGGTAGTTGTCTTATCTCTAAAAGCTTTAAACACGGCCACCCCACAGGCGATACCCGTCGCGGCGCTGGTAAAGTGCAGGAACATGAATATAAAATGCTGGGTAAGATAAGAGGCTCCGGTTTCGCCGGAATAATCCTGCAAATTACAGTTGGCCACGAAACTGATAATGGTATTAAACGCCAAATCAGCGGTCATGCCGGGGTTGCCATCAGGGTTAAGCGGCAGCTTATCCTGATAGATTAATTCAAAAAATCCGTAGATAAGCCATAATATATTGATGGTCATCATGGCCTTTAAGAACTGTTTCCAGTTCATTGGCTCGTTAGGGTTAATACCGGCTAATTTAAAAAGTCCTTTTTCAACGGGTTTTAAAAAGTCCGTCCAAACTTTTTCCCCGGCAAACATTTTGGCCAGGTACTTACCAAGTGGGATCGCTATCAGCAAGGTGATAGCAAACGTGGCAATGATTCCAAATAATTCTGTGTTCATTGTGTTTCAGTTAAAAATTTTCGGGTTTAAGCAGCACATATATCATGTATATGAAAACTGCAATGGAAATGATAAATAGTGCTAACATGGCTTTCAGATTTTTTCGAAGTAATCAATGGATTTAAAGGTGAGCCAGCAGCAAAGCAGGATGGCCAGAAAAAGAATGATAGTGTTCATAGTTGTACAATTTTTAACAGGTGATAGCCAAACAAGTACCAATTTTTTATTTAAGTTATAACCAACTGAAATACAGCGTGTTTTATTTATTTTGCTTTATGCCTGATAAAAAAGCCTTCCATTTTGGAAGGCTTTTTTATCAAATAGGCTTGGTGGGCGTTACCTGCGTCAGTTCAGTTTATATTCATCGAGTTTTCTGTAGAGGGTGGTCAGGCCGATACAGAGTAAGCGGGCCGCTTCGGTTTTATTACCGCGCGTATAATTCAACACTTTATAGATATGCTGTTTTTCGATCGATCCCAGATCCAGCGCGTCACTTTCCACATGGGTTTCCCTGAATTCAACCGGCAGGAGGTCTACGCCGATCATGCTTTTTTCGGCCAGTATTACCACACGCTCTATCACGTTCTTCAGCTCACGCACATTGCCTTTCCAATGGTGTTGGGTAAGCACGTGGATAAACTCGTCGGTCATGCCTTCAATACGGGTATTTACCTTGTCGGCAAACTCTTTAAGATAATGCCGGGCAATCAATTCAATATCATTTTTGCGCTCATTTAAGGAAGGCAGTTTAATGGTAAAGACCGACAGGCGGTAAAACAGGTCCAGGCGGAAGTGTCCGGCCTCCGCTTCTTTTTGCAGGTCACGGTTGGTCGCCGCCAGAATACGGATATTTACCTTGGTAGTTTGTGTATCACCTATTTTAATAAAAGTCCGGCTTTCCAGTACGCGTAATAACTTGGCCTGGAGCTCCGGGCTCATTTCACCGATCTCGTCTAAAAATATGGTCCCGTTATCAGCTTCTTCAAATAAGCCTTTTTTATCTTTTACTGCGCCGGTAAAGGAGCCGGCTTTGTAGCCAAATAGTTCGCTTTCCAGTAATTCAGCTGGGAAGCTACTGCAGTTGACCGCAACGAACGATTGCAGGCGGCGGCTACTTTCATAATGGATGGATTCGGCAAAGACTTCTTTGCCGGTCCCCGTTTCGCCTAATAATAATACCGTTGTATCCGTTGGCGCTACCTTTTTGGCCACGATAACCGCTTCTTCGATAGCTTTCGAGCGCCCCAAAATATGCTCAAAGCTGTATTTCCCGGCAATCCGGGCTTCGAGATTAAATACCCTCAGCTGGAATTGCGCCTTTTCGGCCGCCTTATATACAAGCGGGATAATCTTTTCATTATCATCTCCCTTTGTGATATAATCAAAGCCACCATGCTTTATGGCCTGGACACCGTCGGCTATCGTCCCGTAAGCAGTCAGGCTGATGACTTCTACAAACGGTTTCTTTTCTTTGATCTGTTTGACCAATTCGATCCCGTTGATATCCGGCAGTTTAACATCGCTGATAACCACATGGATGTCTTCGAGCATTAATATCTTCAGGCCTTCTTTGGCGGTGTAGGCCTGGAAGATCTGGAAACCCTCCAACTCTAATATCCTGGCAATTAGTGAGGCCAGCTTCTGCTCGTCATCAATAACCAGTACAGATGCCGCAGTTTTTGTTTTCGTTTCCACAAGTTATAGGGTTAGTAGAAAAATTTGATTCCGGGTTATTGACCAGGCAATACAGCATGTTTTTCAAAAGTTTAATATAGATGTTTATACCTTCAACGATCTCATTTACAAAAATGTATTCGTTGGCCATATGTGACCGGGCCGAATCACCGGGCCCCATTTTTAAAGAAGGGATAGCCAGCCAACCCTGATCAGAACAAGTCGGGGAACTATAAGTTTTACGACCCAGTGCAATGCCAGCCCTGACCACCGGGTGTAAATGACTGATACAGGATGGCCGGAGTATGCCGGGCCGGGGTATAATTTGACAATTCGTGTGCACTTGAATGATCTCCAGGACTTTCTTCCACCGGGTAACAATTACTCAGGCGCACATCAACGGTAAAATGGCATTCAGAGGGTATGATATTATGCTGGATACCCGCTTTGATCTCGGTAACGGTCATTTTAACAGGGCCCATAAAACCCGACTGTTTGGGGAACTGAAAGGTAGAAAACCACTGGATATCAGTCAGCGCCTTGTAAAGGGCATTATCACCTTCGTTCCGGGCGGCATGTCCGGCAGTGCCATGAGTGGTGCAATCCAGTACCATACAGCCCATTTCCGTTGTGGCCATCTCCATTTGAGTAGGCTCTCCAACCAAGGCAAAATCCAGCGGCCCGAGCTGTGAAAGTATGGAGCTGATCCCTTTTTCACCGGAATTTTCTTCTTCGGCGGTTGCCGCGAAGCATAAGTTATAGGGCAGGTTGGGCTCTTCGTAAAAATAGATGAACAGTGCCAGCAAAGACACCAGGCAACCGCCGGCATCATTGCTACCCAGTCCGTATAATTTATCGTCAATGATCTCCGGGAAAAATGGATCCCGGGAATAGCCTTCATTCGGCTTTACGGTATCATGGTGCGAATTCAGCAGGATGGTTGGCTTATCAGGGTGGTAATATTTATTATAAGCCCATATATTGTGATAGAGCCGCATCGTGTGCATACCGCGGTTATGCATAAACTGCCGCAAAAGACTGGCGGTCTTATTTTCATCGCCGCTGAGGGATGGCGTGGCGATCAGCTGTTTTAATAACAGCAGCGCATCAGCTGCCAGCCCGGCCAGATGCTGTTCTTCGTTGTCGTATTCAGTCTTTGTGGATAGAGACATATCTAAATATTTAAGGTAAACTAATTTTTTGCCGGGTTAAACAGCATGGCCGTACAAAGACAGTTACAGCGATTCTTTCCCTCTAAAATATTATGGTTAATACAGCTTTTGCACCCCTCCCAAAAGGTTTCGTCATGGGTGATCTCTGAATAAGTAACCGGTTCGAAACCTAACCTGGTGTTCAGCCTCATTATGGCCAGGCCGGATGTGATGGAAAAAATCAGGGCATCAGGATATTTTTCACGGGATAATTGAAATATTTGCTCCTTAATTTCGGATGCTACACCTCTTTGCCGGTATTTCGGCGAAACGATCAGCCCGCTATTGGATACGAAATGCTCATTTTCCCAGGTCTCCAGGTAGGAGAACCCTACCCAATTCCCGCAATCGGACACGGCAACAATAGCCTTGCCGGCTGTTATTTTTTCAATAATTGAATTTAATGATCTTTGGGATATGCCGGACCCTCTGGCTATCGCAGAGCGTTTTGTTTCTTCGGATATCTCACGTGCGTATACATAATCTGAAGGTTGTGCCAACCTTACGATTATTCGTTCATCTTCCATTGGATTGTAAATAATAGGTTCGGAATTTTATCATCCCGATTTTATCAGTGCCCTAACCAAAAGAATGCCTAATTATATCAATCGTTGTTAAACAGCTGATTGTTAAGTAAAAAGAATATTTTTTGTCTAAAACTTCTTTCCGTAAAAAAATAAACATTTCAAATTGACAAGCTTTTTTTTCAGTATGGAATAAACACTGGCAGCAGCTCAGTGCAAGCTTGTATATAGTGGAGTAAACATTTAAGTGATCGCTTTTAAAAATTCCGGTAACTCCTTTTAATTAACGGCTACCAGTACTGTTTATTAACCCGGGCCACTCGCCGCCCGCTTTTAACCACCAGCATGAGCTGCTGGTGCCTGCTGATCGTTCGGGCACAGTGGGATATGGCAGGAATTTCCTGTACATCAAAAAGTTACAGGCATAAAAAAGGAAACAAACGTAATTGTTTGTTTCCTTGAGTAGCGGAGACGACCAATATTTAGAACGCTTATCGGCTTTGATGGAGGCTTTAGAGCCGATTTTACAAAACGATAATGAAAATTTGGAAAGTGTAAAAGGAATTTAGGGTATATTGGGAAATGAAATACCAATTACACTAATGACGGCCTTTAAGTATTACTATTCTATAACACAAGAAAAAGAAATATTTATTTCCTCAATAAAGGCAAAGTCATTAATCCAACGGATTTCCATGTTTTCGCAAACATCGGGTATTTTAATGAGCATTAATATTAAAATCATATCACTCTTGAGATAAAGATCATTGACAAACCAGAATTCCACCCTTTCTCAAACCTTCCCGTCTTTTTACTCAAAACAATTTTATATAAGATCAATTCAATATCACCGCCTACATCACTTGCATTATCGGTAAACCCATGCGAAGGCTGAGCCGTTTCGCCGTGCATTAATGGCATTACCCAATTAATGATCTTTTGCATAACCTCAGTTTTTTCATGCATATCAGTAATTTCTTCAAATTTTCCCCAGCAGATCACACTTTCCCAATTTAGCAAATCGTCAATATCATCCACTTGGAAACATACCTCCGGGTTTTTACGCATAATATTAAGTATCACCTCGGCAAATGTCATGAAGCGGGTGTAAACCACGACGAAATGAACGAGGTATTTATGATTGCCAATTTGGTTGGCGGATCGATAGTTATTCCGCATTACAGTAGGGCAGTTGAGTATTGGGATGACATAATTTGAAGAATTTCTCTCAATAAAATTTGCAAAGCTCATTTCTATTTCATTACTTTGAAGTGCAAAGTACTTTTATATGAAAGAGACTGAAATTCAGGATGAATTAGCATCTATCCGCAATTTGATGGAGCGGTCATCAAAGTTTATCTCGCTGAGCGGCTTGTCGGGGATCCTGGCGGGCGTATATGCGTTAATTGGGGCGGCTATCGCTTTTTCGCTGTTAAATTACAATCAGGTTAGTTTTGCACAGGGCGATACTCATTTTGTTATTTCATCGTCAACAGTTCTTTCATTGATAGGCGCAGCAATGGCGGTTTTAATATTATCGGTGTTAACCGGTATCATATTGTCTGCCCGTAAGGCTAAACGAAAGGGCCAATCTATCTGGAGCAAAACCAGCCGCGAGTTACTATTTTATATGGCAGTGCCGTTAATAGCCGGTGGCCTGTTGGTTATTATTTTGGTGCTGCGCGGATATTACGGCATAGTAGCGCCGGCAACTTTGATCTTTTATGGCTTAGCTTTAGTAAGCGCCAGTCATTTTACATTTAACGGAATCAAATCACTTGGCCTTTGCGAAATAATATTGGGTTTAATTTCTGCTTATCTTCCCGGTTACGGTTTGTACTTTTGGGCCATTGGATTTGGGGTGCTGCACATTATTTACGGCAGCGTGATGTACTTAAAATACGATAGGTGAAAATACCATTTGATAAATTAGACAAAGCTTTTGAGAACCGCCTGCGCCTGCAAATTATGAGTGTGCTGGTGGCTAATAGCCGGTACGATTTTAATTCGCTTAAAGACCTGTTGGGCGTAACCGACGGTAACCTGGCATCGCATTTAAAAGGTTTGGAGAAAGAGGATTATATTTTGGTTAATAAATCATTTTTAGGGCGTAAACCCAATACAAATTATGAAGCCACAGCTAAAGGGAAAAAAGCATTCGCAGATCACCTGGATGCTTTGGAACAGTTAATAAAATCATCAAAAAGTTAAACTATATTTTTTTACCCTTGTACTTTGAAATGCAAAGTACTTTTATAATTAAAATCATGCAAGAACAACATCCCAATTTCTATCAGCCGGCAAAAAAATGGTACGAGGATTCCATTTTATTTAAGTCGGGCGTTATCGCCGTAATCATTTTGCTTTTATTGATCCCGTCATCCTGGATCCAGGGTCTTATAACCGATAGGGAGGGCTACCAAAAAGACCAGGTAGCAAGTGTCACCAACAATTGGTCGGGCAATCAATTGGTACAAGGCCCGGTACTGATGTTACCTTACAAAAAGCAGGTAACGGAAACTGGTACAGACGGCAAAGCAGCCACACATGAAGTTATTAAAATGCTGTATGTTTTGCCGCAAAACCTCAAAATAAAAGCCGGTGTAAAAACCGAGTTATTTACAAGCGGCATTTACGACGCTATTGTTTACAATTCGCAGGTGCTGATACAGGGTAATTTTAACAAACCTGATCCGGCTGTTTTGGGCATCGATCCCGGAATGATCATATATGATAAAGCCAGGCTGGTATTCAGCATATCAGATCTGAAAGGGTTAAAAAACAACCCTGTTGTTAAAATAGACGGACAGGGTTATAATCCTGAACCTGCTACGGATGATAATATTCCTTTCAACGCGGGTTTACAGATCAGTTTCCCTTTACAAAAGGACAAAGGATTTAATTTTGAGTACAACCTTGACCTGAAAGGGAGCAATGAGTTGAATTTTCTTCACACTGGAAAAGTAACCGATGTTGAAGTAAACAGCGACTGGAAAAATCCGGGTTTTAACGGGCGATATTTGCCGGACAGCCGCAGCGTAAACGCTAAAGGATTTGGCGCCAAATGGCATATGCTTTATTATAACAGGCCATTTCCGCAACAATGGGTTGACAACAGGAATGTATTAACCAATAGCGCCGCCGCTTCACAGGCTATTATTGGTGTGAAATTGCAATTACCTATAGATCAGTATCGCAAAGTTCTTCGAAGTGCTAAATATTCATCACTAATAATTCTGCTCACCTTTATTTCACTTTTTTTAACTGAATTAATTAAAAAACAAAAAATACACTTGTTTAATTATGTGTTAATAGGTGCCGCGATGGTAGTATATTATACGTTATTACTTTCATTTTCCGAGCAATTGGGTTATAATCTGGCTTATTTAATATCATCGGTTTCTACCATCCTGTTAATTTCAATTTTTACATCGTCACTGTTAAAGAATAAAAGCGTAGCTCCTTTATTCGCGTGTATACTGTCCATATTCTACGGGTTCATCTTTATTATAATTCAGCTTGAAGAGCTATCACTCTTATTTGGCAGCATAGCGCTTTTCATTGTAGTAGCAACATTGATGTATTTCTCAAGGAAAATCAACTGGGACAAAAATTGATCACTTAAAACTTTAACATCATGAATAACAGTCAGTATTGGATAAACCATTTCAGGGTAAATGCCAAGGAAAAACGTGTAAACTGGGACATTGCCCCGCAAATTACAGATGCCGAAATAGCAACGATATTATCATCGCTGCAAGCCTGGCAATTAGGCGAAACATCCGAAGGAAAACATTTAATTGCCGCTGCTACAAAATATGCCACTAACGTAGGCGACCCGGCATACGTAGGTGCCGTGCGGTTGTTTATAAAAGAGGAGCAAAAGCATGGCAACAACCTGGGCACTTATCTCGACCTGATAGATAAACCACGTATAACCAAAGACTGGGGCGATAGCTTGTTTAGAAAAATACGCTATTTTAACACCAGCATGGAGATTTGGACGCTGGCTGTGATCATTGTTGAAAGTACCGCGCAGATTTTTTACCAGGCGCTAAAAGACGCTACCCAATGCACATTGCTTAAACAGATCTGTACCGATATACTGGTTGACGAGGCTTACCACATCACCTTCCAGACAGAGCGGCTGGCCATTATATTTGAGGGTAAAAGCCAATTTTCAAAAAGCTGGCGGCAGACGGCTTATCGATATTTCTTTTATGCTACCGCGTGCCTGGTTTGGTTTGGGCATAAAAAATTGTTTAAAGCCGGTGGTTTAACCTTTAAAAAGTATTTTAAAAAAATGTATTGTAAATATGTTAAAACTTTAAAAACGATAACACATTTAGAGGCAGCCTTATGGGTGTAAATGTTTTAGTATTTTTGAATTAAGCCTACTAATTTTACAACTCCATGGAATTTGACATTGTAAAAGCACAAGAAACAGATATCGAATCGCATCGCCGGTTATTTCTGGCAGAAGCTAAATTTCAATTCATTTATAACAAATGTCATGGTGCGGGCTGGGTAGATAATTACCTTTTTAAATTTGGAGAACGCGCTATTGGTTATGGCTCTGTATGGGGGAAAGACAAGCGCGAGGACAGGGATACGATATGCGAGTTCTTTTTAGACCATCCTTTTAGAAAATATGCCAGGCAGGTATTTGGCCAATTTATAAAAGCCTCGGGTGCTGGTTTTGTGGAATGCCAGACCAATGATATTTTACTTGCTAATATGGCATTTGAGTCGGCGAAAAATATCAATGCCGAGGCTATTCTGTTCGAAGCAGCTTTTGAAACAGGCTATTTGATAGGCGGCGCACAATTTATAAAAAGTAAAGACCCAAATGAATGGGATGCTTACTGTATACAGAAAGACGGGGAAGTTGTTGCCACGGGCGGTTTTGTCTGGAACTACAATTTTCCTTATATCGACATATATTATGAGGTGAAGGAAAACTTCAGAAAGCAGGGATATGGGGTTTTGATCATGCAGGAACTAAAAAAGGAAGCATACCGGTTAAATAGAATCCCTGCCGCCCGATGCAATGTTAAAAATGAAGCATCCAAAGCCCTTTTGTTAAAAGCCGGTATGCGGATATGCGGCTACATTATTATAGGTGAGATTGTTAAGTTATAGGGAACCCTTATCACGCAAAAAAGCCTTCCCACTGTTGTGAGAAGGCTTTTTGTTACGATTAATAAATATAGTTTTAAGCTAATTTTACATTTACCGCATTAAGGCCTTTTTTGCCTTGTTGTGCCTCATAAGTAACTTCGTCATTCTCGCGAATTTTGTCTATCAGACCTGATACGTGCACAAAGATCTCTTCGCCGCTATCAGATTTGATAAAGCCGAAGCCTTTAGAGTCATTAAAAAATTTTACTGTTCCTGTTTGCATTATAATTGATTTTAAAAGTTATTGCAAGGTAGTAAAATATTTAATAACCAACACTATACCCTTTATTTCGATATTTTTTTCTCTTTTAGCGCAATTTCTATGTTTTTAAGGCCGGCGATAAACGTTGTTTATCAGGCAGCGTTTGATATATATTTAACCAGGCAGCGTTTGGCCACAGGCAGCAAAGTTTGCTCAAGCGGAAAGGTAAGATCAGTATGCAAATAATACACCGCCGGGTTAGGCAAATGCTTGTTTTGTTTGATCAGCTGCAGCTTTATAGCCTCGGGAGTATTGGTAAGGCTTTGCTGGTAAGTGTCGATCAACTGTATGTTTATACCACGATACTTATCATTCTTGTCTTCAAAAATGGTGAAATGATATTCATATAAATGGTTGGTAGTTTCTTTACCGTTACGTAACGAAAAATAGCCGTCGTACGGCAATAGGGGCATAATACCAACCGGGTCGATATTAAGGCGGCTCTCTACAAAATCGTAAATTTCTTTGCCGGTTTGTATAGCCGGGTTCATTTTGTGCAAGGCGTAGGCAATGATCAGTTCTATTTCCTGCATGGTGCTGTCGTCCTCTACAATTTTTTGATAGGTGAGCTTTACAGCGGCGACATCAGCCTTGGTTAAGCGTTGCGGGAAAGCGTTTTGCAGCGTGGTTTTATTTTGTTTAAAGTACAACAGGTTGTTGTAATGAAACACCAGGTCGCTCAGGTTTGGATATAAACGGTGCTTATCAAAATGCCGGTTTATTTCCTGCAGGTAAGCCAGCAAAACATACTTTTTATACTCAAAATCTATAGAGCCTTCTATAAACCAATCAATACCCAATGTTTTCATTTTTATATTTCCCTTCGTGAAAAAGGAGAGTTGTATCAAAAGTATAAGATCAAAAAACACTCAAAATATATTCGGCCTTTGTGATCTTACTTTGATACAACCTCTCAATTCTTTGTTTGAAATTATTGTTCCTGCATATCTATTACTTCATAACCGTTCTGCCCATCGACAGAAACAGGCTGGTAGTACGTTCCGTTGTAAAATAGGTATTGATTACCGTTAACAGTAGTTTCAGCAGCACCATCAGGCAAATTGGTTACAAGTGCGCCAATAGGCGGCGCTACTACCTGGTAACTATCGTTATTTCTTATATAATAATCACCACCGTAATAATAATAGCTTGAACCTTCGGCCTGTATAACGCTATAACCCGACGGCAAAACACTAATGGTTGCACCAACCGGGGCCGCGACAACTTTATAACCACCAGATGTAGGTTCGTAATAGATCCCGTTATCATATTGATATTGCTGGTTATTAATGGCAATAACTATTGCCGTTGTAGCAAGTGCTGCAACAAAGAAACCTAACGGATGCCATGATGGCCCCCAGCTATAAGGTCTGTAAGCATGATAGCGATACCTGTAAATTGGAGGACGGTGAATAATTACCGGGCGTTGCGGCCTGTAAATTGGCGGTCTGTGTCCTGTTCCCGGCCTATGGGGCGGTCTGTGTCCTGTCCCCGGTCTGTTACCATTGTTTGGCGGTCTGTTAGCCGGTGGACGCTGTCCATTAGCAGGCGGCCTGTTGGTTGGTGGACGTTGCCCATTGTTTGGCGGTCTGTTAGCCGGCGGACGTTGTGTATTGGCCGGCGGACGTTGTCCATTGTTTGGCGGTCTATTAGCTGGCGGACGTTGTGTGTTGCCGGGCCTGGTTGGGGGTCTTCTGTCCTGTAAAAAGGCGGCAAAAACAGGATCAAAGATCATGACCAATGTAGCCGTTAATAAAATTACTACGAGCAATCGTGATGATAGTTTTTTCATATGTTAAAGTTTAAGATGTTTTTCATAGCAGTTTGCAATAATTATTATCCAAAATAGCTGCAGAAATCTATAGAGGGAATAGTGCCTTTAAATTGCTTATATAAATATCGGTAACATTATTAACACCAGGAAATTAGGGGTGCATTTATTAAACTATCAATAAAAAACTATCCCTGCATTGATCTATTTGCCGGCAAATAAAAAGACCGAACCATTAATTTATGATACAGCTTCTTATTCACGATATTTTATTTTTTTGTGTTCATGAAGGCTTCACCATTTAGGGTGAGGCTGATGCGTTAAATTAAACAAAAATGAGCAAATTTGCAACATGCCTAACGGAACCCTTTTTTTAATACCCGTACCGCTTGCAGAAGATGCCGCGGCCAAAACATTTACGCCTTACCTGGTTGATACCATCAATCATATCAACGAATATATTGTAGAGAACGAAAAGACGGCACGCCGTTTTTTAAAAGAAGCCGGCCTTAAAACGCCGCAAAGTGATTTAGTGATCCATGATTATGGCAAACACGCTCGCGGTGCCAGTATCAAACCTTATTTCACAGGTTTGCAATCTGGCAGGGATGTTGGGTTGATGAGCGAGGCGGGTTGCCCCGGCATAGCCGACCCCGGTGCTGAAATTGTTGCCGAGGCACATAAGCGCGGCATAAAGGTTGTGCCGCTGGTAGGGCCCAGCTCAATTTTGCTGGCGCTGATGGCATCGGGTTTTAACGGGCAGGGGTTCGCGTTCCAGGGTTATTTGCCGATTGACAAGGTGGAGCGAAGCAAACGCATCAGGGAGTTGGAAGGGCTGTCTGACCGATTAAACCAAACCCAGATCTTTATTGAAACCCCTTTTCGTAATAACCCATTATTAGAGGAGATTTTAAAAACAGGCCATCCAAAGACCAAGCTTTGTATCGCCAGTAATTTAACGGCGGCTGACGAATTTGTACAGACCAAAACCATCGCCGAATGGCAAACACAAATACCTGATCTGCATAAAAAACCAACCATTTTTATAATATCGCGTTCTATATAGGTGCAAATCAGCGGGCAACATACCAAAGTTTTAATAATAGGCGCCGGCCCGTCAGGGTTAATGATGGCGGCCCAGTTATTAAGGCATGGCGTGCAGCCGATCATTATTGACAGCAGGCAAGGCCCAACAGATCAGTCAAAAGCATTAGCGGTACAAGCCCGCTCGCTTGAGATCTATCGGCAGATGGGCGTAATTGACCGCATACTGGCCAATGGGAAAAAAGCCGGCGGAGTAGCATTTAATCTTAACGGAAAATTACAAGCCGAATTGTCGCTGGCCAATACCGGCGAGGGAGAAACCAAATTTCCGTTTATCCATCTGTACCAGCAAAGCAAGAACGAGCGCCTGCTGCTGGACTATTTAACCATAAATTGTTGCCCGGTTTATTGGGATACTAACCTCGTATCGGCAACACAAATAACCGGCAGCGTAGTAGTACAGTTGCAGTCGGGCGAAGAAACCGTTAATTTAACTTGCGATTGGCTTATAGGTGCGGACGGTGCACATAGCGCGGTGCGCAAACAATCGCAAATACCTTTTAACGGCGACACTTATGCGCATGAGTTTTACCTGATAGACGCGGAACTGAATAATAAAGAATTAAGTGAAACAGAAGTAGGCCTTTATCTTTCTAAAAATGGTTTCGCGGGATTTTTCCCGATGCCCGAGGAAAATTGTTACCGCGTAATAGGCAATCTGCCGGAAGGGATTGAGGCGACCGAAGATCTGCAAATTGAAGCGGTATTGCCGCATTTAAAATCGGTAACGCAGCGGGATGCTAATATTGTGCATGTTAAATGGTTCACTACCTACCGGCTGCACCATCGCATGGCCGATAATTTTAAGAAACAGCGCGCATTTTTAATTGGCGATGCTGCTCACATCCATTCGCCCGTTGGTGGCCAGGGCATGAACACCGGTTTGCAGGATGCTTATAATTTAGCATGGAAGTTAGCAGGCGTTGTAAATGGGCAACTTAAAGAAACAATTTTAGATACCTACGCCGCCGAGCGTATGCCGGTGGCCAAAGAGCTGCTTAACACTACCGATAGAATTTTTAAGGTAGTGATGTCAACCAATTGGCTCATCATGCTGTTTAAAAAGTGGGTACTGCCTAAGCTGTTAAAATTTGCCTGGAGCAAGCAAAATATTCGCGAGGTGTTTTTCAGGCGGGCATCACATATCTATATCAACTACAGGGATAGCGCCATTAGCCTTAATTT
>JAQBOP010000148.1 GCA_028287975.1 Mucilaginibacter sp. | reverse complement strand
AATACCGGGATACGGAATTTCCTGAGGAAGAGATCAATAACAAGCTGAGCGATTTATGGGCCAAGATAAAAACTACCGAAGAAACGCAAACTACCGAAGAGCCTGAACAAGGCCCGAAAAAGATCATTTTATGGAAGTGGTTATCAGCCGTGGCAGCTATATTGGTATTTGCGTTAGCCGTATTGGTTTTTGTAAAAAGCCATCAAACTGCTGATGTAGAATCGAAAGCAGTTGTAACCCGCAAAATTGATGTGCCATATGGCAAAACCGATCAGGTTAAATTGCCCGATGGGACGCTGGTAAAACTAAACGCCGGTAGCCATTTTTCGTACCCATCTGTTTTTTCAAGTACTCAAAGAGAAGTTACTCTTGACGGCGAAGGCTTTTTTGAAGTAACCAAAAATCCTAAAAGGCCATTCCTGGTACATACATCAGGGCTTACTGTACGGGTTTTAGGGACAGTATTTAATGTAAAAGCTTATCATAACGACCATAAAATAGAAACTACTTTATTAAAAGGAAAGGTGCAGGTTGAGTTAACCAATGATCCGGAGAGAAAGATCATACTGTCGCCATTAGAAAAATTAACGGTTAACAATCAACTCATCGTAGTAAATAATACAAGAGGCAAAGCAGGTATCACCAAAGTTAAATATGAAGTTGACGCCTTACCAGAAAGTATCGGCGATGTATATCCCGAAAATGCCTGGACCGACAACAAAATAATGTTTGCCAACAGCGACTTTGAGGATGTTGCCCGCCAGATGGAGCGCAGATATGATGTACAGATAATTTTTAAAGACGAAGCATTAAAAAAGGAGCAGATAAGCGGTGTCCTTGAAAATGAAAACCTTGACGCAGCGCTGCAAATATTGAAGCAAATTGTCGCTTTTAAATCAACAGTTGACGGCAATATCGTTTACTTGTCGCGCAGGCGCAAATAGAAATTAATTACCATAACTAAATTGATAACCAACACAAAACGTATGAAGAGAAAAACTTACTTATCAGATTCCTGAAACTCACATATAAACAAGGGAAGAGGTGCAACTCTTCCCTGTAAAAATATGGGATTTATTATTGTGAGTAAGAGCGTTTTATCCGGCACTTACTCTATCCATTAATTTTCAAAACAAAAGTAATGAAAAAAACAAGAAGGGCATTTGTTATTCCATATGCTCCCGTATGCCTAAAAATTATTTTGCTAATGAAAGCGGCTTTCTTTCTGATTCTGGTTACATGTATGCAGGTTTCGGCCAGTGTATACTCACAGCAGAAATTTACACTCAATATTAAGCAAACTGAGGTAAGCAGTATCCTTACCAAAATCCAAAAACAAAGTAATTACCGATTTTTTTATAACTATGCCGCGCTTAAAAAACTGGGTAAGGTTGATCTTGATGTAAAAGACGCCTCAATTGATGAAGTGCTTAGCGAGTTGATCGATAATAAGTTACCCTACAAAATGGCCGAGGGTAATGTGGTGATCATATCAACCCCCGAAGCTGGTAACAATCAGCTTACAGTAAAAGGCAAAGTTACTGATGCAAAGGGCGAGCCTTTAATTGGCGTAAACATCAGGCTGCAGGGAACAAATATTGGTACTACTACAGATATTAACGGTGCTTTTACCATTAGTATCCCCGACAATGGCGTATTAGAGATTACCTATATTGGTTATGAAAAAAAGATCATCACGGTAACGGGCGACGCACCTTTAACTATCGTGCTGAATGACCTGCCATCGTCACTTACCGAAGTAGTGGTCGTGGGGTATGGTACCAGCAAGAAAGTTGACATTACCGGTTCTGTTTCGAGTGTAAAAGGTGCCGAGATACAAAATCTGCCGGTAAGCTCTGTAGCGCAGGCACTTGACGGCCGTGCCAGCGGTGTAAACATTGTACGTAATGATGGCTCGCCTGGTGCGGCGCCAAGTATCCGCATCCGTGGTACCGGTACGGTAAACAATGCCGATCCGCTAATCGTAATTGATGGTGTACCTACCAGCAACCCTGACGCGCTTAGCGATGTTAACCCTAATGATATCGCCTCTGTTGATATATTAAAAGACGCGTCAGCCGCTGCTATATATGGTACCCGTGCCGCAAATGGTGTGGTTTTGGTAACAACCAAAAGGGGCACCTATAATCAAAAGCTGTTAACTACGATAAATTTTTACAGCGGTTTTTCAAATGTGACTAAATATCTTGCTTTGACAACGGCCCCTGAGCTGTATATGCTGAAAAGGGAGCGTTATACCAATGACGGTATAGCCATTGCCGCGCCATGGGATAACACTTATTATGCAACGCAACGTACCGATTGGCAGCGCGCCATCATGGGCACAGGCCATACAACCAATGGCGATATCAGCATTCAAGGCGGAAATGAGATGTCAAATTATTATTTCTCATCATCTATTTACCAGGAGGACGGTATCATCAATAAAACCAATTTTAAAAGATACAGCACCCGCATAAACTCAGAACACAAGGTAGCGGCATGGTTAAAGGTAGGCGAGAACATTCAGCTTACCTACAGTAATAGCAATGGGTTTAATAATAATGATTCACAAACCGGTTTAATATTTTCGGCGCTACGTTTTAACCCTGCTATTCCATTGGTTAATCCTGATGGTACTTATGGAACGGCTAAAGCAAGTTCACAATTGGGCGACATTAACAGCCCTTATGTAACTATCCAGGAAACAGATAAATACACAAAAAAATATCGTGCCCTGGCTAATGCTTTTGCAGAAATTTCATTTTTAAAGGAATTGAAATTGAAAGTTAATTATGCTTTTGACGGTACTTTGGTACGTGGCTATAACTTTGGCGTCGTAGACCTTAACCAGGTTAGGCAAAATACCACAGCGGGCTTAACCGAGTCAGAAGAAGAGATCTCATCACAATTGCTCGAAGCCTTTCTTACTTATGATAAGGTTTTTGGTAAAAGCCATGTAACCTTTACCGGTGGTTATTCTTACCAAAATTTTAAGGATTACGGATTCACCGCTACAAGGTTGGGTTATGATGATTCTGATCCTGACCAAAGGGTACTTAGCCAGGGTAATAGTCAATTTAATTCAAGTTCTACAACAAGTCCGTCATCATTGCCAGGCGCTTCATTGCTACCTGATGTTTCATCTTTGCAATCGGGTTTTGCCAGGTTGTTTTATGATTATGATAGCAAATACCTGGCTACTGTAACGTTTCGCGCGGATGGTTCTTCAAAGTTTGCTCCCAGTAACAGGTGGGCTTATTTTCCTGCTTTTTCTTTAGGCTGGAGATTATCTAACGAAAATTTTATTAAAAATCTGGATTGGATAAGTAACCTAAAACTGACAGGTGGGTATGGCGAATTGGGTAATCAAAATATCCCTGGTTTTCAATATAACAGTATTATAAGAATCGGAAGTACATACGAAAACAATGGCTACGCCTTTGGAGGCACCGGTGTAAGCGGCGCTGCGGTTGCCGGTCTGGGTAACCCTGAAATTGCCTGGGAACGGACGGCGATGACCAATATCAGTCTTGATGCTGGTTTCCTGAATAACCAGTTAACATCAACCATAACCTGGTTTAATAAAGATACCAAAGACATGCTTTTAGCCCCACCAGTGGTGGGTTCTGCCGGGTCGGTTGCTATTCCCTTTCAAAATATTGGTACCATGAATAATCATGGAATTGAAATCGAGGGTAATTACCAGGGTGGTCACGAACTGAAATATTCCTTCGGTGCTAATGCCTCATTGATCAAGAATAAAGTGACCAAGCTTAACGGCGACGGGACTTTTCTTGTGACGAAGAATTACGGCCGCTCAAACCAGGAAATATCGAGAACATACCAGGGACAACCTATAGGCTCATTTTATGGGTGGAAAACTGATGGCTTATACCAGACACAAGCGGATATCGATAATGATCCGGGCTTAAAGAATGATCCAAATAAGGCTAATATAAAACCCGGCGATGTGCATTTCCGTGATCTGAATAATGATGGTGTAATTGACGGCAATGATCGCACTATACTCGGCAACCCAAATCCTAACGTTGTCGCGGGCATACAGGGAAGCTTGTCTTATAAAGGCTTTGACTTGTCCGCAAACTTCACAGGCGTATTTGGAGTAAGCCTATACAATGCCGACAGGATGCAGGGTTTAGACCCAACCTATCCTTTTAACCTGTATGCCGAGGACCTGAAACGATGGACAGGACCCGGAACAAGTAATAGCATCCCAAGGATGTCGCTTGATGCTTCCAATAATAATTACCGCACATCTGATCTGTTTGTGGAGAGTGGTAACTATTTCAGCCTGAAAAATGCTACTCTTGGCTATACCTTACCGGGTAAAATCTCAAAGAAAGCTGCATTAAATAGTGTAAGGTTCTATGTTTCCGGCCAGAACGTATTTATGATCACTAAATACAAAGGCTATACGCCGGAACTGGGCTATACTGATGGTAATAACCAACGTGGGGTTGACGTAGCCCAATACCCATCTGTAAGGACAATCACATTCGGTTTAACAGTAAAATTATAAAATCATGAAATCGAAAATATTAATATATACGGGGTTACTGCTTGCGTTATTTAGCAGCGCCTGTAAAAAAGCACTTGATCTTAACCAACAAGGTGTTCATAGCTCAGCTAATTATTTCAGGAACGAAGTTGATGCCGTAACAGCTGTAAATGGTATTTACAGTCTTTTAGAAGAAGAGGATTATATAGGCCATGCCGAAGCGACGTTTGATACGCCATCTGATGATTACTGGCGCTCTGGCGATCATAGTGAGGATGAAGGGATTGAAAATTTAACTTATGACGCATCAAACGCGGCTATCCGCTACCCATGGAAATGGCGTTATGAAGAGATCAACCGGTCAACTAATTGTATCATTAACATTCCTAAGATCACTGCCATATCTAAAGATGTTAAAGATAGGAGCATGGGCGAAGCGTATTTTTTAAGGGCCTTTGGGTACTGGCGCTTAATGCTTATTCATGGTGACGTGCCTATTATAACCGAAGCCGATTATACAAATCTGAATTTTAACGTTCCAAAATCGCCGATAGAAGACGTTAGGAAACAAATTGAAGCTGACCTATTAAAAGCGGTTGACTTATTACCTGAAAGCTATGACCTCGCAGGGCCTGACCGTGGCCGCGTAAGTAAAGGTACTGCGCTTGGGCTTTTAACAAAATTGTATATGTACTGGGAGAAATTGCCTGACGCTATTACTTCAGGTCAGAATCTGATCTCAAACACGCATTATGCTTTGGCTGATAATTTCCAGGATAATTTCACTCGTGCAAATGAACATAGCACCGAATTGTTGTTCTCTATCCAAGCCGTACAAAACGTGGTGCAAAATGACTTTACGGTTTACTATATCCCAAGAGCATGGGGTGGCTATGGCTTTAGCCAGCCGTTACAAGGACTGGTTAACGAGTTTGAGGTTAATGATCCGCGCAAGCAAGCAACCGTATTAAGTGTAGGCGACCAGGTTGACCTGGGCGATGGCAAAGGGCTTACTACATTTACGGCAGACCTTTCTGCAACAGGATTTGCCTTTAAAAA
>JAQBOP010000132.1 GCA_028287975.1 Mucilaginibacter sp. | reverse complement strand
CGGCCTTGTGAAATTTCACAAGGCCGTTTTACATTATCACTTATTTTATACTAAATCTAAAATTAAAGTGTTGCGCTGTAAGTATTTCCGCTTGCAAGGAAAGGCGCAGCAAGGTTCCACAGCACATTCAGTACTGGTGCAGGGAAGAAATTATAACCTTTATTGTTAGTAAGGGTAACTTTACCACCCATGTAGCCAAACATATAGTTGTCAATAAAGGTACCAGGATATCCTGTCCAATGATCGGTGTTAATGTTACCGCAAGTATTACCGCTAACTACCAGGTCAGATTTTGTAGTTTTGCCTGAGATAGCATATGCTGCAAATTCCTGGAATTCAAAAGCCGAATATCTTCTTGAGTTGGTACAAGTATTATTTGTTAAATGACTCGTTTTAACTGTACTTCCGAAACTTAACGGCCATACGCCTATAGCGTGACCCTCGTAGTTATTGAAAGTATTGTTGTAAGCATCGCCATTACCGGTCATCATAAACAACCTGTTATCGTTGTTATCATTCGCATTGATATTGGCAATAGTGTTATTAAATATCTGGAAGTTATCAACAACGCCGCAGTATAAAATATCACCGGGATTACCTCCATTAAATTTGTTGCCGCTAACAGTAAGATTCTTTATCAGGTTAGTTATTTGGCCATTACCTATATTACCACCTAATTCGTTTGCTCCGCAGTTAGTAAATATAGAATTAGATATGGTAAGGTTCAATAAATTAACGGTATTATCGGTGCCGTCCCATACTAAGTTGCCGCCGCCACTCAGATAAATACCCTGACCGCAGTTAGTAAAGGTAAGTTTGTCTAATGTCAGGCCCACCATACGTGAGTTGATATTAACCATACGGTACCCTTGATTAATAGTTGAGATACCTGTTATGGTAACATTAGTAAGGTTGGTAAGATCAAGCACATTGCCAAAACCGGCAGATGTACTATTTAAGCCATCTAATATTACACCTGTACCTTGTATGGTAACACCGGTTAAGTTTCGTACAGTTATACCACCGTTGTAAGTACCTGCTTTTACAACTATAATAGTTCCGGCAGGATAACTCGTTACTTTACCGTCAATAACAATTCCGTTTTTACCGTCGCCAACGTTAACAGTACTTCCTGTTGGTGGAGTTACTGGTGGAGTTGTTGCGCTTCCTGTAGTTCCGGTTGTTCCTGTCTTTCCCGTTGTTCCGGTCGTTCCTGTTGTTCCGGTCTTTCCTGTTGATCCGGTCGTTCCTGTCTTCCCTGTCGTTCCGGTTGTACCCGTTGATCCTGAACTTATTGGTGTAGGTGTCGGGACTTCTAATGGTTTTGTGCACGAGCTTAAAAGTAATGCTGCTGCTGCAATATAAGTAAGAGCTTTAAATTTCTTGTTCATAGTAGGGGGTTATTTAAATCACAAATCGTTTTCTTGAGCACTTGTACGCCGGAGAAGTAAATTAAGTTTCGCATCAAGAAAAAAATGCCCGGAAAATGTGTTGAAAACCCGATGATCAGGTCCGATAAAATGGCCAAAAAACTTGATTATTTTTATGTTTAAAGGCTTTTTGGGGATGTTAATAATTTTATCAAAAAAAATTAAAAAAAATTAAAACCCGGTAGGTCTGATAATTTCTTTGCACTTAAAATCTACTCTTTTGCAACAAAGTAATTAAAATTGATTTTGCTTAAAAACTTTGTAAAACTATTAAGAGTATTCATCATACATTACAGGCTTATATTTCAGATTGCTTTTACACAAAAAGTTACAACCTGCCGTTTTGCTTATTTAGTGGCCGTAAGCTTTAATATCTTATTGTTAAAACTATTCGCGCAAAGCAACAACTTCATTAACTAACAATTATTTTTTACTTGCCAAAAGAAATCTATCATATAACATAAACTATCATAACAATTATCATACGTTTTTTTAATTGTATATATTAATAACGTAATGAGCCGTTTACGAAAAAAAATATTTTACTAATTGGCTTTCTATATATTTAAATATGTCAAAATAAATTACCATTTTTGAGAAAGTATTTTCCGAAAACCATATTAATCTTTAATTTAACTTAAATTGAGATTCGCAATTTTAATAATCACTTATACCTCGCCGAAGCAAACAAAAAGGCTTGTCGATGTGCTCAATAATGGCTCGTTTGATTTCTACATCCATGTGGATAAAAAGCTCGACATGGATACCCATAAAGAGTTGTTCGATGTCCCAAATGTTTATTTTATTGAGGATCGCGTCGATATAAAATGGGCCGGCTTTAGCACTGTCGAGGCTGCCTTAAATGGTGTACGTCAAATTACCGCGTCTAACATAAAATATGAATTCATAAACCTGATAACAGGTCAGGATTACCCTATAAAATCGGCGGAATCTATTTCAAAATTTCTTAAAGATAACATTGGTAAAGAATTTATACTTTATAAAGACTTTGAAACAGAATGGAGCGAAGCTAACGAACGGGTTAACAGGTATCATTTTACGGAGATGACATTTAAAGGGCACACCAGGCTCGAAAAAATCGTTAACATGTTTATGGGTAAACGAAAATTCCCGTTGGATATCCGTCTGTATGGTAAAGAAACCTTCTGGACGCTTAGTATGCAATGCGCACAATACGTGGTAAATGTTATCGACACGAATCCGCAATTAAAGAGGTTTTTAAAATATACCTGGGGAAGCGATGAGTTTATATTCCAAACCATAATCATGGCCTCTCCTTTTAAAGATAACGTAGTTAATAAAAACTACCGTTATATTGATTGGCCTCCAGGCGAAAGTCGCCCTAAAGTACTATTAACCGAGGATTTCGATAATATGATGGCATCAGACAGTATCTTTGCACGTAAGCTCGATATAAATAAAGATGAACACATTTTCGATATGTTAGATAAAGCAAACAACGTATTAATTTAATTTTTATGGCCTACCTTATAGATATAAAGAGTTTCTCTGACGAACGCGGACGCTTAACAGCAATCGATAAAATATTGCCCTTTGATATTAAGCGTATATATTATATTCATGATATTGCTGACCAGGCCAATCGTGGTGGCCACTTGCATTACATTACTGTTGAAGCCTTATTTTGCGTAAACGGCTCTTTTACTGTTGTTATTAATAATGGCAAAACAAAACAAGAGTTTTTTCTTAACAGCCCGTCGCAATGTCTAATTGTTGAGCCATTGGATTGGCACATGATGCATACATTTAGCACCGACGCAATACTTATGGGTGTATCTTCAACTCATTATGATCATTCTGATTATAATCATGTGGAGCCTGAGCTTGTACAACAAGAATCTTAGTTTAGTTGAAAGTTAAGTTACTTCCGTTTGGTCATCCTTCGGGATGGTAGACAGTATATAAATTTGTAAGTGTTTCTTTCTTTAGGGGTTTGGTAAAATAGGCCTTAACAAACTTATACTTTCCTGCCCTGAAAATATCCCCGGTATCTATCGATGATGATACGATGTATATATCAATAGGCTTTTTTAAGTTTGGATATAGTTCTTCAAATTTTTCTATAAAATCCCATCCGTTAAAAACGGGCATATTAAGATCCAGAAATATTACATCCGGTAAAACCTCCACTTTATCAATATTCCTTTCCAGGTCGGCAATAGCTATATCGGCTTCCATGCTGTGCGATATATGCTCGAAGATCTTACTCTCTCTTACCATTATCTCTGTAATCAAGTGCTCTAATGGATTATCGTCTACTATCAATAGCTTAAGCATAGGATTATATTAAATACTCGTAACAGGGGGAATATGGTGATTAATAATTGGCTTTTTATTATCGGCTTTACCCAAAAATAAAACATTTAGTCGAATTATATATACAAAATATGTCCCAGGTTAATATTAAATATATTTTATAATATATGTTAGTCAAATCTTAGGGGCATAACCTGTATTATACAATTACCTTTTTTAAAGATAATTAACTAATACTATAAATCACAAAAAAATTATTGTTAATTATCAGCGCTTAATTAGGAGTAATGGCGTTCAGTCGGCAATATTTTAAAAAAGAATTCATTATATTCGGCAGAGATAAATATAAAACAATCTAAACGAAACATTTGTGAAAATAGCTGTAGTAGGAACGGGGTACGTCGGTTTGGTAACCGGTACCTGTTTAGCCGAGACGGGCAACCAGGTGATATGCGTAGATATCAACCAGAACAAGGTAAAGATGATGCAGGAGGGCAAGCTGCCCATATATGAGCCGGGGCTGGAGCTGCTGTTCCACCGGAACATCAACCAGGGGCGGTTACATTTTACGACTGACCTGGCAGAAGCTATCGCCGAAGCGCAGATCATCTTCCTGGCCCTGCCCACGCCCCCGGGCGGCGACGGCTCGGCCGATCTGAGCTATGTGCTTGGCGCGGCAAAAGACATAGCGGGGCTGATCACGGAATATAAAGTGATCGTCACCAAATCCACCGTACCGGTAGGTACGGCAGATAAGATCACCGCAGTACTGGAAAAACATACCGAAGTAGAATACGCGGTGGTATCCAACCCCGAGTTTTTGCGGGAAGGGGTAGCCGTGGAAGACTTTATGAAACCCGACCGCATCGTGATCGGCACGCTGGACGAGCGTGCCCGCAAGCTGATGGGCGAGCTGTACGCACCTTATGTGCGCCAGGGCAACCCGATCATCTATATGGACCAGCGCTCTTCAGAGCTGACCAAGTACGCGGCCAACTCGTTTTTAGCCACCAAGATCTCGTTCATGAACGAGATCGCCAACCTGTGCGAGCTGGTAGGTGCCGATGTGGACATGGTAAGGCGCGGCATCGGCTCGGACGACCGGATCGGCAGGCGCTTTTTGTTCTCCGGGATCGGTTATGGCGGCAGCTGTTTCCCGAAAGATGTACAGGCGCTGGCCAAATCAGCTGCTGAAGCCGACTATGACTTTAAAGTGCTGAACGCGGTAATGGAGGTAAATGATATCCAGCGTAAGATCCTGGTACAGAAAATAAAAAAATATTATGACGGCGAGCTGAAAGGCAAAAAGTTTGCCATCTGGGGACTGGCCTTTAAACCGGAGACCGATGATATCCGCGAGGCACCCGCTTTGTACATCATTGACGAGCTGCTGAAAGAAGGCGCCACCGTGGCAGCCTTTGACCCGGAAGCCATGCCGAACGTAAAAGGCGTGATCGGTGATAAGATCACCTATACCAAAGACCAGTACGAAGCACTGGAAGGCGCGGACGCGCTGCTGGTGCTGACCGAGTGGTCGGTATTCCGTACCCCTGACTTTGACAAGCTGGCATCGCTGTTAAAAGCGAAAGTTGTTTTTGACGGGCGTAACCTGTACGATATCCAAAAGATGATAGACTGCGGATTTTATTATAACAGCATAGGCAGAAAGGTAATAGGCTGATGGCACGTAAACGGATCTTAATTACCGGAGCTGCCGGCTTCCTGGGATCGCACTTATGCGACAGGTTCATTAAAGAAGATTACCATGTGATCGGTATGGATAACCTGATCACGGGTGACCTGCGCAATATCGAGCATTTGTTCAAACTGGAGAACTTTGAGTTCTATAACCATGATGTATCCACGTTTGTCTATGTTCCCGGCGATTTGCACTATATCCTGCACTTTGCCTCGCCGGCAAGCCCGATAGATTACCTGAAGATCCCGATCCAGACGCTGAAGGTAGGCTCGCTGGGTACCCATAACCTGCTGGGGCTGGCAAGGGCCAAACAGGCCAGGATGCTGATCGCCTCGACCTCGGAAGTTTACGGCGACCCGAACATCAACCCGCAGCCGGAAGAATACTGGGGGAATGTGAACCCGGTAGGCCCGCGCGGGGTGTATGACGAGGCCAAGCGTTTCCAGGAAGCCATTACCATGGCTTACCATACTTTCCACGGCGTAGAGACCCGTATAGTGCGGATCTTTAACACCTACGGGCCAAGGATGCGTTTGAATGACGGACGGGTGTTGCCGGCCTTTATCGGCCAGGCTTTAAGGGGCGAACCGCTGACGATGTTCGGCGACGGCTCACAGACCCGCTCGTTCTGCTACGTGGATGACCTGGTAGAAGGTATTTACCGTTTGCTGCACAGCGACTATGCACAGCCCATGAACATTGGTAACCCCGACGAGATCACCATCCGCCAGTTTGGCGAGGAGATTATCAAACTGACCGGGACCGACCAGCAGATGATCAGCCTGCCCCTGCCGACCGACGACCCTAAACAGCGCCGCCCGGATATCACCAAGGCTAAAGCCATCCTGGGCTGGGAACCTAAAGTGACCAGAAGCGAGGGCCTGAAGATCACTTACGCCTACTTTAAATCATTGCCCGAAAAGGAAATACTGCACAAAGACTTTACTTATTATAACAAATAACGCATGGCTAAAATATTAGTAACCGGTGGATTAGGGTTTATTACCTATCTAATCTAATAGGGGTTACTAATATTTAGTTGCCTTCTGCTGTGTTATAAATGGCATGGAGACCAACCAGGGTAGACTTTGCTATTGGTTTCGAAAAAAAAGCTTTAATAAAGGGATATTTTTCTGACATAGCAACATCAAGGCTATCAATTGAGGATGATATAACATATATATCAATGGGCTTTTTTAATTTGGCATATATTTTTTCAAAACTCTTTATAAAATCCCATCCATTAAATTTGGGCATATTCAAGTCTAAAAATATAACATTTGGTAAGTTTTCAGAATCGGTGTAGTTATTCTCAAGATAGGATATGGTCATATCGGCTTCTAAACTATGTGCCATATTGGGGAAAACATTATAGTTATCTACCATCCTCTGCATTATCAGATGCTCCAACGGGTTATCATCTATCATTAATAATTTGCACATAATACGTACTAACTGGCGGATGTTGAGATAATTCAATAAAAGCAAACACTATGCCAATTATTTATAGATCAACTATTTATACTACCATTACAGGTTTAATTAATTGGCAAAGCTTGTTTATCGTAATTAAAGTGATATTATAAGATATCAACATCACCTTAACAGAAATAAAACTTTGGCTTAATGTAAGAATTCTAAT
>JAQBOP010000124.1 GCA_028287975.1 Mucilaginibacter sp. | reverse complement strand
ATACAAAAGTATTAGCGTTAAGCGTTGATTCGGTCGAGTCACACAAAGGCTGGATCAATGATATTAATGAAACACAGGGTGTTGACGTTACTTTCCCTATCATTGCAGACCAGGACCGTAAAATATCTGAAGCGTATGACATGATCCACCCAAATGCGTCAGTAAACGCTACTGTGCGTTCATTATTCATCATCGGCCCCGACAAAACTATCAAGCTGATCATCACTTACCCGGCATCAACAGGAAGGAATTTCCAGGAGATCTTACGTGTGATTGATTCATTGCAACTAACTGCATATCATAGCGTAGCAACACCTGCCGACTGGAAAGACGGCGAAGATGTTGTAGTTGTGCCTGCCATAAAAACCGAGGATATTCCGGCGAAATTTCCGAAAGGCTATACTGAAGTTAAACCATACCTGCGTTTAACCCCGCAACCTAACAAATAATTTTATTTGGATAATCAAATAATTTTATATATTTGAAAAAGCAGGGTATATTATTCCACTGATTATTAATACCATTTTTGTATTCAGCCTGGTTTAGCTATATATCTAAAACAAATTTTTTAATACTATTATATTATTATGAAAACTGGAAAAGTAAAATGGTTTAACACACAAAAAGGTTACGGTTTTATTGTTACCGAAGACGGCAAAGACCTTTTTGTACACTTTAAGGATGTGCAAGGTGGCGTAAATGCTATTAAAGATAATGATAGCGTTGAATATGATGTGGAAGACGGCAGAAAAGGATTACAGGCAGTAAATGTAAAGAAAGTATAATTTACTAATCCCACCCAAAGAAACCTCTGTGAACCCAGGGGTTTTTTTTTGTCAAAAAATTTAAAAACCTGCCTATTTCTCTTACTTTAGGCCATCCAATTATAATGTGTTATGACTGATGCCGCCACCCAGGCCAAAATTTCAAGGAACGTCGCTTTTTTAGTGCTGGTAGCCTCATTAGGTTACTTTGTAGATATTTATGATCTGGTTATTTTCTCCATTGTACGACTTAGGAGCCTGCAAGAAATAGGCGTGCCTGCTGATAGGATAGAGGCGGATGGTAACTATATCATTAACATGCAAATGTTTGGCTTGTTGCTGGGCGGCATACTATGGGGCATTATCGGCGATAAACTGGGCCGTATCAAGGTTTTGTTCGGGTCGATATTTTTATACTCGATAGGTAATATTGTTAACGGCATGGTGCATGATGTTAACAGCTATGCCATTATCCGGTTTGTTGCAGGCATAGGCCTGGCCGGCGAACTGGGTGCCGGGATCACCTTAGTAAGCGAGACTTTAAGTAAAGAGCGTAGGGGATATGGTACTACCATTGTAGCTATGATAGGCCTTTTGGGCGCTGTAGCAGCGGCTTGGGTGGGCCATTATAACTGGCGCACTGCTTATTATGTTGGCGGCGGCCTGGGCATAGTTTTATTATTGCTGCGGATGGGTACTTTTGAATCGGGAATGTTTAAGAATATATCCGATAAGGATGTTTCTAAAGGCAACATTTTGATGCTATTCAATAACCGAAAACGTTTTTTAAAATACTTGTACTGCATCCTCATTGGCGCGCCGCTATGGTATGTGGTGGGTGTTTTAGTGACTAAAGCTCCCGAGTTTGGTAAAGAACTGGGATCCACAGAGCCTTTAAGCGCGGGTACCGGTATTCTTTTCACCTACGTGGGGATTTCGGTAGGTGGTGTATTCGCAGGTTTGCTGGCACAGTTTAGCCGGTCGCGTAAAAATACCATGTTTATTTTCCTTTTACTGTCGCTTATAAGTGTTATGTTTTACCTGAGCGCTAAGGGCATTACACCCGGGCAGTTTAAATGGCTTTGCTTCTTTATGGGTTTCGCGGTGGGATATTGGGCCACGTTTGTTACCATTGCGTCCGAGCAGTTTGGCACCAATATCCGGTCGACCGTTACTACCACGGTGCCTAACTTTGTACGTGGCTCGTTAATTCCAATTAACTTTGCCTTTACTGCGCTAATGGCTCATTTCGGCCGGATCGGCAGTGGTTATATCATGATGATTATCCTGACAGGTGTCGCATTATTTGCGACAAGCCAGTTAAAAGAAACTTTTGATAAGGATCTGGATTATATTGAGGACGAAGGTGGGAATATGGTGAGTTGATAAGTCCCTGCTGCATGATGGATGAATTTAAGAAAGAATTATTCGAAAAGGAACATTTGGCAAATTTCCCTAAATATGAAACGCTAAATAATTCTGAAAGTCAAAAAATATTAGATGATTTATCCAAGAAATATAATATTGACTCATCGAACTTTGCGAAGGAATTAGCTGGAAGGCAGTCCTCATATGATAGCCTACATAATGACTCTTTAGATGGTTTTGAACTAAGAGTTACTTTGGCAAATATTGGCATCGAACCACTTAATCAAATATTTATTAACTGGAATAATTTTGAAGATTTGGATGTTTTCGATACAGATGATCTTGACAAATACTTCAATGATATCTGGTTCCCCGTGTCAGATGATATCAATCTCTTTGATAAAAGCATGAATTGGATATTATCAATAAGTCATTATGGTGCGATTAGTTTCCTTTTAAATCAACCTTAAATTCCTACGTACGTTAGTCCGGATTTATAATCCCGGACTACATTGCGAGCGGATTTGCAATCCGCATATCCGAAAAACCAATAAACTATCTATATTTAAACATGGGTTTTAAATATCGTATCACATCCGACGACGAACTTTATTTTTTAACTTTAACCGTTGTTGATTGGGTAGACGTTTTTACCCGTAAGGAATTCTGCCTGGATCTGATAGACTCTTTAAATTATTGCAGGCAGCACAAAGGTTTGATTATCTACGCATGGTGTTTAATGCCGAGCCATTTACATATGGTGGTATCTGTAGAGCCGGGAACGAATAGATTGTCGGATATCATGCGCGACTTTAAAAAGTTCACATCAAAAAAGATCATCAACTCGATAAACGAAATTGCTGAAAGCCGCAGAGATTGGTTATTGCGGCATTTCGCCTATGCAGGCAAGTTCAATCCTAAAATTAAAAATTATCAATTTTGGCAGGAGGGATTGCACCCAATTGAATTAAGTACCTTAAAATTTATAGAACAAAAGATCAATTACATTCATCAAAATCCGGTTGAAGCAAGTATGGTTTATCGGGCCGAAGATTATGTTTTCAGTTCGGCGGCACAGTATAGTGGTGAGTATAATGCCTTGTTACCAATAACTTTAATTGAGGATTTGGGTACGGGGATTGCAAATCCCCTGAAAAGTTAGTCCGGGATTATAAATCCGGACTAACGATCGATCCGATAGTTGCGTTTTAAATCCAAAATCGCATTTTTGCACCAATGATCAGCAAAGAACAAATAGCAGCCGATTACCAGCAAATTCAGGACGAGATCTGCCGGGCCCTTGAAGCAGTTGACGGTAGAGCTACGTTTGAAGAAGAAAAGTGGGAGCGGGAAGGTGGCGGTGGTGGGCGCACACGTGTTATCCAAAACGGAAACATCTTTGAAAAAGGCGGTGTGAATTTTTCAGCTGTCGACGGGCAATTGCCTGAGGCTATTAAAAAAAGCTTAAAGGTTGACAGCGATGATTTCTTCGCTACCGGGGTATCTATCGTTATCCACCCCAATCATCCGCTGGTGCCCATCATCCATATGAATATCCGCTATTTTGAAATGCCGTCATCATTCGCTGATGGTAAAGAGCCTATAAGATGGTTTGGCGGCGGTATTGACCTTACGCCACATTATGTAATGGATGATGATGCTAAATTCTTCCACAGCAGCTTAAAAGCGGTATGCGACCAGTTTAACGCCGGCTTTTATGATCGTTTTAAAAAATGGGCCGACGATTATTTCTTCATCAAACACCGCGACGAAACCCGGGGCATCGGCGGTATATTTTATGACCGTTTAACGGCGACTGATGATATAAGCTGGGAGGATCTGTTTGCGTTTTCAAAAGCGGTAGGGCGGTCGTTTATTCCAATCTATACAGAATTGGTTAATCGGCATAAAACAGAAACGTTTACTGCCGACCAGCAGCAATGGCAATATCAGCGCCGCAGCCGTTATGCCGAGTTTAACCTGGTATATGATGCCGGCACTAAATTCGGACTGGAAACCAATGGCCGGATAGAGTCGATATTGATGAGCCTGCCGCCAACTGCAAAATGGCTATATAACTACCAGCCAAAACCGGGTAGTGAAGAAGAGAAAACACTGTCCCTGCTAAAAAAAGGCATAAATTGGATATAACATGCAAAAGTTGTCGCTTATACTGATATTATTGACGCTTTTTGCATTTACCGGTAAAAAGCAATCGCCAGGCCTGAAAGGCACATGGGAATATCGCGGCGGAAAATTCAACAATAAATTATCGGCGGCGCCAAAAGGATATTCGCAGCAAAGAAAATATACCGATGCCAAATTCGATGCTTTTTTGTATGAACCGGGGCAGCCTACCGTTAAATATGAAAGCGGCGACTATACTTTGACCGGCGACACTTGCCTGGAAACCCAAACGTTTTGTCTGCAGGATCAAAGCATGGTTGGTAAAACCGTGCATTATCATTATGCGGTTAGAAATGATACCCTCATCCTGAACGGCACGCTGCCTAATGGTGCTGTTATTGAGGATTATTGGAAGAGGGTGAAATAAGATTTTCCGAATCGTCATTGCGAGGAACGAAGCAATCTCTAAATAGGACATTCAATTAAACAGATCTCATTCATAACAATCACAATCGCCGCAAGTAATCTACAGATTTGATTAGCGTACGTAGAGATTGCTTCGTTCCTCGCAATGACGCGTAGTGGATATAGCAATTTATTTTATTTTATCAAGCGTTATCGCCGACGGGTCATTCATCAATTCTTTATAATACAGGTTATCAACGATGTTTACTTTCGCACCCGGCCAGCTATGCCACTGCAAAAAATAGGGGGCTTTGCCTTTAAAGACGTTTAACACTTCCATTTCATCAAACTTTCCGTACGATTCCTCAATCGGGCCTATTTCGCCCTCGGTAACCGGCTTGCCAAGTTTGATCAATTCAGGGTAATCGTCAAACGCAGGTACTTTTGGATAGTTATCCAACGCTACTATATCTACATATTGATCGCCCGGGTAAAAAACGGCAGGGGCAGGGAAGTAAGTACCGGCGATGTTGGGGGCGTAGATCCAGATCAGGTTATCAAGGCCATAATCTACAGTCAGGGTTTTATACAAGTCTATCCAAAGTGCGGCATAATCTTTTTGATTGGTTGTATTTTTTCTGTCATTTGTTCCCCACCAAAACCAGTTTCCATTCATTTCATGGAATGGTCGCCATAATACGGTTACGCCTTCATTTTTTAATTGCTGCAATGCTTTGGCAACATTGGTTAATTCGGCACGGTAGCTGGCTTTCTCTTTCGAATCAAGTGCGTTTTTTAATAATTTCTTCAGGTCGATACTATTTTTGTTCTCAATAGTATTTAAACGCACATTGTAGCCTTCAGTAAACGGGCAGTCAGCGTGCCAGCTTAAGGTGACCAGTCCACCATTTTGCCAGTGTTTTAAGGCATATTGGTTGGTTTGTGCAAAATTGATGTTAGGGAAATAGCCATAATCCAGTCCTAACAATGCTGGGTAATGGCCGGTAGAATCATACAGGCGTTGAAAATTCTTTTTATACTCCAGTGCGACATCAGGCGATTGGCTGCATTGCTGCCCCACAATAACCTGGTTATTTTTAACGATGGTTTTAAAGTATTGTAAAATGCCTTTTTTGCTCCTGTCAGTAAGCTTCGGGATGGTGTTTTGAGCAGATAACCGTAGGTTGACCGACAATAGTAAAACAACAGCTATTAAATGCGTCACAATTTTTATTTTCATGTCTATTTTATTTTCAATAGGTTTTCACAAATTAAGGTACAGGTTTATTTTCTATTTGGGATCAACCAAAATTATAATTTGAGTTTTTGGTAGCGATTAAAACCACAAAAATACAAGCGTCTTATATACAGTTATTTACA
>JAQBOP010000123.1 GCA_028287975.1 Mucilaginibacter sp. | reverse complement strand
ATTTTAACGGCCCGCCCGAACAGCATATTGACCTATGCGAAAACACCCAGCACCTTAACGGTTTTAATGAACATGGCTTTGTTTCGCCGTTAGCTGTTAACGCGCATGTTTATTACCGGTACCAATTGGCCGGGCAATTTCTCGACGAGGACAAGCTCATATACGCCATACGCATACTGCCAAAAATGCACGATGAGCATCTGTTCTACGGCACGATCTACATTATTGACAAAGACTGGCTTTTATACGCGGCCGATCTGCATTTATCACCCGCCGCCAACATGGAGCTGATCGATTCCATCCGTATCCGGCAGCAATATGTACCAATGCCCGACGGCCACTGGATTAACCAGGCTTCGGCTTTGAGTTATAATGGCAAGTTTTGGGGTTTCAGGTATTCCGGTTTGTTTTTGCGGGTTTATGAGAAAGCTGCGCCCGATAGCATCGTTGTTTCGCGGCCATACCACGAGGTATATCATAGTACAAAAGCCAACTATCAGCAAACCAAACAATACTGGGAGCAAAACCGGCCGGTGTTGCTTAGCCCGGAGGAACGGCAGTTTTTCCAGCTCACCGAACTGGATGCCGCCCATAGAAAAAACAAGGCTGTAAAGGATTCTCTCGAACAAAAAAGCCCTTTCCGCTTCTTTCCGTTTTTGCTGAGGGGCTATACCCTGCACAATTACAATAAAAACACATCCTGGACATTTCAATCGCCATATAATGTGGTCTTTTATAATACGGTGGACGGCTGGGGTTTTGACCTGCATATCAAGTACAACAAAGTGTACGACAGCCTGCGCAGCCTAACCATTATACCCGATGCAAGGTATGGCTTCACCGACAAGATTTTCAATTCAAATATTTTTGCCAATCTTATATATAACCCGTTTAAGCAGGCTTCGGTTTATGCGCGGGTTGGATCAGATTTTTTGGACCTGAACAATAAAGGCACGACCAGTTTGTTTTTGAACTCCATCAACACGCTGCTTTTAGGGGGCAATTATCTAAAACTTTATCAGTCGCAGTTTATAATGGCCGGAACCGATGGCGAAGTGGCCAATGGCATTTTTTTAAATGGAACGATAGAATACGCCAACCGCCGGTCGTTGTTTAACACCACGACGCATACCTTTAACAGGGACAGCGTTTTGCTCACGTCCAACAACCCGCTCGACCCCAACGCGCCGGTGCCACTGTTCCCGCGGTACCGGGCGCTCACCATAAAAGGATCGGTGACGTTTACTTTCGACCAGGAATATATGGTAACGCCCCAGGGTAAATTTATTTTACCGAGCAAGTATCCGCGGCTAAGGGTCAATTACCGCGAGGGCCTGCCCTGGCTGGGATCGAATGTAAAATATAATACCGTATCGGTCGATGTTTTCCAGGACCACCTGAACTTGGGTACCATTGGCAATATGGGCTATTTTGTTTCGGGCGGGTTTTTCCCCAATACCAGCCGCTTGTATTATCCGGATTATAACCAGTTTCGCGGCGGGCAAGGTTTCTTTTTCGATTCGGCGCAGGGCAGTTTCCACTTCCTTAATTTTTATACCTATAGTACCTTTAGGCCTTATTTTGAAGCACATGCGGAACATAATTTTGCCGGGCTTTTTTTAAGCAAGGTGCCGCTATTCAGCAAGCTGAAGATACAAGAAATTGTAGGCGGCTCATATCTTACCCAGGGCATGCTGCCCGATTATAAAGAAGTTTATTTCGGCCTTAAGCGCACCATTATACGGCTGGATTATGGCCTGGCTTACGGCCGTTTCACCAAAGTGGTACAAGGTTTTAGGTTTGTTTATCATTTGTAAGATGTTAAGGATACCTTTGTTTGCCGTCGGCGGTGTATCATTTTGTGAGAGAGATACAACTGAGACAAGTGATCGGTGTACCACCCGGTACACGTGGATACACCTGAACACACCTGGTACACTTCAAATATCCGCTGTAACATAGTGTATATTAATACATAATGAAATTTGACGAATTTGCGATTACAGTAATTACGCGCTTGACTACCTGTATACCGACAAGATTTTGTCAGTATTCGCGCCTGCAAAATAGCTGCGCATAACGAACCATTTTTCAGGCAAATATTTTATTGACCTTTTTTGCCATTCATCCCCATAAACCATTTGAAAGCTGAAGTCATTGTTGGGGAAATCGTTAATATCTCAACAACCGAACCACGAAACTATAAATCCTAATTTGTAGTTTTATAACGTGAATAAAAAACTAAAACTGATACCGGTCGACCTGCTTGAACCATATTGCCTGCAAGTTGATAAAAGTATTCAGGCGGCATTCGATAGTTTGGAAGATGCTGAAATTTCAACGGATACGTTTAGTTTTTACACGTCGGTATCGGCTATCGCGTCATCGCGCATCGAAGGCGAACAAATGGAGGTAGACAGCTATTTGAAGCATAAAATGCTGAATATAGACTATCAACCCGACCTCGTGCAAAAGCCCGACGATTTATACAAAGCGTATGAGTACGCGCAGCAAAACGAGTTAAATAAAACGGCTTTTTTAAACGTCCATGCGTTGCTCGCAGCGCATTTGCTGCCTAAAAACAAGCAGGGCGTATTTCGCACAGGAAATATGGTTATCATGGAACATCAAACGGGGCGTAACCAATTTGAAGCTGCTCCCGCGGACCAGGTAGAGGATCTTTTTGATTTGCTTTGGCAGGATATTGAACAGTTAAAAAAAGAAAAGCTCAGCTACGCCGGGGTTTTTTATTTTGCTGCTTTTATCCATGTCGTTTTTGTAAATATTCATCCATTTGAAGACGGGAATGGCCGTGCAGGCCGGCTGCTTGAAAAATGGTTTATCGCGACAAAGCTGGGTAAAAAGGCCTGGTATTTACAAAGCGAGCTTAACTATTACAACAAAATAAATGACTACTATAAAAATCTGAACCGACTGGGTGTTTTTTATGAACAATTGGATTACAGCAAAGCAATGCCTTTCCTGTTAATGCTGCCGGGGTCATTTAAGCTAAAGGAATAGCCCTCCTACGCAGAAGCTAAATTCCACACTTCTCAAATCGCCTCAAAATTGTAACTTTGTATCCTCAAAATTGGGATACGCATAATGATTGAAAATTTATCGG
>JAQBOP010000103.1 GCA_028287975.1 Mucilaginibacter sp. | reverse complement strand
GCAATTCAGCGCTTGTCCGGCTGATACCCTTGAAGAAGAAATTTCCCGTACTTCCATACGTTTGAGGCTTCAGGCTCCTGTCACAGATGAACAACGCAGGCTGTACCAGCTGGAACTTGACAGATTAAGCGGGCTAAAATACCTCAGCCAGTTACGTAAAGGTAAGCTAAGCCCGGAAGATTTTAATTTGAAAGTGGAATTGGTCACATCGTGACTTAATGGTTATCGCAGCCCCGCAAGATTAAATTCCTTTTTATAAGAGGTAAAAAATCTCTTCCATAAGATCAGGCGTAACAAGATATTAAAGCCGATTGATTAAATTAACTATTGGATTGCATAGGGCAGCTTCCTGATTGATATAACGCAGCCAATTCTTTTAAAGCCAGGGATTAACGCCGCCCATTTTTGAATCCTGAACGCATGTAGTCTTCGAACAAGCGTTCCCTGGAACATTTTGCAGATTCCTTTTTAGAACGCCTGTTGTAACCCCAGATAAACAGCACCAGATTTCAAATGCTATCGCAAAGGCGGAGAAGGGATGATTAGCATGTAAAGCACCGAGCAGGGCACCGGTGGAGACCAGACAGGTAACAATAAAGTAAATAGCAGTTTTCATAATTGAGCATATAAAAACAATTCCGTTCTACTAAGGAGAAAACAAAGAATGTTGTATAACCCCTTATTTATAGCTAATTAACCGATGCACAATAAAAAAAACCTTAAAACCCTCCTTCATGATCCGCTTGCCACTTTCAAATGGTTTGAGCGCTTCCTTGCCATTTTCTGTATAGCGATCCCCGTGATTCTGCGCCTGACAGACAAACTGGAAAAAGGTGGTTATAACAACGCCTGGCGCAGGAGCATCAGCGATTATGTTTATATGTGGCATAACTATGTTTTCGGCTTGCTGCTGGGTATGGCGGCAATGCTGTTCATCTTTAACGGATTTGTTTACTTTAAACAGGAACAACAGAATCAATTAGACCTGGACCGCAGTGGTAAATGGTACAATATAGTCATTGGGGTCTGTTTGCTCGGTGTTGTTTGTTTTCCCTGGCAGCAGCATGTCTATGTACATTTCTCCTTTGCCGGCGCTTTTTTTGTCGGCAATGCATTGGTTACCGGTTATTTTCATACCAAGCGCTGGCCGAAATCAAACGTTGTCATGGCTATTCTGACCGTTATGGCGCTTGGCTTGTATTTTACTGGGTGGTTCCCCTGGCTAACACTTTTTTGGGCTGAATGGATATCGCTGGCGGTGGTAGGGGTGCATTTCTGGCTTGAATCCTGGTGATCCTAAACGGCAATTAAGGGCTATAAATGCTTTTATAGGTAAAGTGGTCAGATAGCATCTCCCGTTAGGAATTATTATAAGTGGAACGTCCAGGTAAAAAGATATGCGCTTTAATGATGATTTTACCGACGGCAGATATGGCCGTAATGCGCTACAGGAAGATGACATCAAAATTTATCCCGGCGATTCCGTAACTGTAGAAATGGCTGGTTTCGGTTTGGATGTTGCTAGGAAAACTAGTTTAAATAATATCTTCCGGATGCTGAAAGGAATTTAGAATTACTTCATGAAAAAATGGGTGAAAACACGGTGTTTTTATTAAAAATAATATCATAGTTTTAGATCAGCTAACCAGATCATTATGATGAAATTATTCAAAATATTCAGCTGCCTGCTTTTCGCCTGCCTGGCTGCAACCCCGGAGCTATCATTCAGCAAGCCCGGCGAATTCATGACTGCCCATTACATCGATGTCGGCCAGGGCCAGGCCATCCTGCTTGAGTTTCCAAAAGGCGCCGTGCTAATCGATGCCGGCGCCCAGAAAGATAAAGCGGGCAACGTCACCACATTTCTCAGGCAGTTCTTTGCCAGGCGGACAGACTTGCACAACACGTTAAATGCAGTCATGGTCACCCACCAGCACGTGGATCATGACCTCGCGCTCCAGGCTGTCGTACAGCAGTTCAAAGTGCTGAATTATATCGACAACGGGCAGCACGACCCGCATAGTTCCGGCAAGAAACAAATCTGGCTGGAGCAGCATGCCGCCGGGCTGGGCATTAAGTATGAAGCAATAACCTTTGCGGCGATCACCTCAGGGCATAACCTTGGCGGACTAACGGATGCGATGATCGACCCGGTAAGCGGCGATACTACCGATCCAAAGATCGTTATTTATAGCGGCGCCTTTGACCGCGCGGGCGTCACATGGGGGAACCAGGATTTTAAAGACCCCAATAACCACAGTCTGGTCATCAAAGTGACCTTTGGCAAGGCCAGTTTCCTTTTTATGGGCGACCTGGAAAAGCCCGCGATTGCAACCGTGCTGAACTATTACCATGGCACCGGTGCATTACATGCCGGCGTCCTGCAAGTCGGGCATCACGGCTCAGCCAATGCGACGACTGATGACTGGGTAAAAGCGGTTGCCCCGCATTACGCGGTCATCTCCTGCGGACACTGGGATTTTGGTGTCAAACTGCCGGATAGCACGGCAACGAGATTTACTACCTACGCCTACGCTCACCCCAACAAGCAGGCGATCGATATTTTGCAAACGGACATACCGGACCTAAGGACGGTGGCAATCAATGAGCGCATCGGCGTAAAGGGCACCGCAAAACCAACCGTAAAGCCGGTGTTTACCGATGTCAGTATCACGCATATGATCTATGCAACCGCCTGGAACGGCAATATCGCCATTAAAGCGACGGCGGACGGCACCTATTCCATTGTAACCGACCGTGATCGTTAAAGCTATAAGATAAATTTATTTCCAACCACCTTAAATTTTAAAAATTGAACTATTGATTGATACTGCTGGCGAGGGAGTAAAAGTTACCGGCGCTAACATTATAAATTAAATAGGTACCATAAGCATCAGATTGACTAAACAAGCTTGCCGAAAATATTCCTTTAATACGTAGCCGTTACTTCTGTAAGCGTAACCGTTCCGGCCGGGTTGTATATGGCCGTAGTAGCTGCATGTTCTGTCAAACTATCAGCAAGTACATAAACAACACATTATTATTAAAAGTGAGACTATTTGCTGATTGTGAGGGGTACACCTGCCCGGCTTGCAGTTTATTTTCATCCTGAAGTAAAGTAATAATTGTATGCCCTTGCAGCATAACAAAGTTGATGTAATTGTGAGGGAAAGATTAGTGCCCAATTGGGTCGGACCCATAATAATAGCCTGCGGTTCAGGAAATGGGATTTGTTTAATTTTATTGCACGTAAACAGGCTGTGCCCGGTTAATACCTTTTACTATAAGGGAGCCCAAAAGCAAAAATAAGGTCAAGATGCTTGAAATTAATTTCCGACACCGCCAGGTGTGGATCTTAGGCTTGCTCAATTGTCGCCTTACCCTAAACGAATAAATTGCGCAAAGCCAGGTTTTCGCGCGCTTTTGAGCGGAGAAAGAAAGAAATGGCCCAGTTAAATAAGAGGCAAACCGTTAGTATCAACCCCAGCAATATAGAATTACCGTAAGACCTTAACAATAACACCATTACTATACAAAGCATATTTAAAGCAACCAGTATCAGCGTGGTTTGCAAATGAGTAAAACCAAGCTTTAGCATGCGATGATGTATATGTTTACGATCAGCTTTAAAAGGCGATATACCGTTCGATATCCGCAAAATAAAAACTCTCAAAGTATCAAATATGGGGCCTATTAAAATTGCTACCGACAACGCCGGGGCCGAAAAAATATCAGGCGTTTTCATAGCTGTAAACTTATTCAATTCAATAAATTTAATAGCCATTACTACCGATATTAACCCAATAAGCATTGATCCTGTATCGCCCATAAATATTTTAGCAGGTGTCAAGTTAAACCTCAAAAAACCAAATATGGCGCCTGCCATAGCTAATGAAACTGCAGCAAGATCATATTGATGCATGTAGATAAACAGCCCCGCAAAACAACCATTTGATAATATACCGGTTACACCGGCCAGTCCGTCGATCCCATCGATCAGGTTAAAAGCGTTTACAATAAGTATGATGGTAAGAATAGATAAGGTAATGCTTGGCCAGTACGGCAAATCGTAAATACCAAATACGCCATACATGCTGCTAAGCCGGATATTTCCTAAAACCACTAAAATGGCTGCTACAATAAATTGTATAAAAAATTTAGTACGTGAATTTACGCCGGAAAGATCATCCTTAAGGCCCATAGCAAATAAAATTATACAGGCTGTAAGTAAATAATTTATAGGCAATGACTTATCAGTCATACTGAACAACAAGGAGGTAATAGTAAAGCTGACAAAGATGGCTATCCCGCCCAAACGCGGTATTCCATGATCATGTTGTTTTCTAAAATGCCCCAGGTCGTCGTATAAATGTCTTGTACTGGCCACATGCAGAATAGAAGGTATAGCAAGTAGCGTAATCAAAACCGAAACGATGCCGATAATAATGTAATACACTAAGTGATAGGAATGTAAATATTCAGTCATAGAATACAATTATTAGGGGGATCAGTTATATTAATATATTGCAGTCCAAATTAGTAAAATTTCCATACCTGTTAAAAAAATTGCGCTATTTTACGGAGCGGCTTACATAACATAGTTATTACAGGCAACCAAATATTATTATTCCGCATAGCTTTAAGATCAAAGCGCATTGCTTTTACGCGATTGCTAAAGCTTTTGTTACTTATTCCGCCTATTACCATTTTCACCATTACTTTATTCAGGTAACATACGTTTGCTTTATTAAAAT
>JAQBOP010000102.1 GCA_028287975.1 Mucilaginibacter sp. | reverse complement strand
GTTAGAGCCATCCATTCGGGTCGGGTAAACCCCTGGCCGAACGGAACTATCTTTGCCAAAGTAGCCTGGGACCAGCTGGCCGATATTGACGGCAATGTAACTACCGGCGCCTTCAAACAGGTAGAATATATGATTAAGGATGACCAGAAGTACACTGCTACCCATGGATGGGGCTTCGCGCGCTTCAAAACGCCGAAAATGGTTCCTTACGGCAAAAACACGATGTTCACTATCGAATGTATCAACTGCCATCAGCCAGTAGCCGATCGTGATTTTGTATTTACTTCACCGTTAAAAAACTAAGAAAATGAGAATCAAATTTTTGATAATTCTTCCCCTTATGGTGCTAGCCGCCGCCTGCTCACACCCGGTAGCGCCGCAGTTGATCATAAACCAAGGGGCTTCGGTACCAGTTGCCTTTCATTTGCAGAACTTGAGGGTAATCGCTTCCAGCATCAACAAAAAACGCAAAACCATGTCGACGCTCTACGGTAATAGTAAAGCTGTCAACCGGGCGCGGTCGGGCCGGCCGGTCGGTGCCGGCGAAGAACTTGTGCTGGTCACCTGGCGGCAAAAAGCAGATGAGAACTGGTTTGGTGCCAATATTCCGGCGAATGTTACGTCAGTTGAAAAGATCGTGACCAGCGACGATCTGCTGACCGTAAATTACCAGCGTCACGAAGGCCCGGCACTTACTTTAGCGACTGACACCAGCGGTCGGGGCCGCCGGATTACCGCTATTTTTGCGCAAAAAAGTTCCATTCTGCCATGATATTCCAACCACTGCTGCGTTCTTCACAGCAAAACATCTTCAGTGTATCCTCGCGGATCACCTGGTTCAGTGCTCTTTTTATGGGTGTGCTGGCATCGATCCCCAAGCTGCTGCAACTGCACATCACGTTTACCGAACTGCCAATTATAGCAAAGTGCCGGAACTTCTCAGTGGCGCATAGTATCTTGATCATGGCTCAACAGTTTTAAAATTAAAAGGGTTAATACCCGGTAAGAGATACAAGATACGGGAAGCAGGTGATGATAAAAGCAAAGGGGAAGTTACAGCGGAGCCTACCTGATGAATGTTGGCATTGAATGGCCTGTTAAAGCACCTTTTGAGAGCCGGATTATGTTAGTGAATAAAGTAGAATAAGAAAACATAAAATCTATACGTTTGGTGGGATTACCATTAGGGTTTTATTTCTTCGCGTTATATTTATCCTGTTTTTCTCTAGCGAGAATGCAGTACCAACCTTAAATTTAATAGATTACCGTTAATGATCCGCTAAGTACTTGTTTAGCTGCGCGTGTGCTAATTACATAATAATAAACACCTGGTGATAATTTTTTCCCTTTAAAAGTGCCATCCCATGGAGTGGTATAACCTGAGCTTTGAAACACCAATTTATTGAAATAGCTCATATTTAACACCAAATTCAAAAGTATTATTTGCATATGCACGCAACTCGCCGGTGTTGCTGGTATAGGAGAACAAAAAGCCAATAGGTATCAGGTTAAGCCCAATACCGGTAGTAAAACTACTATTACTGTTGTACATACCAGATAAACTGAGTCTATACTCATTGAGCATTAGATTTATCCCGGCGTCAACTATGTTTTGGAAACCTTTTATCCCCCGGTAAACCAGTTTAGGTTCAATTGAAAAGTCATTATTCGAAGCAGAAAGTGGCAACTGGTAGCTTAGGGCTGCAAAAAACGTCGACCGGTCAACATTCAGGTTGGTGCCTGCAGTTTTAAATATGATGCTACCGAGGTTGGGCACAACGGCTTGTATGTTAAAACCATTGTTTGTATAAGACATCCCGAGATCGCCATCCAGGTACACACTGCGGTTATTAAACGTTGCAACTGATATGTCGCTTTGGTCACCAACGACTTTGCTATAGTCAATGTATGTGTTGTTAAGGCCAAAAGAAAGGCCAAAATTTAACTTGCCTGTTTGGCTCACCGGTAGATGATAGGCATAAGTGCCCATGATCCTTGTTCTGTTTATAAGTCCTGACTGATCGCCGGTGATCATAAATCCCAGACCTACATTATTTCCTGCCTGGTAATCTGCAGTTAAATCCTGTAGCTTGGGACCTCCTGGTATCGAAGTCCATTGCTGCTGGTAGCCCATGTTCAGGGTAAGCCCCTTATTCAAACCGGCCATAGCGGGATTAGCAAGGTACTCGTTATCAAAATAAATTGATTGTAACCCGGTTAACTGGGCATTGACCTTTGTTGCGCCGATCATCATTATTAAAACGGTAGTGAATAAGATATACCCTGGTATTTTTATTGCGTACATATAATTTCTTCTTTCCATCATTTAATTTTTATCTGATCCTTTTTCCCTGACTTCAGGCGTGCCTCCCTATCTCCGATCTCTAATGATAGTAATAAACCCTTTAATCGCAGGCTGGCCGATGCCCAAATCGATGGAGTAATAGTAGGTATCTTCATTTAATGGAGATCCTCGCAGTGTACCTCCCCAGTCATTAACATAAGCATGCTTGCTATATACTGTACGCCCTGCACGGTCGTACACCGTTACATTGTTGTTAGGATATGATAAAATGCCGCTTATCATCCAATAATCATTCTTCCCATCGCCATTAGGAGAGAGAATATTACTGGCAAGAACGATTATATTAAAAGGGGTTATGTATTGGCCAAGTATCCCAGGTTGCAAAAAGCCGTTGGTAACACTTCCACCGTCATTAGACATTGTTTCAACCAGCGCCAATTCGCCTACATTCCATTCATAAGTTATTCCATTTTGGCTATAAGTGTTACCCGCAGTATTAACAATGGCGGCACTTACGCTTTGTGCTCTGCCGTTTGAAACAGCAACCACGACCAACAAAATAAAAAGCGAATATCTCATGTAAAATAGTTAAAATGATGTGATTATCTGCCCGTTTTTTGTTACCTCAGCATTTGTGAAACCCGATATGCTGATGGCCCCATATTTGTTTAGATAATTGGAACTGATTGTTTCAATTTGCCCATTCCTGTTCAACCCTTTCTGTCCGACTGATAAAAGAGCAGTTGTAGTTCCTCCATTATAATTGGGGTCTGCCGCCTGCGTAGCTGTTATGTTTGCTGTGCCGGCACCTATTATTGTTACTATATTATTATTGATAGTTGCAACTGATGTGTTGCTACTTGCGTAGGAAAATGATCCTTTGCTATTACTTGTTGGAGCTGTTAACGTGAAAGGCAGATCTCCGGTAAACTTTGTAATGTTAGCAAACCCTGTAATTGCAGGGTCATTTGAAGTAGAATTTACAGTCACACTATAATATGTTCCCTGATTATTCTCTAAAGGCAATCTTTGCGGAGCTGTTAAGGCCGTTGTGAAAACAATTATTTCAGAAACAGAACCACTTAAGGTCTGATTGGGATTAAAATTTTGCGCCCCGATTAATATATTCGGGATAGTTAGATTGTATGTTACAGTTGTTGTAAAAATGTTCGAGCCATTGAAAAACCCATTGATCGTACTTAAACCATAAGTTTTTGAACGCACACTTAATGCAGACGTGGTTGAACCTGCAGCATAAGTACCATTTTGGTTAAATCCTCCAAACCAGGCGGCACCAGTGCCGCTGAATCCGGCCCCCAGGCACGAGTTTTTGTTACCTGCACTAACTCCAGTCGCGGTTGAAATTGCAACAATTGCTCCTGTAGTTGCAGCTGCAACGCAATTTAATGTATGGTCTGTAAAACTGTTAAATGGCGAAATTGGTGAATAGGAGATAAGGTTGCCATTTATCAGGATACTTGGCAAGCCATTGGAGGTATTAAGCGTACCGGCATTTACAATTAAAGGAGATTGTGTGCTGGTTGCATTATACCCGTTGCCGCTTTGATCATACCAAATACTCACATAGCCATTATTGCCGCCCACGAAGGCATTTAAGGAGGCAATATCCAATCCGCCTCCTGATGCAAAGCCAATATCCTGTGTAGCATTGTCGCTGCTGCGGCGAACCTGTACGGCACCGCCAGCATAAGTGCTGCTTAGTTTTCTTAAAGAATAAGCAGCCGTTGCAGGAGTGCCGCTGCTCAATCCTGCCAGGTCTAAAGTATTTTGCGCAAAACCAGCATTTGTAAAAAAGGCGAATAAAACTATTAGGGGAAAATTCTTCATTTGGGATAACTTGAGGTTAATAGTAATAATCAAACTGTATTCTGTCATTGACCGATACAGCGTACGAGCCATTATTTGCAGGCACATAAGATAAGGCGGTGCCACTAACGCTATACGCCGTGTTAGTTATTCTGATGCCATTGATATACATTTTTACTTTGCTATTTA
>JAQBOP010000101.1 GCA_028287975.1 Mucilaginibacter sp. | reverse complement strand
TAGCGAATACCCTATATCAGAAATAAATTATTTTGATAAGTTTATAATTATTGTGATTTTTTTCTTTTGATGAGACATTTTTTACGCATTTGACGAGACAAATGAACATACGTACGGCATGAAATGAGCGCAGTATAAGTAATAGTACGCGCTTTAATTAATGGCAGTACTTACCCGCAGCTGCGTGGTTACCTGGTAATCCAGCGCTGTGATCATTTGTGCGGTTGTATCGCTCAAATGATAAGATTTAGTATCCGCTTTGGCGGAGAGAACCGGATGATGATTTTCTGCAGGTACCGGCAGTGCCCGGGTGCTTTCGTTATCGCGGTTTTTCAAATGAATTGTTAGGGGTGAGATCTTGCTGTTCGCTGCAATCAGTGTGATTTTTTTTGCTGCCGGGCGGACGGTAGAAGCCAGTAGGCGTGACGCGATGGGGGCAATGAACGATACTTTCTGTTTCGCACCCTGCGGCTGCCGGTATAAGCCGCTGTAAAGGAAATAAGCCGCTGTTCCGATCACATACAGCAGTACGGCAAACTTTGACAGCGACTGCAGGTACGGTAATTTGGTTACCGGTTTGATTCCCGGCTCCTTTTGCTCATCTGTTGCTAAAGTACCTGTTAGCTGATAACCTTTTTTAGGGACGGTGTGGATTAACTTCTTCCCGCTGTCACCGAAGGTCTTTCGCAGGAAAGAAATAGCCTGGCTAAGCCCCTCATCGCCGCCGCCATAATTATGCCATATCTCACGGATCATCTCCTCGCGGCTGACCAGCTGGCCGGCACGCCGGGACAAATGTTCAAGTACCGCCATGATGCGCGGTTCGAGCCGTATTGTATGACCGGTTTGCATATCCTGCACCTGGTTAAGCGCCGGATAAACCCGATAACGGTCATTGATGATAAATACGCCACTGCTCATTGCTGCAAAATAGCAAAAAACAAAGAAAATCTAAAGGTTTTTTACAGACAGCTGCCCGGGAAAGGCCACTACCTTTGAAAAAAAAATCGCCCATGAACACTTTCATTTTAAAAAACTGCTTCGGATTGCTGTTGCTGCTGAACATTACGACAGTTGGAAAGGCCCAGGATGGCCGGAAACTGGAAACCCTTTTTAAGCGGCTGGAAAAGACCCACCAATTCAGCGGCAATGTATTAGTAGCTGAAAACGGCAAGGTGGTTTACCGCGGCTCGTTGGGTTATGCTGACTTTAAAAGCCGCCTGCCTAACCAGGCGAACATTGCGTTCCCTATCGCTTCGATGTCCAAAACGTTGACCGCGACAGCCATTCTTCAATTGGCAGAACAAGGTAAGCTGTCTGTCAACGAACCGGTAAGCCATTATCTGGCCGGTTTTCCTTATCACGAGGTGACCGTCAGGCACCTGCTTTCGCATACATCGGGACTTCCGCCTTATAATGCCTTCTTTAAGCCAATCCTGGCCAAAGAACCAGGTCGGATAATTACCAATGCCGATTTTTTACCCGCTGCTATCGCGAATAAACCAGCGCTCATTTATCAGCCCGGCAGCAACGGCAACTACGATAATGTCAACTACCTGGTCCTTGCGCTGATCATTGAAAAGGTGTCCGGCCAGCTTTACCCTGATTACATTCAGGAACATATCTTAACACCGGCCGGGATGGTTCATACACGATTCATGGCGCTGAGTGCGCAATTCAATACCGATACACTGCAGCACTACGCTTTCCCGCACCTGTTCCCGGGTATGTTTGATGAATTACCGATACGGGCCAACACGATCCCTTACATCAGGGATTACTGGCGGACGTTTGCGGTAACCGGCTTTGGCGATTATATCAGTACAGTGGACGATATTTTATTTTACGACCAGGCTCTTTATGATAACCGCCTGCTTAAACCACAAACGCTAAAGCAAAGCTTCGAGCCGGTCAGATTGAACAACGGCAAACCACATCCGCAGTTATTCGGCTTAGGCTGGGAAATCGAGCCGGACAGCTCCGGTGGAAAAGTCGTTTATCACAGTGGTGTGGCCACGGGGTTAAGTTCCGTTATCATCCGCAATATTGCTCAGCATCAAACGGTCATCCTGTTCGACAACTGTCATTATAACGCGCATGAGACCGGCGACCTGGCCATGAAGCTGCTCGGCGGCAAACCGGTGCCGCTGCCTAAATATAGTGCTGCCCGCTCATACGGGATAGCATTGCAAAAACATGGTGCTATAGCGGCAAAAGCACTGCTGCAAAGGTTTAAAAAGGATACGGCTAACTACCAATTATCTGAAGGCGAAATGAACCAGCTCGGTTATGATTTCATCGGCGCGGACAATACTTATCGCCTGCCCGAAAGAGATCTTTACCCCCAGGCTCTGGAAACGCTGAAATTGAATACTGAGCTGTTTCCTTCGAGTTGGAATGCGTTTGATAGTTACGGCGAAGTGCTGCTGAAGGCCGGGCAGCCGGACAAAGCCGCAAATATGTATCAGCGATCGATCCAGCTTAACCCGAATAACCAGGCCGGAAAAAAGGCATTGGAAATGATCCGGAATCAAAAAACCGTAAATGGCAAACACTGACGGTATTGCACTTGTCGTGTCACTGACAGGCACCTTTCAAAAATGATACTGTCACATCATAAGCGCAAATACTGTCTCGCCAAAAGAGAAAAATCACAATTATGTCACTTATGAGTTTATAATGCACCACTTTTTGCAGCTTTCCGTGCACCAAAAATCCTATAGCATTAACAGTTACCAGCGTTAGCAACTTGCCTCATTCACTACGCAAACTCCGAACCGGGTTGGCCACGGCCGCTTTTATCGATTGGAAGCTGATCGTCAGCAGGGCGATGAGCAAAGCAGAGGAACCGGCCAGCGCGAACAGCCACCACTGGATCGTTATTTTGTAAGCAAAATCCTGTAACCACTGGTTCATCGCGTACCAGGAAACCGGAGTTGCGATCAGGATGGCCAGTGCGACCAGCGACAGGAAGTCTTTTGAGAACAACAACGCGATGTTAGCTACGCTGGCACCCAATACCTTGCGGATGCCGATCTCTTTGACCCTTACCTGAGCGGTATAGGCTGCGAGCCCGAACAAACCCAGGCAGGAGATCATGATCGCGATGCCCGCGAACAGGTCGAACAGCAGCCCGGTGCGCTGCTCAGATTGGTAAAGTTTATTATAAACATCATCTATAAAGGCGTAATCCGGCGGAAAGCCGGGATTATAGATTTTCCAGGCAGCTTGTACGGCCTTAATAGCGGCAGCCGCATTTACGCCCGTAGTTTTAACAAATAATTGACTGCTTGCCGGCTGGTAATAAAAGACGAAGGGCTGGATCTTTTGCTTCAGTGACATAAAGTGAAAGTCTTTGACCACGGCGGCGATCGTCCCTTTGATCCCGCCGAAACGGAATCGTTTACCGATCGGGTTTTGGATCCCGGCTTCTTTTACCGCAGTTTCATTCAGGATCAGCCGGGCGGTATCGGTTTTAGCGCCGCTGAAGCCGCTGCCCGCAGTCAATTGTAATTTGAAAAAGCTAAAGAAATTTTCATCGATCCCCGCCGAGTGGATAAAAAAGCTGCTGTGCGGATCCTTGCCGTCCCAATCCACATCCAGCGTAGCGCCTTGTATATTAACAATGCTTTGCGAGCCGCTGCTCACGTCCAGGATACCGGGCTGCTTCAAGAGTTCGGTACGTACAGCAGCGTAATGGTCTTGCATACTGCGCATAGGCAATGAAAATACATTGGCTTTATCGTAACCCAGCGCTTTGCTGCGAATAAAGCCCAACTGCTGGTTAATCACGATGGTGCCAATGATCAGGCCAATGGAAAAAACGAACTGGCTAACCACCAGTACCTTACGGAACGTTGTGTTACCCACGCCCAGGGATAGCTTACCTTTCAATGCATTGATCGGTTTAAAAGACGATAAGAGCAGCGCCGGGTAAATACTGGAAGCCAGCAGCGTAGCCAGCGCGGTCAGGCCTACGACCTTCCATAAGCTGCTATCCAGCACATTGAAATGCATATTTTTTGCTGCCAGTCCATTATAGAAAGGTAGTAGCAGGGCAATAGCAAGGAGGGCCAGCGCCAGCGAGATGACAAAGAACAAGAGTGTTTCGACTACGAACTGTGCGATCAACTGCCGCCGCGCTGCACCGATAATCTTTCGGACACTCACTTCTTTGGCCCGCAGCATAGCCCGCGCGGTAGACAGGTCCACATAATTGATCGAGGCAATCAACAGAATGAGCAGGGCCACTAAACTAAATATTTTCACTGTTTGCATAGCAGCAGAGCTGCCGTCCGGGGCGTATAAATGGATTTCGGTCAATGGTTGTAATTGGAAAGCTCCTATATCGGCCAATTTCTGACCTGGTTGGTGTTTCACATTCACGCGGAAAAGCCGGTCGGTGATCGGTTTGATGGCCGTACCCGGTTTTAGCAGCAGGTAGGTATGCCACTGGTAGTTTCCGAAATCATCATCCAGCGAGGGCCAGCGGCTATGCCCCGGTCCGACGCCGTAAACTGCTTTTTTAAACAGTTCGGCCGAAAACAGGATATCACTTTGTATGCTGGAATTTTCCGGGAAATCTTTCATGACCCCGCTGACCACAAAATTCTCCTTATGGTCGCCCTGTAGCACCTTGCCCATCGGGTCGGTGCTGCCAAAATATTTTTTGGCGGTTGTTTCGGTCAGTACAATGGAATGATCTGTCGGAAAAGGGTCGCGGGCATTACCTGCTATTAACGGGTAATCAAATACCTGGAACAGGGATGGTTCGGTATAGGCCTGCTGGTTGCCGGTCAGGTCCTTTCCTCCATAACTGATTACGGCATAGTCATTCTGGTGATTGATGCGTACCGCATTGACCACGCCCGGGCTTTCTTTCAGGCTGTAAGCAGCCACTGAACCCGGTGTGACTTCATAAACGCCCTTGCTCGTACCCGTACCCAAAGCGCTGTTGACCTGGTAGATCTGCGCAGCCCGATGATTGAACCCGTCAAAACTCATTTCATCGTTGACCCAGAGCAGGATTAGCATACCGATACAAAGCCCGACGGTTAGCCCGGCGATATTTAAAGCGCTGTAAAACTTGTTGTTAACGAGGTTACGCCAGGCGGTTTTGAGATAGTTTTTGATCATGATCGCGGGATTAAAACAATTCCCTGAAGCTGTTCAAAGGCAGTACCAGTCTGTAAGTGTTTTATATTCAACCATTTAATGAATGCGTAAAAATCCACGTGTTCACTTTTGATACAGTCATTGTACGATATAGTACATTTATAAGCAACTGATAAAATCTGTTCAGCCTTTAACTGGCGCACTATAAGCTACAAAAAGTGGTGCATCATAAGCTTATAAGTGACAAATTAGCGCAAATATCACAGATAGGAATGTAAGGAACTGACCTAAAGAAGTGCGTAAAGATTTTAAGGCCCGGCTAATATGGGCCTCAACTGTTTTAGGAGAGATTTCCAGCTTATTAGCGATTTGATTATTACTCATGCCTGTTTCACGGCTCATACGAAAAATCAGTTGACATTTTTCAGGTAAAGCCGTTATCGCTGTTTCAATTTCAGCGCGGAGATCAAAATAACTCAACCATTGTTCGGTAGAATTATCAGCTATCTGCAATTGCCGCAAATCTTCCATATTATCGTGAACCACTTTTTTGTTAGCGGCCATCTTTGCCATGATCTTATAACGTACAATGGATGAGATGTACGTATTCAAACTATATTCAATGGTTATCCTATGACGGCTATTCCAAAGGTCAATAAAGGTATCCTGTACAATTTCCTCAGCGTCTGTTTCTGAATCAAGTTTGAGCAATGCTTTATACAATAAACGTTTCCAATATCTTCTATATAAAAGGGCAAAGGCGGTCTCGTTGTCCTGCTTTAACAAGTCATATAATTCATTATCGTCAAGCTTATTGTCTACTAACATTAATTTTATAAACGAATATAAGAATTTATTTATTTAATGTTAATTAATTACTAAGCCATTGTGTTTTTAAGCACATTGATAAACCCGGATACTTGCCGGTGGTTTATGTTAAAGTTTAACAAACCTTACATAGGCGGCAGAGAATTCCTGCCCTTTTCAGTACAAACGTTTACCACAATTTATCTTAGGATTTAATCGCATTTATATAAGTACTTATATAAATTTGCCGTTTTGTTAATATTATTGATTAATGGCAAATATTTATCAGCAGTTAGGCTATTTGGCTTTAGGTAGCCGGTTAAGGAGGATCAGCGAGACATTTTTAGCAGAAATCAATCTCGCCTATCAATTAGAAGGAATCCAGTTTGAGGCGAGCTGGTTTCCTGTATTTTATTTATTAGCTAAGCACAAAAAATTATCTATTAAAGAACTTAGTGAACAAACCGAAGTGTCACATCCGGCGGCCAGCCAACTGGTTGCTAACTTAAAATCAAAAGGTTTTCTAAAATCGGTGACCAGTAACGACGATGGCCGCAAGCAGCTAGTTATGCTGACAAAATCCGGCGAGCATATGTTGGCTAAAATAGAATCGGTTTGGGCCGTGATATCGCAAATCATGGATGATCTGGCTTTTAGTAACCCCGGATGTGAGACCTTATTAACAGCAATTACCGCTTTCGAACAAACATTTCAAAATCATAACCTGGCCAAAAAGATCAGTTAAAAACTACTTAACCCTGGCCATCTGCCTGGATATTGCTTTCGGTAAAACCAAAGGTTTAATCGACAACAACGGATGCATATTTATGCTCCACTTTTTTGTGTTCTATATAATTTAAGATCTTGTTCCGAACGATGGTATATAAATAACCAACAAGATTTTTCGTTTCGGGTATTTTGAGCCGATCATTCCATAACGAAGAAAACATTTCTTGAACTACATCCTTAGCTTCTTCAAAATCGCCAAGTTTTTTATAGGCATGGATCAATAACGAGCCTCTGTAACGATCATATATTTCCGTGTAAGCCTCTTCGTCCTCTGCTTTCAGGAGGCCGACCAATTCATTATCAGTTAGGGTATTATATGCTGTCATTGTCAGACGACGAATATAACAATAAATTAATATGGATTTATTGTTCACGAGTGCAGCCGCTTTTGACATGTCTAAATATTCAACTATTTTAACCAGTTTATCTTTCAATCATAATTTTTCTTTTTTAACAACTCTAGTTTACAAAGATCAGATACCTGATTTTTTAAATTACCTTTAAAAGACTGATGAAATTTACGTAATAGAATTTTGATTCGCTTTTTTTACCGACAATTTCAATTAAAGCATTTAAAATTATTCTGCGCTAATAAAAGTTTGAGGATTTGTGCTAAATTTAATTTTAAAAAGGTGAATGGCTGATTATAATAAATTCACGGATCATGAATTGGCGTCGCTATTGAAAGAAGACGATCATCTTGCTTATAACCTAATTTTTGAACGGTATGCCGGTGTATTAGTTGCTCATGCCTATCGCGTGCTGGCTAATCAGGACATAGCTAACGATGTTACACAGGATGTATTTTTGGCGCTTTGGGAAAATCGTCACCATTTTAAGCTTACTACCTCGCTCACCTCCTACCTCTTCACTGCCGTTCGAAATCGCGTTATTAATAACATTGCACATCAAAAAGTAATTGATAAATACGCGGATTCGATCGTAAATTTTATGGATAATCACTATCCAGCAGCTGATGAGCAATTAATGGCAAAGGAACTTTCCGAGCTAATTGATAAAGAAATAGCCACATTACCGTCAAAAATGCGCAACGTTTTTTTGCTCAATAAAAATGAAGAACTTTCCTACAAAGAAATCGGACAAAAGCTTAATATTTCTGACCAAACAGCAAAACAGCAGGTTTATAATGCATTAAAATATCTGCGGCTAAAATTACATATGTTATTTTTATTGTAATCCATTCTCCTTCAGCAGTTCCCAAAATTGCGCTATTGCATTTTTTTTCAATTGTTCTATGACGTTTACTGATGTTGCCTGTCATGTATAAAAGGCAACATCCATAGCGTTATGAATAAACAACGAGTTCTGGAACTATTAAAGGAATACCAAGATGGTAAAATCAGTGCTGAAAACCGGATTTTGCTGGAAAATTGGTACCATCAACAAGCACTCAATAGCAAGGATGAACTTTCAGCTAAAGATCTGAAAAAAAGCATCGAATATTTAAAAGGCCGGCTACCATTAAACTCAACGGAAGCGCCTTCATTAAACCTGTATAGGAACCATAAGTTGGGTGTGGCTTTTGCCATAGCGGCGTCACTCCTGCTTATAGTATCATCCAGTGTTTACTTTTTCCGGTTAAGCCGGGAGAAGGAGCAAAACATGAGCTACGTGCGGGAAATTGCCTCACCCCAAAATACAGCAGTGCTAACCTTGGGCAGCGGCAAACAAATACAACTTAATAACGTCAAAAGCGGGCTAATAGCAAAGCAAGGCGATAAAAACATCAGCAAACAGGCAAATGGAACATTAGCTTATAATAATGCTACTCCCGGTGCGCCAACAGAGAGCAGCATCATTTATAACACCGTAACAACATCAAAAGGTGGAAAATTTGAGTTGGTACTGAGTGATGGTAGCCGGGTTATGCTGAATGCCCATTCATCATTAACTTTTCCAACCTCATTTTCTTCTCTTAGCGATCGCAGGGTACAACTTATCGGGGAGGCCTATTTTGAGGTTGCACATAATAAAGCATCTCCCTTCCGGGTAACCAGTGGCAAACATACCGTTGAAGTATTAGGTACACATTTTAACGTGATGGCTTATCCTGACGAGAAAATGATAGAAACAACCCTGATACAGGGTTCTGTAAAAGTCAGTGTACCTGGTTCCATCAAAATAATTAAGCCGGGGCAGCAAGCGAGGGCAACGGAAACAAACCTGCAAATAGAGGAGCATGTAGACACGGATGATGTACTTGCCTGGAAAAATGGCTATTTCATATTTAATGACGATGATTTGAACACCATTATGCGGAAAATCAGCAGATGGTATGATGTGGATGTCACTTATGACCAGGCCGGCTCTGATATCAGGAGTTCAAGGTTTGGAGGTATCGTTTCCCGCGCCAGAAATCTTTCAGTGGTTTTAAATACAATGGAAAGAACCGGTAAAGTAAAATTTAAAGTAACGGGCAGGCGAATAACAGTAACAAAATAACCGTTTGTTCAATAATTAATAACAAACTAACGACTAATCATTTAAAACAAAAAAACATGACAAATAACGACCCTTAGCCCGCGCAAATGGTCAGACAAAATAAAACCCGGAGTGATTGCAACACGCCGGGTTAAAATATCTGATCTCCTTTAAAATTTGTTGACACAAAATTCATGAACTTAACCAGACTTCCAAATGTATAAAAATTATACTATTTCTCTGTCCGGACGACAGCGCCGTATCCCAAAAATACTGTTGATTATGAAACTTACCACCGTTATACTGATTATAACTTTTGCACAGGTAAGTGCACACTCCGTTGCCCAAAGCATCAGCATCAATAAAAAGCATGCATCACTGCAAACTATCTTTAAAGAAATTGGCCGGCAAAGTGGCTACGATTTCTTTTATGATGCTGAACTGCTTAATGGTTCGGCACCGGTTGACATTAATGTAAAGAATGCCGATCTACATGCTGTTTTAGAAAAATGTCTTGCAGCCCAACCCTTCAGCTATGCCATTGAAGGCCAGACTGTGATCATTAAGAAAAAAGATGAATCTATTTTTTCAAAATTGCGCAATGCTTTTTCTGCCCACGTAATAAAAGGAACTGTTAACGATGAAAACGGGGAGCCATTGCCTGGAGCCACTATCAGCGTTAAAAACTCCAATGAGGTGACAGTTAGTGATAATCAGGGTAACTTTTCAATTTCCATCCCTACAGATAATGCGGTATTAATCGTATCATTTGTTGGCTATGGAACCCGTGAGGTTCCGGTTAATTCATCTTCAGAAAATGTTATCGTAAAGTTATCGCTAAATGTCTCGAAACTTGACGCCGTAGTGATAACAGATAGCTATGGCTCGCAGATCAAAAAGGCATATACGGGTGCTGCCAACACTGTATCCGCAGATGCGCTGAGTGATAAACCATTTACCAGCCCGCTGCAGGCACTGCAAGGACAGGTTGCGGGATTGAACGTGACCTCAAGCAGTGGTCAACCAGGCTCCAACATACAGATAAGGTTGCGCGGTTTAGGCTCGATAGGTCTCGATTCAAATCCATTATATGTAGTAGATGGGTTGATTATCAACGCAGGCGATATGTCCAGGCTAAGCGCAGGTTATACCAACGTCCTGGCTGGCCTTAACGAGGATGACATTGAAACAATCACCGTGCTTAAAGATGCATCGGCTGCAGCAATTTATGGCTCAAGAGGTGCTAACGGCGTAGTAATCATTACTACGAAAAGAGGCAAAACCGGCGGGGCCATCGTAAATTTTGATACCGAAATTGGCGCGAGCAGCAATATCCCCCTGCCTAAACTTGGCAGACCGCTAAGCGCCGCAGATTACAGCAACCTTACCGTGGAAGGTTTAACGAATGAGGGAATTTCTCCAACCAATACCACCAGCGGTATTCCTTTTTATATCAATAGTTACGGACTTTTCAAACCGGGAACTGACTGGTATGATTTGGTAACCCGTAATGGTCAGCAACGGCAATACAATGTTTCGGTAAGTGGCGGCAATCAAAACACCAAAGTTTTTGCCTCAGCAGGTTACTTTAAGCAAGAGGCGGGTATTATCGGTTCATCATTCAACCGTGCATCAGGTACTTTAAATGTTGATCAGGTGGTCGGCAAACGTTTTAAGGTGTCGCTCAGCGTTAATGGTTCTAACGTAAACCAAAACATTCCGCTGGAAGGTAACACCTCTTTGGGCAGTCCGGTAAATGCGTTATATGACCTGCGGCCAACGCAAAATGCTTACAACCCGGATGGCACAGTAAACAGTAGTATAGCTGGGAATACCAATTTTCCTACGTTTTATAACCCTTTGTATACCGTTGCTCATGATAAAAAGCAGAACGATCAGACACGTTTACTGGGCCAGCTAACGTTGAAATACAATATCTGGGACAATCTTTTTTACACCGGTACGGCAGGAATGGATTATAACGTATTGGAAGAGACACAATATTATAACCCGGTAATGAGCGATTATACAAGCGTCAACGGATCTGGGGTTAATTATTATAGCCGTTATGCCAACTGGACCTTGAGAAATCAGTTGGACTATAAATACAATATCCCGCACGTTGATAATTTTTATGTCGATGCAGCAATAGGCTATGAGGCTCAAAAATCAAACGGTTATTTCATCAGTGCGCAATCAAACAACTACCCAAGTTTGCAGCCTTTGCTTACAGCATCGGCAAATGCGTCCACGGCAATCCTCGGCAATTCCTCTTTCTCAGATTATTCATTTAACTCATTTTACGCCAGGGGATCCGTGAATTACCAGTCAAAATATATTTTAACCGGATCTTTCAGGCGGGATGGTTCCTCCCGGTTTGGCCTGTCGAACCAATACGGCAATTTTTGGTCACTAGGCGGCGCCTGGAACGTTGATGAGGAGGATTTCTTCACCAGGCAGCATGTCGTTTCGTCTGCAAAAATTCGCGCCTCCTATGGGATACTGGGTAATGCAGGCAATGGCCCGAACAGCTCCCTTTCCAATTATTCGGCTCAGCCTACTGCCGCCTATGGCGCAAACTACGCTGGCGCTACCGGGCAAAACTTCACCGTAATAGGTAACACACTCATTACCTGGGAGAGTTCAAAAGATTTGGATGTTGGTGCTGATATCGGCTTTTTAAAAGACCGGCTTGTAATTAGTTTTGACTATTATAATCGCGATATAGACGGCTTGATACAATCTGCGCCTATTTCACGCACCACCGGTTTTTCAACAGCTATTCAGAATATTGGTGATATGCGCAACCGCGGTGAAGAGTTTTCTATTACCGGCATACCGGTTAAAACCCGGGATTTTAAATGGACCACCAGTTTTAACATAGCGTTTAATAAAAACACCGTAACCAAACTGGCTAATGGTGCTGCTTATTATAACCTTATTGACTTCCATGTAAAGGAGGGGGCCGACTTTTATACCTGGTCAATGCCGCAATATGCCGGGGTTGACCCTGCAAACGGCGAAGCTTTGTGGTATACAGATGGCAGCAAAACTAAAACCACCAACGCCTATAGCCTGGCCAATTTACGGGTAGATAAATACCAGGCCGACCCAAAATACTTTGGTGGTTGGAACAATACCTTCAATTATAAAGGTTTCCAGCTGGCGGCTGATATCTATTACAGTGGTGGTAATTATGTATATGATTCTGCTGCTGCTACGCTGAATGACGGTACACAATATACATATAACAAGTATCAGTATGATTTGGGAAGATGGACGACACCGGGACAAATTACCGACGTACCGAAATATGTAGCAGGTGGCGGTACCTTACCGGATGGCGCAACATTATCTAATTCAAGTTCACTGTCTACCAGGTTCTTATACAAGGGTGATTATATCAGGCTAAGAAATGTCAGCGCCGGTTATAACTTCAGCAATATCGCTTCACTTAAGAAATATGGTATAAACAAACTGTATTTGTATGGCAGGGCTACCAATTTGTTCACCAAAACATTTGATGGCCGATTGCCTTTTGACCCTGAAGTTGGCGTTAACGGTGTTAGGGTATTAGATATACCTCAGGTAAGAACCTTTACTATCGGATTAAATGTTAGTTTTTAAAAACAGAAAAAAAATGAAAACTCGATATATTTATATAATCATCGCAGGTATTTTAGGCGTAACCTCCTGCAAAAAAGATTTTTTAACCAACCCGCCGCCAACCGCAGTTCCTGTAAGTTCGGCTATCAATTCAGTTAATAGCATGACCGATGCCGTGAATGGCATGTACAGCAGTATGCGAATGACCAGCTTGTTCGGTCGTGATATCTCTGTTATGGGCGACCTGATGGCAGATAACGCTTATCTTAGTTTCACCAACTCAAGTAAATACTTGCAGGAAAATAATTACACGTTTAACAACATCACCCCAGAGGTTATCAATATCTGGACGCAGGGTTATTTCTCCATTTTGCAGGCAAACCGCATTATCAATAGTAATTTAACGGCAGATGCAACTGTTAATCAACTTCGTGGTGAGGCTTATACCGTTCGCGGACTGGTTTATCTGGAACTGGTGAACTTTTTTGCTACATCAGCCACTGTAAATAATGCCGCTCCGGGAGTGCCTATTGTAAAAGCATTTACAACGCCATTTATCATGCCATCGCGTAATATGGTTGGTGAAGTATACAAACAGATCATCAGCGACCTGGATAGTGCCTATAACCTGATGCCGGATGCCCCTATTGCAGCAAACTATCATGCCACCAATTCAGAATACCTTGCCAAGTATGCTGCCCGCGCCATCCAGGCGCGCGCTTATCTTTATGAAGGCGACTACGTTAACGCGCTGGCTGCTTCACTGGACGTGATAAAAAACGGCGGTTACAGTTTAGCGGCACCCGCGGCATTTAACGCTTATTGGGCAAACCCTGCACCGCAAGCAGGCAAATTGGAAACCATTTTTGAACTGGCACTAAATACCCAAACCAACAATGGCACCAATGGCTTGGATGGCATTTATTCTCAGTCCGGCTTCGGCGATTTGTTATGTACTGATCCGCTGTATGCATCTTATTCATTAACGGACGTGCGTAAATCATTGATCATTAATGGCAAACGTTCCGGACAGCCCGCGCTGATCGTAAACAAGTATCCCAATTACACGCTTAGTACCGATAAAGATGATATCAAGATCATACGCTACGCGGAAGTTTTGCTAACCGCTGCTGAAGCTTATGCCCGGACAAGCGATAATACCAACGCCTTGCTATACCTGAATCAGGTAGCTCAAAAACGGGACCCTGCTTTTGGGGGCTACACGGGCACCGCCACGATCGATAATATAATCACAGAACGGCAAAAAGAACTGGCGTTTGAAGGACTACGTTATTTTGACCTGGCGCGTACAAATGTGGTTATTAATCGCCCGGTACAACCTTTTAGCTATGCGTCTATAGCAACAATACCGGTTGGAGACCACCGGAGAATATTGCCAATTCCCCTGGCTGAAATAAATGCTAATAATAATTTAATACCCAATCCAGGATACTAAAAACACAATTCTGTTATGAAAAAAAATATTTTAATCCTGTTCATATTACTGCCACTTGCAGGATGGTGCCAAAACGAACATTTTACCTTAAATGTCCATACCCGAAAACCGGTAACCGCTAACAAGATATACCTTATTTACCTATCAGGTAAGGACGTTATAACCGATTCAGCAGCTTATACTGCTGATGTAAGATTTAGCGGGAAAATAGCGGGCCCTGTTAGGGCCACGCTAAGAATGGGTAATCAAAGGAACGCCGATGAACTTGCTTTTTACTTTGAAAATGGTGAGATAAGTCTGACGGTGAAAGACTCTTTAAAGTATGCCGTTGTTAAGGGTTCAAAAATTAACGATGAATATCTCGTCTATCAAAAAGCAATCGAAGCGCCGCAAAAAGAAATTGAGCGGTATACCGCCAGCTTGAGAGCTGCTACAGCTGCTAATAAAACTGATACCGTTTACATTCAATCTTTAAAGGCCGGCGCACAAAAAGCGAATGCTGATCAGAAGCAGGCTGCATTACAGTTTATCAAGTCGCACCCTAACTATTTTATAAGCCTGGTCGCATTATGGCAAGTTGCCGGTTATCGAATTAATGGCGCTGAAATAGGGCCGGTATTTGAAACATTATCACCCGAAGTTCAAAATACCACGTCAGGAAAGGCATTAGCCACATTAATCAAAGCTGCCAAATCAGTAACAATTGGCAGCAAGGCCCCGGTTTTTACGCAAGTTGATACCAGTGGCAGACTGGTCAGCCTGGCTGATTTCAAAGGCAAATATGTGCTGCTGGATTTCTGGGCATCCTGGTGCGTGCCCTGCCGCGGTGAAAATCCGAATGTGGTGAAAGCTTATCATCAATATAAAGACAAGAATTTTACGGTCGTTAGTGTTTCGTTGGATTTGCCGGGAAAGAGAGAGAATTGGTTAGCCGCTATCAAAGCAGACCATCTGGAATGGACGCAGCTTTCCGACTTGAAATTTTGGGATAATGCCGTTGCTAAACAGTATGCCATTCGTTCCATACCCCAAAACTTTCTGATAGATCCATCCGGCAATGTTATTGCTGCTGATCTTCGCGGTACTGCATTACAAAGTAAATTAGCAGAATTGTTAAAGTAACGGCAGGATTTATGACTACTTGATTTAATCTGATGTTGGTTGCTTCAAATCAAGTCAACGAAATGAATCGCAATTATAATAAAAGGCATTAAATGATTGATTTAATGCCTTTTATTATATGGTTTAAACCGGTTTAAATTTTGCCGTAAAGTGTCTTAAATATTGAGTTTCATAAACAATTTCCAGGCCCTTTAGCGTTGATCGATTCTCAAAGACGGAAATGATCACCTCGGCAAGATAATCCATATGACTTTGTGTATATGTCCGGCGTGGAATAGCTAATCTAACCAGCTCCATGGCCGATGGAACAAGTTTACCTTTCTTTTTAAAGGAAAATTCAATATCTAATATCTTCAACTTATTAAACCCTTTAGGAAATAAAAAAAGTACCATCAACAGAATTAGGAACCGCGACACCCAATGCTTTTTAGGTTAAGTTCTTTTAAATTATCATAGCACTTGTCGTAATAGGCTTTTAGAGATTCAATATCCTCATTGCCTTCTACATATTGAATTGCTTTTAATGGACTAATCATGTGATTAGGTTAAATTATTGATTTATCATGTGGCGGGTCAAAGGCGAAACGAGATTTTATTTATCCTTGTTTTCCTGGTCCAGCTTTTTGAGTACTTTTTCCATGTTTCTACTTATGGCTGTTATTCCTTCAGCAATCCTGCCTGCATGGCTATCCGAAGGTGTGATAATCGACCAGTTGGCAGTTTCACTAACTGCCAACTGGAAGTTTTCTTGTATAGGTTTTTTGAACCCGTCTTTGTAGTTCACCGAAAATTTGATCACTTCTGCCATCTTTTCTTCCACATCGCTTGTAGTTTCCATTAGTAGGTATTTTTTCCGGAAGCCTGGCGGACAATATTTCATACCATGCTTAAATAAACCAATACCGCCCACTTGGTCACCACCCCGATTCCGGTAGTCTTTAATATCCGCTGTAATACGGAACCTAACGTCATATGCAGTGCCATGACCGTTATTTTCGACGACAATAAACAGTAACGTCGGGTCTGTTTCAGCATGTTCCAGGTAAATCGCGATGTTAGGTCTTACCTGTTCTTTTCGTACTGCCCTTGTTTCATCTACCAATCGCCAGGTGTAAATGGCCAACAAAACGGTAGCCGCAGTTAAGATGAGTGTTAGGGTTAAATTTGCGATGTCTTTTGCAAGGTTAATATCCATTATTAGTTATGATTAATCACGTGTGAAACATTGTATAGCACCTGAACTACTTAATGATGTCAAGAGCTATAACTACACCTTGCCAAAGTTTATTTTGATAAACCCAACTAGCACCGCCTTCTCCTAATACCTTATCCCAACCAACCGCATAACCGAAGTTAATATTATTAATGCCAAACATCACAAATGTACCATACGTAAACGTTCCGCTTTTACGATCAGACTTTAAACCGGGGGCATTAGTTGAGGCTTTTAGGTCTGTTGCTCCCAAATTCAAGAGCGCACCAAGATTAAATGAATAAGTGTTTAATGGTTTTCCCATATATTTTTTGGTTGGATTGAAAATATTTAAATTCCATTTGTATACCGGGGCAAACCCAATATTTACACCAGTTTCTACTTGTGCCGGATATTTTGTACCGTCATCCAGGGCTTTCCTGAACTTCAGGGGAATTGTCAGTGTCTGGATAGCAAACTTATTATCAAGATACTTGAAGGATTTATCATCCTTCGCAATATTGGTTTCAGGATTGTAATAAACTTTATCCAGGCTTAATTTTTCAGGTTTGGGTGCGAAACCCACCTGCGCAACACTATCAGTTTTTACAGGTGGTGTCGCGATAACGTAGTAATCTGTTTTATCTGTTATCTTGGATTGATACGATTTGGTTACCTTATAGGTAACCAGTCTATCTAATGAATCGCAGGTGCCTTGACTGCTTCTGTACTGGTATATTTTATTGCCGGCGAGGATAGTCTTG
>JAQBOP010000069.1 GCA_028287975.1 Mucilaginibacter sp. | reverse complement strand
CACGCAAATTCAGGGCTTCGGGTAAATTTTTCATTGGCATAACACAACTCTCCAGATCCTTATTGCCAAAGAAATTTGTGTTTGAGCCGGTTGCTATCACCAGGTAGTCGTAATGGATCTCACCGATGTCGGTTGTAACCGTGTTCGCTTCCGGATTTATAGTTTCGACATAGGCTACACTGAAACTAAAATTATCCTGGTAAGTAAAGATCCTTCGAATGGGGAAAGCAATAGAGTCTGCCGGGATAGCACCCATAGCCACCTGGTAAAGCAAAGGCTGAAATGTGTGGTAATTATGCTTATCCAGCATCAGTATATCAACCGGCGCGTTTTTGAGTTTCTTTGCTAACTGTAAACCTGCAAACCCTCCGCCAATAATTACTACCCGGGGTTTGGTTTTAGTATTTTGATCCATGTGTTATTCTGTGATAAACTTAGCTTTTAAACATCGTTTGCAATAAATAAAAATGCAAACCCTATTTGTTAATTTTAGCTTTAATAAAATATCGAAATGAAAAAACTTTTCCTTCTTGCCTTATTATCACTATTTGTCACCCTAATTAAAGCACAGACTAAACCTGTTGACAGTTGGACAGACGGTAAATACGTTAACATTAATAATGCCAAATTATGGGTAGTAACTGTAGGCGAAGGCGATCCTATTATATTTATTGCAGGCGGACCGGGCGGAGCACACCCGGGTTTACGCAGTTTTGATGCACTGGCAAACAGCCACCATCAATTAATTTATTTCGATGCTTTTGGCCGGGGCAAATCTGACACGGCAAAAAATGTTAGCGAATATACGCTTGAGCGTGATATTGATGATATTGAGGGACTACGCAAAGCATTAAAGCTGGATAAAATTACGGTACTGGGCCATTCGTACGGCGGCGTGGTGGCGCAGGGTTACGCCATTAAATACCCCGGCCATTTAAGCCATTTAATTTTGGCGGATACTTTTCACAGTTTTATAATGTGGCAGGAAAATGACGACAGCTCTAACCGCGAAATTAAAAATAGTTATCCCGAAGTATGGGATGAGTTAATGAAGGCTCGCGAGCACGGCGCTGTATCAAGCGACGCCATACACCAAAAGATATATGGACAAGTGCCGTACGGCTTTTTGTACGCGTACAATCCTGATAAGTTTGCAAACCGCGGGCGCAAACCTTATCCTAACTCCTATAATTCAAAGCTATATTACCAGATGGTTGGCAAAGATGGCGACTTTATCGTAGGCAGCGATATAGGCACTTTTGATTACCGCAAACAGTTAAAAGACTTAAAAATGCCGGTACTGATCGTCACCGGCCGTTATGACCGTGTAGCCGTGCCGTGGATGGCCGTTAAGTTTAAAGAATATTGCCCGCAGGCGCAGTTTGTAATGTTTGAAAAATCGGGCCATAACCCGCAGGTAGAAGAACCGGAGAAAGAGTTTAAGATCATTAATGAATTCTTGGCTAAATAATATCTTATATTATTATTAGTTGACAGGAATAGAACAATAAACCCGTAACTGCCTGCGCATTTACGGGTTTATAGATAAGGTTTAGGCAGACGTTAATTATTGTTATTATCAATATTAGGTCTTTTTAGTCCTTAAGCTAAAAGCCGCCAGGTAACCAATCGTAACTTTACTCGCATCTAAACCCTCACTCCACATTTCCAGAGCTTTTGTTTTGCTGGCCGGCAATTTTTTAATAGCATCCTCATTGTAAAAAACCCCGTCAATTAACAGCCCAACATTAGCATTAAGTTTTACCTCTATCGATACTATGCCTTTTCCTATTGTACATGTTACCACATCATAGTCTTTACCATCGGTAGCATTAAATTTTACCCTGCTGTAAAATTGGGGATAGCTGCTTCTATTTAACACTTCCTGTCCAATCATAGCGCTATGTGCCGCAATCGAATCAATACCCGTTTTTTTCGTGATTTTTTCTGTTTGATTTACTTTACCAGCTTCGTCGTTACTATCATTTGGTTTCATAGTTGATAAAGCTATTGACTTTGTTTTTAAACTGCACCAAACCGCATAATTAGCATCATCAGGTATTTTTTCACGATTAAAATAATCCGGTCTATTGTCAATATCTAATGTGGCAGCCCTTTCAGGGCTAATTTTCTTTAAGGCATCTTCATTATAAAATCTACCATCTATATAAGCACCTGATTTTTTATCAACGTCCAAAGGTGCAGTTATTCTCATTTCTCCTACTTTAAATGCAACAACATCAACACCCTTACCTCCAGTACGGTCAAAATGAAATCGGTTGAAAAAAGGACTGTTAGCATTTTTAAGAGCCCGTTGTATAATCTGATTTTCAGCGCTGGTTATTGTGTCATTTTCCTTGTTTACGTAATCGGTTTTTACTCCTTTCGCATTTTGGGCCTCATTAACTATTGGCAACGCAGCTTTCTTAGTTTCTGTTTTATTTATTGCCGCAGCAGTTTTTATTGTTTTAAATTGAAAAATCGTAACAATACCTTTTGCATATTCACCAGGTTTAGCTGGTCGTATAGAACTTTTAGGACTTAACGATCTGATCTTCTCATCAGTAAAGTTTTTAACTTGCTCTTCTGTGTAAAAAACATTGTCAACTAAAAAGCCTGCTTTATCATTGGCTCCAATTGAGGAGGTTTCAGAACCACGTGAAAATTGGATAATTATTTTGTCAAACCGCTTTCCATTGTTATCAACCAATTTCAAACGCGTATAAAACTGGAATAACGGAATTGAACGTTCTTTAATTAAATTGTCCTTCTCAATAGGCGTCATATAAACTATTTTGCCATTAAAAGTCTTTATTTTGACAATCGCATTCTTTAACTGTCCATCTACAATTGCTGATTTTGATCCAGGGGAAACACTACTTGAAGCGACACAAGATCCGCTAATTTTGTATAAAATATCTTTATCATATAGTTTACCGTCAATAAACACTTTAATATCTCCATTCAAGACATCAACCATGTCAATAACGCTGTATTGCTTTGGTTGAACATCCTTTTTAAACCTGGCAAAGGCCAGACAGCTTATTATCACAACAGGTAAAATAAGCAGGTAAATTATCTTTTTCATGTGATTGGTTGGTTTAGTAAATAACATGGTAATACGTCTTTTTAGCGGCACTTTACTAAAACTGTTGAAGAGTATATCCTGGCGATTTATTGATAAATGTAAAAGCATATCAGCATAGTTACTTTTATCAGCGCGCTTTCCAATTTCGAGGTCAACCTCAAATTCATGATTCTCTTCGATAGCTTGGGCATACCGGTACGCAAACGGATTAAACCAAAGTATGATTTGCACCAGTTTAACAAGCACTCTATCAACCGAATGGAAATACCTAACATGCAGCAACTCATGCGCTATTACCTGTTCTGCTTCTGATGTACTCAGACCATCATCGGCCAGTAGTATGTAGTTAAAGAAAGATCCGTTACTTATATTTTTATTTCCTTTGATAATGCGCACCCGCCCTATCGTGGTTATCGAAGCACGTTTAACGTTGCGAAAAAACCGCGCGATTGTTATTACCAGTTTTATAAATAATACGACGGTTACAATTAAATATACTATATCTGCAATTTGCACCCAGTCAATTACCGGAGCTGCTGCCCCAACCGGCGTAGCTAATTCAAACCCTGACGAAGGCATTTCTTGATTTACAATAACAGCCTTTTGTATCACCGCCGGCGCAGATTGTTCATGGACGGTTATGGTTAGCATGGGTATAATAAAGCTCAACAACATGGTCGCCAATAAATACCATCGGTTAATGGTAAAAAACGTTAACCGCCTGAGCATAAAATAATAGAACCCGTAAAAGATCCCCATGCAGGCGCTTACCTGCCACATATAGATTATTGCCTGCATGTTATTTATTTTTATTGATGATGTCTTTGATCTTGTTGATATCAGCTTCGCTTAACTGCTCTTCTTTTACCATAAATGACAGCAGGCTCTCAACCGAATTATCAAAATAGCCGGATACCATCTTCTTAAAAAATATTTTACGGTACTCTGTCTTAGAGATGAGCGGAAAATACTCATAGGTTTTTCCGTAGGCTTTATATCCTACATAGCCCTTTTTTTCCAACAAACGAACCACTGATGATATTGTATTGTAATGCGGCTTAGGATCGTCCGGCAAAGCGTCAATAATATCTTTTACAAAACATTGTTTCAGTTTCCACAAAACCTGCATCACCCGCTCTTCTGTTTTTGTTAATTCTTCCATGATCAAACTTATAACTTATTTTTCAGTTATACAACTATTTTATAAGTTATGTAACTTTATTATCAGTTATATAGTTTTTAGAGTAGTTTCTTATCAAAAGCAAAGTTTTTTGGCCAATAATTAATTAATTTTGCAACTAATCATCACATAGTGAGCATGAAATCGTTACATATTATCAAAATTGGTGGGAATGTTATAGATAATTCAGAAAATCTGCATCATTTTCTGAAAGATTTCACAGCTCTTGATGGATATAAGATACTGGTACACGGTGGTGGCAAGGTAGCTACACAATTATCAGAAACACTTGGCATTGAGGCAAAACTGGTTGATGGCCGCCGGATAACCGATATTGAAACACTACGCGTAGTGACCATGGTTTATGGCGGGTTGATCAATAAAAATATTGTGGCGCAATTACAACGTTTCGGCAATAATGCTATGGGACTGACAGGCGCCGACGGAAATTTTATCCGAACAAAAAAAAGGCCTGTAAAAACTATCGATTATGGTTTTGTAGGCGATATTGATGAGAAATCAATAGATAGCAAGGGGATCGGTAAATTACTTGAGGCTGGCTTTACACCTGTTTTTTGCGCTCTTACACATGATGGCGACGGACAATTATTAAATACCAATGCCGATACCATTGCTTCTGCCCTCGCGGTAGCCTTGTCTGATCTGTTTGAAACCACATTGATATACTGTTTTGAAAAGAAAGGTGTATTAATGGATGTAAACGACGATGATTCGATAATCAGGGATATTGATCCGGTTAAATACGAAGAATTAAAAATAAAGCAAATAATTCATAGTGGCATGCTGCCTAAACTCGAGAATGCTTTTACAGCAATAGCTTGTGGTGTTAGAGCAGTAGTAATAGGCCACTCTGATGATCTGGGCGAACTAAAAAAAAGTAAGCCATTTGGAACACGATTAAGCAAAACAGCATGAACACGCAACAACATATCGCCATTTTAGGCAGCGGAAATATTGGTTTATCATTAGCTAAGGGCCTGGTAAAGTCAGGCATTTGCAAACCGCAGCAAATTACGCTGACACGCCGTAATCTTGATGCGCTGGCCGAATATGCCACCATTGGCTATCAAACTACAAACAATAATGCAAAAGCTGCAAAAAAGGCCGATATAGTTATCCTGGCGGTATTGCCCCAACAACTCAATAAGTTACTGGACGAAATAAAACCTGCTATAAAATCAGAAAAACAATTCCTGGTGTCTGTAATATCCGGAGTTAGTTGTAATGATATCCGCCAGCAGCTTGAGCTAAATGTACAGGTTATACGCGCCATGCCTAATACAGCCATAGCAATTGGCGATTCTATGACCTGTATTGCTACAGATAATGGCACACTAAAAAACGTGAACACCGTAAAATCCTTGTTTGACACCGTTGGCGTTACTATTCAGATCAATGAAGAATTAATGACCGCGGCTACCGCGCTTTGCGCTTGCGGTATAGCTTTCTTTTTACGCTCGGTGCGTGCGGCATCGCAAGGTGGTACAGAAATCGGTTTCCACGCACACGATGCACTAAAAATGGCCGCGCAAACTGCCAAAGGAGCGGCTAACTTGCTGTTACAATTATCATCACACCCCGAACAGGAAATAGATAAAGTTACATCACCAAAGGGTTGTACCATAGCCGGTTTAAATGAAATGGAACATAACGGTTTCAGTTCGGCCATGATAAAAGGTATCAAGTTGTCGGCCGAAAAGGCGGGTGAACTTTATAAGGGGGATGAATAGTTACCGTATTATAATTTTTAGTCATGAGTTTTAAAGTGAAATCACTAAAACCCTCGACTAAAAACCAACAAAAACACAAGCGACTTATATACAGCTTTTTATAACCATTTTAGCTATAAAATTACTGACTTATACTTTGTTTCATTTTGTTTCACGGGTTTTTAACAAAAAACTGATTATCAGATATTTGATTCAAAATCTTGTTTCACTTGTTTCATTTGTTTCACACTTTCGTGAAACAAACATAGCCACTTGTTACTTAGGCTGATTAGGTAATTTATAACCTTGTCTTGCATAAAGCAGCCACTTGCCATTAATTTTTTTCCATACTTCTAAAACCCCAATCACGACTGTATTTATTTTGCCTTTATCATTGGTATCGGCAAAGAGTTTGTGCCTTACAATTGCAGTATTACCGTCGACACATATTTTCTGGTCCTTGATATCGATCTTTGTAAATGCAAATTTACCTGTTACCAGTCCGTCAATAAATTGCGCTTTGTTTTGAACAAAATCAAATGAATGGCCGTAGCTTAACTGGTCTGAAGTAACATCATTAAGACTTGCCCTATCCCCTGCTATCATAGCTTTGCGCAACGTTTCAATTTGGCTTGCTATTGCTTTTTCATCGGCGCTTTGGGCAAATGCGGAACCGGCAAATACAAAGCATATAAATAAAATTCCGATCAGTCGTTTCATTACAGATATATAATAAAGCGAAAGTAGTTTGCCAAAAGCAGATATACAACCTTATACCATACTCTATCAAATAAGTTACGAAAGATAATAATGTCTTATCCTGTTCAATCCCTCATCCAACTCATAAACCAACGGCGCTGCAGTAGGGATCTCTAATTTAGTTACATCTTCATCTGTAAGGTTATCCATATACTTGATCAGCGCCCGCAAGCTATTGCCATGAGCGCAAATAATTACCTGGTCGTTTTTCCGGATCCTGGGTACGATGATCTCATTCCAAAAAGGCAGCACCCTTTCCATTGTTTCCTTTAGGTTCTCAGTTAAAGGCAGCTCACGCTCTGTAAGATCTTTGTACCTGATGTCGTGGCCCGGATAGCGCTCATCTTCCCTGGTAATTGGCGGCGGATCTTCATTTGGGTCCCGGCGCCATTTCTCTACTTGCTCCGCCCCGTATTCGGCTATAGTTTCGTCTTTGTTTAATCCTTGTAAAGCGCCATAAAAGCGCTCATTTAAACGCCAGGATTTTTTGACCGGGATCCACAAATGATCAAGCTCCTCTAATACAATGTGCAATGTCTTGATAGATCTTTTAAGTACCGATGCAAACCCGGCGTCAAAATTATAACCGTGCTTTTTTAATAGTTGTCCGGCACGTTTTGCCTGCTCATATCCTTCGGGCGACAGATCGACGTCTGTCCATCCTGTAAAACGGTTTTCATGGTTCCAAATGCTTTCGCCATGTCTGATCAATACTAATTTTTGCATACTGAAGGGTTAACGCTAAAGTTATAAATCAGTTTTAATATTTGTAAATGATTATAAATCATTTAAATTGCATACATAAACCAATTTAAAAAACTAACACTTTATGACAACAATTGCTCCAGTAAAGGACGGCATTGCCAATCCCGCGCCGTTAGGGCTATGCGCCTTTGGTATGACTACCGTTTTATTAAACATTCATAATTCAGGCGTTTTTGAAATGAACTCCATGATATTGGCAATGGGCATTTTTTATGGTGGCCTGGCACAAGTAATTGCCGGAATAATTGAAGCTAAAAAGAATAACACTTTTGGACTAACCGCATTTACATCATATGGGTTCTTCTGGCTATCGCTGGTGGGACTAATTGTTATGCCTAAGCTGGGATGGGTAGCCGCTCCTGCGGGCAATGCTATGGTTTGTTATCTTTCAATATGGGGAGTATTTACTTTCTTATTATTCTTTGGTACTCTAAAGTTGAACCGTGCGCTTCAATTTGTTTTTGGCTCACTTACTATATTGTTCGCGTTATTGGCCATCGGCGATGCTACAGAAAATAAAAGTATCAGTCATTTAGCCGGGTATGAGGGTATCATTTGTGGTGCGTCTGCCATTTACACCGGCATTGCTCAAGTACTTAATGAGGTTTATGGAAAAACTGTATTACCAATTGGCCCTGTAAATAGCTAAATTGCGCAGGTGAAAGATTTTAAGAAATATTATATCATACCGGCTACGCCCGACGAAGTTTATTTAGCATTAACCAACCCGCTTACAATCGAATTATGGACGGGTGATTCGGCAGAAATGTCAACCGAACCTGGTTCAGAGTTTTCTATGTGGGACGGAAGTATTGTGGGCAAGAATATTGAGTTTGAACCCGGAAAGAAAATAGTACAACAATGGTATTTTGACGGGCAATCTGAAGAGTCAATAGTTACCATTAAACTGCATCCTGATAAGGCGGGCACATCTGCCGAATTAAAGCATACCAATATCCCTGACACTGACTACGATGACATGGTTGAAGGCTGGAACAATAGCTATTTCGGCGCATTGATCGACTTTTATCACTGGTAATATTTTACAAACATTTAGCATATAGAACAAAGAAAGCCGCTTCAATTGAAGCGGCTTTCTTTGTTCTATATGCGTACTGCCTATTTGACAAGAGCAAATGTAGTTCCGTCAGATAAAAATGTCTTAGTAACTGTTACGTTTGCACCATTATAGGCAAGGTAAGAAATTACAAATTTTTGATTAGCAACCGCGGTTGTAAATTTAGACTTCAAGAAAGCAATTATGCCCTTATTGATCTGATCATCAGTCCAACTGGTAGCACCACCTTGAATGTTAAAGTCACCAAACGAACCAAGATTAGTCATAGCAGCATCGCTAGCTACTCCCGGTATCTTAGAAATGAAAGTATAGTCGTCTTTAACCAATGCGTAGTTAACGGTATTATCCGCAACCCAGGTGCCATTTGTTTTCAAGAAAGTAAGCGCAGTTGAACCTATAGGTGCGGTTACCCAGTTAGTTCCATCAAACGTTACAACCTGAACACGCTGATAAGTACCTTTGCTTGTACCGCTACTGATATAATAGTTATAGCTTACATATTTAACATCACTAACTTTAGCTGTAGCTGCAACTGTCGGATCTGTTTTAAGGAAAGTATTTATATAACCTACTATGGTTGCAGGTGCATCTGCTGTAACGAATTGATTATAATTACCATGACCTGCTGAAGCATATTGGGCATTAGATACAGTATAGATCTTCATCCATGCGCCATTAAGATATATAAATGAATCGGTAGTGTTTACACCAGATGACGGGGTAATGCCAGATGCATAATAAGTATAGTTTAAAACTGCAAGTTGGTTATCAACAGGTGTAGGATATTTAAATTTCAGAAACAACAATACTTGTGCATCTGAATAGTCTTTAAAAGTAGTATTGGTGGTCCCCTGCGCCGCCACATAATCATCCGGGTTTATTACAGCATAATATACGTGTGAATAAGTACTGTCTGCCGGCTTAAACGTTGGATTAGTGATACCATAAGTTACCAACGCTGATGATTTGTTACCAGAATTAGGATATTTAGCTGCCAATATAAATGGTATGCCAGCCTTTGCGGAATCCAGCGTTTTAAAACTCAATGTTTTTGTAGCTGTGTTGCTTTTTGGCAACAAGGCATAGTCGGCTGCCGAAAGTGTAATTGTTGTCGATGTAACCGGATAAACAGTTGCAGGTGCCGGAAGACTTCCCAGATCTTTATAAGTTTTATCTAACGGGCTACAAGCACTAAAAGCTGTTATAGCTATTAATGCAATAAAATAATAAATTTTCTTCATGTTAATATTTTTTACAATTATTAAAAATTGATTTTAAGTGTCGTCATATACAATCTGCCTATTCCGTAATTTACACCAAGTGTATTTAATCTTGATACGTTAGTGCCATTTGATGGACTTCCTTCATATCCTTCTCCAAGATAGGTAGCATTTAACAAGTTATACACGTTTCCAATAAACGAAGCGTCAAGGCCAGCAAATTTAAACCTGTAAACAATATTTAAATCAATTGTTTCATAATTAGGTAATTGTACCGGCTTATAAATGGTAGGATCAAACGCAGGAGTAGTCTGAGTTGCTGCAGTAGGAATCAACTTTGACGGGTCATAAGAAGCGAAGAAACGGGTATAATAATTAGCGTTGGCACCTATTCTTACTTTAGGTAATACATCAATATCCAGACCAAGCGCAGCAGTGGTTTGCGCATTTGAAGAAGCTGAACTACCAAAATCACCTATTGGCAGTCCTTTTAATATTAATGATTTAATAATAGTTGGAGTTGTGTTTGGTTTATCACTGCTAATTAAACCTGACCCAGAATTAGAAGTGTAGTGGTAATCTCCTATAGAAAGCATGCCGCTCAAAGTCACTTCTTTTACAGGACGAAATTTACCGTCAACCTCAATGCCCTGGTGCAATTCGTTAATGCCATTTACATTTCCGTAAGGAATTGAACCATCTTGATTGGCAATCCCTGCAAGAACTTTTGACCTGTCATTATATTGTGAACGGTATAGATTGATGTTTACATTGAACATGGCATCTTTATAACCATAGCCTAATTCATAGCTAAATAACTTTTCAAGTGTTTTAGTGTCGTTAACATCAGTAGTTTTGTTGTTCGGGAAAATAGTTCCAACAAGTGGTGGTTTTTCTACAACACCTACGTTGGCAAAAATATTATTGTGGGCATCGATATTATAGTTGGCACCGCCCTTTACCTGGAAACCAATAAAGTTAACCCAAGCCGATTGGCGTTTAGGATTTGATGTCAGATAATCAAAATAGTCCGTCTTTCTGTTGCTTGTATTATTACCACCAACAGTCACAAATCCCGACCATGCGCCCTTTACATATTCAGCCTGTGCAAAAACTCCTTCAGAGAAAATATCTACGTTATAATCCTGATTGATTTTATCACCTACAACAGTATGCCTGCCAGGGTTATTTAAATCTGTATTATCTACCCAATATGAACCGCCTAACAGGTTATTCAATACGTAATAGTTTTGTCTGTGATAGCCTCTTAAATCAACACCGGCCAGGAAATTAATGTCATTTACGGTTTTTTTGAAAGTACTAATCAAACCGTATTGTTGATGATTATTTTGAGCCTGGTTGATGTAAGTTGCTGTACTTCCATCAGTGCGTGCTTTGTTGGTAGCAACAATAGCATCAAAATCAATAGGCGAATAGAAATCACCGATTCTTGGAGCAGTACCACCCGGTGTAAGACCTGCCTGAGCGCCGGTTAAATAAACTGCCGCACCGGTGCCGTACGAATCGTATAATATGGTTGATAATGATGTAGTTTCATTAATTTTCCAATCATGACTGATAGATAATAATGGCTTGTTGTAGCGGTTAATTTCTGCGCTGTAAGTTTTGCCGTATAAAATACCCCAGTCTGAGTTAAATCTGTTTTCACCCTGTGGAGCAGCACGATAAGTGTTGATAGTTTGATAAGTGTAACGCTGACCATGGCTTTGCGAAGCACCCATAAAGTTTATTGATAATGTTTGGTTTTTGCTTAAAATCTTTGAAATATTAGCAAAATAGCTATAGCCTGTATAGTATAAACCTTCTGCATTACCATCTCCTGTGCTTTTTGACAACAAGAAGGATGCTGCCCAGCCGCTTGGCGTTAAACCCGTAGCATAAGAAAAGCTGGTTTTTGAAGCACCATAGCTACCAATAGATTGTGATACAGTACCACCTTCCTGGCTTTCAAGGCTTTTTGTAGTAATATTTATGGTACCACCCAATGATGGCACTGCCACACGTGAAGCACTTAAGCCACGTTGTACTTGCATTGAGGTAGTAACATCTGCCAAACCAGCCCAATCATTCCAAAATATTTTACCTGCTTCAGGATCCTGAACTGGTAAGCCATTAATTAACAATGCCAGGTTATTACTGTTAAAACCACGTATTGCTATACGCGAATCACCATAACCACCAC
>JAQBOP010000059.1 GCA_028287975.1 Mucilaginibacter sp. | reverse complement strand
TCTTGTATAGATCTCTCCCGTTGGTCGAGATGACACACTACTTTAATTCCTCATCTGCATATCTGCACATCCACATATCTGCACATCCGCACATCACCTATACCCGGATCATAAAATCTTCCTTCACCTGCCCTTTTCTAAAGTACATCAATCCTATCCAGAACAGGTCGACGGTAACAGTTACCTGTGGGTGCGCCTTGATCTCGGCCCAGGCTTCTTTCATGCCTTCGCTCCAGTAAATATCATCAAATATCAATAGCGTATCTTCATGAACTTTTGGCAGGCACCATTCAAAGTATTTAAGGGTAGCATCCTTTTGATGATTGCCATCTACAAATACAAAATCCAGCTTATCTAATCCGTCAATTACATCGTGTAGCGTGTTGTCAAAGTTCCCGGTTATCAGTCCAATATTATTAAGCCCTGCTTTTTTAAAACTTTCTTTGGCGATCCTGGCTGTTTCGGGGCAGCCTTCCAATGTGTAAACTTTTGCTGCCGGTGCAGCTTTTTGCAGGTAGATGGATGTAGTACCCAAACAGGTACCCAGTTCAATAATGTTTTTAGGTTGCAGATCGGCCACCAGGCGATAAAGTAATTGCGCCAGTTTGGGTGGTTTCAGGGCGTTTTTAGCGATATCGCCTATTCTTTTTTGCTTATTATTATTAACGTGCGAACCGGCCCCGAGGTCGGTTATGGTGATCATCCTATCGTCATTTAACAAACCATCGCGGATGCTTTCAACCTCGTGGTACACTTTTTGGGCGTCAAAATCGTAAATAACTTTATCAACCAGCCGATATACAAAGGGCGAATGTAAGCCGTGCCTGTTCCTGGCTTTTAGCCGGTACAAAAGGTAATCTTTGGCGAACCTTATATTAAACATGGTTGTAAAATTATATAAACCTTTGTATTTTAGCAGTACATAATGATAAATCTGACCGAAGTTAACTCGTTGATCCGCCTGCTGGACGATCCCGATCCGGAAATATACAGCCACGTTCACGAAAAATTATTGTCGTACGGCACCGAGGCTATCGAGCACCTTGAGTCGGCTTTTGAACAGGCTTTTGACGCTATCCAACAGGAGCGCATAGCTAACCTGGTGCATGAGATCCAGTTTGGCATTGTAAAAAACGACCTGAAGCTATGGCACCAGGGCGGCGCGTTTGACATACTGCAAGGCATCCTGATCATTAACCGTTACCAGTATCCTGACCTTGACGAACAAAAAATAATCAATCAGATAGAAGCCATAAAACGCGACATCTGGATCCAGATGATAAATGAGGCCAGCCCGGTTGAACAGGTAAAGCTTATCAATCATGTTTTTTACCATATGTATGGTTTTAGCGGCAATACCACCAATCACCAGGACCCGCAGAATAGTTACCTGAGCCAGGTGATGGAAACCAAAAAAGGCAACCAAATCCTACTGGCTATTATTTATTCTGTGATCGCGCAAAAGCTGGACATCCCGGTGCATGGTGTAAACCTGCCGCAGCATTTTATATTAGCCTATCTTGACGAGAGTAAGGAAAGCGAATTTGAAAGCGGCATACTATTTTACATTAATGCTTTTAACAAGGGTTTCATTTTTGGCCGCCGCGATGTGGATATGTTTTTAAAGCAGCTTAACCTGAGCTTTGATAAGCAGTTCTACGAGCCCTGCTCAAACACCGATATCATTAAGCGCGTGCTGCGTAACCTCATCAGCTCATATGAGCATTTAGGCTCGGCAGAGAAAGTTGATGAGTTGAATGAATTGTTAGCCATATTGGGATAGGCACTTTGTCCTTGGCATATTTACTTTTTTGGTTTCATCCCTGTTTTAATTGGTTTCGTCCCATTTACTTTATCAATGTATAGTGTAGGCCTATCTTGCATCATATTTAAAATTATGCACTATGGACCCACAAAAACTTGGTATTAAGCCGGCATCGTATCGGGCAATTGTTGACTGCACCGTAGCCTTTGCAATATGGCTGATCGTTCTTTTGTTTTTAACTATACCCGACCTTGCAATGAGTTACCGAATTTTTTGGGGAGTTGTTGTATTGCCATTCATACCGATATATGGGTATTTATATGGTCGGACCATTCCTCGCATTAAGCAAAAAAATAAAGAATTTTTGAATTATCAGTTAAGCATTGCAATAAGAGCAATATTAGTTTTATTAGTGCTGTTTATTGCTTACTACATTCTTCTACGTTACCTGGGTACTTATCGTCCTTTTCAGATGGGTATGTTTTTATTGTTAGCGCTTTGTTTTATCGGTTTGTTGCTGATAATAGTCACTCCTGTTACCTGGCTTATTTATAATTACAGATTATCAAATAGTACAGCTTTAGATTTAAAAAATGCGTTGGGCCACTCATCCGCCAATCTTGGTTTTCTGCGCTCACAGATCAATCCGCACTTTTTGTTTAACGCGTTAAATACGCTATACGGCACCGCCTTGCAGGAAAATGCAGATCGAACAGGTGAAGGCATCCAAAAACTGGGCGATATGATGCGCTTTATGCTACAGGAAAATATGCAGGATAAAATAGCGCTTAGCCGCGAGATAGATTATCTTAATAATTATGTCGACCTGCAAAAGCTGCGCGTACAAACATCGCCTGATATTGTGATCGATGTAAACATCGAAGATCAGCATAGTTACCTGCTCATTGCCCCTATGCTGTTGATACCCTTTGTTGAAAATGCTTTTAAACACGGTATCAGTTTGCAAGAACCATCGTATATCAAGATCAGCCTGCATACAGAAGATAACCGCCTGTACTTCGATATCAGCAACAGCATACATGCTAAAAGGGAGAGCGACCCTGAACGCGATAGCCATGGCATCGGGTTGGAAAATGTATCGCAAAGATTAAACTTGTTATACGCTGATAACCATGAACTGGTGATCCATGAAAGCGTGAAAGAGTTTTTTGTTCATCTGGTGATCAACCTGACAGCAGAAATTGCTATCATTGAATAATTATCCTAAGTTTTCAAAATCTCATTCATGAAGAAATATTATGTCCTGCTCTTTTTATTTTGCTGCGTTAACAATCTTTGGGCGCAATTTAAGCTTAGCGGTAAGATCACTCATTATTCCGGGCAGAAGGAATTAAAAATTAACATTCCTTCAGTTTATGTTTATAACGAAGCTAACTCTGTAATAATACCTATAGCTAAGGATGGTTCGTTCGCTGTTACACTGCCCATAAAAACTCAAAAATTTGGCAACCTGATATTTCAGCAAACCTTTTATTTATTGTTACTCAATCAAAATAAAAATCTGGTTGTCGAGCTAAATGAAATCGATAAACAATTTAAGCCGACAGGCGGGAATGCTTTAGCCGAAAATAATTTACTGCAAACTGTTAATATAGACGAATACCCGTTCTTTTTACAGAATTACGATACGTATATAAACATGAGTATAGATGCATTGAATCAAAAGGTAGTAAAACCTTATTTCGCTACACGTGATAAAAAGATCGCCCTGATAAACAGTTCAGGCATTGGGTTAAAAGACAAAAAAATAATTGCAGCCGAAACAAAGTACGCGGCTTATAATAATCTTTACGAACTAACCGAGCAAGGCAGCCAAAACATGGTAACAATAAATAAATTACTGTTTGATGTGTTTAGTAAGGTAAGTAGTAAGCCGGATGTATTGCCGGCGGGCCCGCAATATTACTTATTCGCTAATAATTACATGGGGTGCATAGAACATACTGTTGGCGGCCAAATAAAAACAGGAAACATCAAGCCGGATCAATCCATTGCTTATTATGGCGTTACCGCTAAAGAAGCCGTTGCGCTTTCTGATAAATATGGTTCGCCTTATATGCGGTGGACAAGCGCGTGCAAACTTTTACCTTCTGCGGTTGCCGAGCAGTTAGGCTATCAATATTTTACCACCGCCGCCGGTATTAAAAATGCGATCCTTGCTAATGTTTTAGCCAATGAATTTGTTAAAAAATTTCCGCGCAGCGCTTATAATGATGAGATCCGAAAAAAGGCAAACGCTTTAAAACCAAACTAAAATGCTTACCGCGATAGCTGTTGATGACGAGCCCCTTGCGCTGGAAGTTGTGCGGTCGCATGCCGGAAAGGTGCCTTACCTTGATCTGCAGGCCTGTTTCACCAACGCTTTCCAGGCTATTATACATCTTCAACAACAGCCGGCCGATCTGCTGTTTCTTGATATTAAAATGCCAGATATTACCGGTATAGAAATGTTAAACAGCCTTGGCAAAAAACCGCTGGTAATATTTACAACGGCCTATTCTGAACATGCTGTTGAAAGCTTTGAGCTAGACGCGGTAGACTACCTGTTAAAGCCGTTTTCGTTTGCGCGTTTTTTAAAGGCCTGCAACAAAGCAAACGAGATCCATACGCTTAGACATAACAATACTGACAAGAAAGATTACCTATTCTTAAAAACGGGCTATGAGCAGGTAAAGGTAAATTTTGGCGACATTTGTTACCTGGAAGCTACGGGCAATTATGTAAACTTTGTTTTGGCTGATAAAACCATCCTGTCGCGCATGACGATCACCGAAGTAGAGCAAATCCTCCCGGCAGATAAATTTATCCGCGTACATCGTTCATTTATAGCAGCGATAGCTAAAATTGACAAAATTGAAAGGCACCAATTATTGGTAAATGGTGCTATACTTCCTGTCGGCAGCACTTATTATCAAAATTTAAATTTGGCATATAAATCCATTTCTTAGTTTGATAATTTAATGTCATGTTTATGCAAAATAATATTCTGCATGCATAATAATTTTAGTTTTCGGTTGTTAAACATGCTGTAAATTAGGTAAATTGCACTCCCTGAATTATATAATACGCAAGACAATGACTGATACGCTGGACATCAAAATCACCAAAACAAGCAAATCGCGTTTAGCAGAAACGGATTTTAGCAACCTGGTTTTTGGACGCACTTTTTCTGACCATATGCTGGTTGCTGATTACAGCGACGGCGAATGGAAAAACTTTGAAATTGTTCCTTACGGAGAAATTACGGTCAGCCCGGGTATATCTGCTTTACACTACGGCCAATCATTTTTTGAAGGGATAAAAGCATATAAACATGGCGATGGTAAAGTAACCATATTTCGGCCCGACAAGAACGCACTACGTTTTAACAAATCGGCCGAGCGCCTGTGCATGCCTGCCATGCCCGAGGATGTATTTTTACAAAGCCTTGCCGCTATAGTAGATATTGACCGCGATTGGATCCCGACCGAACAGGGGCACTCTTTGTACATCAGGCCCTTCATGTTCGCAACTGATCAATATCTGGGTGTAGCGCCATCAAAAACTTATAAATACATGGTGTTGACCTGCCCGGTTGGCCCATATTTTTCTAAGGCTTTAAGGGTAAAGATCGAAACACATTATACACGTTCGGCTGCCGGTGGTATGGGCTTTGCCAAATCATCAGGTAACTATGGCGGTTCAATGTTCCCGGCAAAAAAAGCTACTGAAGAAGGTTTTGACCAGCTGATCTGGACAGATGCCAAAGAGCATAAATATATTGAGGAAATGGGCGCTGCTAACGCGATGTTTGTGTTAGACGGCAAACTGATTACACCATTAACCCAGGACACAATACTTGACGGCGTAACCCGCGATACGGTTATTACATTGGCTAAAGACCAGGGGTTCCCGGTTGAAGAGCGTAATGTATCAGTAGCCGAAATTATTGAAGGTGCAAAAAACGGCAAGCTTACCGACGCTTTCGGCGCAGGTACCGCCGCTACCATAGCCCCGGTTGGTTCTATCAGCCACAACGGCGAAGAATACACACTGATCGATCCGGCGCAAAGAGATTTCTCAAGAAAAATATTACAAACCTTAGACGCCATCCGCTACGGAACCGGCCCGGACACACACGGGTGGAATTACTTTGTTTAGTGATTAGTCTTTTTAAAGATTAGTGATTGAAGATTAAAGATTGGCCCTGTCCTATCAACATAAAAGCCCTTGCAAAATTTGCAAGGGCTTTCTTCATTTATATAGCTATTAAGCCTAATCTCTAATTAACTAACCTCTAATCTCCAACCTAATCCACACTCACCGTTAATCCTTCTTGTTGTAAAATTTTGCGGTATACCTCTACTTCTGTAAATGAACCCTCCAATATGGCACATTTGCCTTCGTTATGTACTTTCCAGGCTATGCGTTCGGCCTGGCTCTCGGTATAGTCAAGGTATTTGATCATGCAGTTAATAACATGGTCGAAGGTGTTATGATCATCGTTCCATAAAATAAGACGATGCAACTCTTTAAATCCCGCCAGTAACTCCTCAAGCGTAAAGGTTTGTTCTTGTGTTTCTGTAGTTGACATGTGTTGATACAAAATTACTTAAAAACAATAATAAATACCTTAAAATGTTGTTTAAGTTTTGTTCTAAATATCTATTCTGCCTTGGTCATGAAAAAACAATCCCCCTATGTTATAGCTGTTGTGGCTATGCAATTATTGCTGATAAATGTAAGCAATGCCCAAACCCTTAATTTAAAACCGGCTCCGGCGAAGGTAACCATCGATGGTAATGCAACCGAATGGGGCGATAGCCTGAGCTATTATAACAGCCAAACCCAGCTTAATTATACTTTGGCAAATGATAAAGACAACCTGTACCTGGTTTTAAAAACGCAGGATCCGAAACAGCAAGCCAATATATTATCATGGGGTATTACTTTGGGGATCGATACGAAGGGTCATAAAAAGCCATCATACAGCGTAACATTCCCTGTACAAGAACAGGATAAGCCGGAGCCGGTTGAAGAAAACACCGATAAGGAAAAGAAGTACGAGGCAAGCCTGACCAAATTGAAAAGAATTAAAGCTGACGGCTTTAAGGATGTAGAGAATGATGTGTTTACCCTGCAAAATACTTATGGTTTCAGGGTGGCTATTGATTATGATGCGCAAGGGGCGCTGGTTTATGAAGAGGTGATCCCGTTATCGTTATTCCATGCCGACGAGATGAAGAAAAACGAGTGGGCCTTCAACATCAAAATAAACGGCCCGCAGCCCATTGCAAAAAAAGAAGACGGTAGCGGTGACGAAGCACAGGGCATGGGCGGAAGAGGCGGCGGCCACAGAGGTGGCGGCGGAGGCGGTGGTGGCCGTGGTGGTGCAGGCGGAGGCGGCGGATATGGCCGTGGCGGTCACGGAAACCAAGGTGGCGGCGATCAGGGTGGCGCACCAAAATCTGTTGATTTCTGGAGTAAATTTATTTTAGCAAGCGGGCAGTAAATCTTTTAGAAGGTATTCTTCCACATCATGCTTTCAACCGGGCGTGTGGTTTTGTTATTGTATTTGGCGTCGTCTTTGGTGTTGTACATGGTTTCAACATCACCCTCAACCACAAAATAAATTAACTGGCCTATAGGCATCCCGGCGTAGATCTTAACCGGTTGCGTGCATGATATTTCAAGCGTCCAGGTATTACAAAACCCTACGTCGCCTTTGCCGGCCGTGGCATGGATGTCAATACCTAACCTGCCCGTGCTTGATTTTCCTTCTAAAAAAGGCACGTGTTTGTGCGTTTCGGTATATTCAACCGTAACACCCAGGTAAAGTGTGTTGGGTTGAAGCACAAAACCATCTTTTGGGATCTCAAAATTATCTATCTCGTTATGAGCCTTGGCGTCCAACGCCCTGTCGCGATAAGTGGCCAGGTATTTACCCAGGTGCACGTCGTATGAATTTGTGCCTAAGCATTCAGGTCTGAAAGGCTCAATTATTATGTGGCCTTTATCAATTTCTTCAAGAATGCGCTTATCAGACAGTATCATAAAACAAGAATGGTAATTTGCCTAAAATTAGAATTATTTGCTCTAAGTTTGCGTACTATTTGCAATTTACTTTTATGGCTATAGCTTACAGGCAACGGGTTGATGATGACACAGAATTTGCGCTCTGGAAAATTGAGGAGCAGGCAGAAGACCTGTATAATCAGCTGCAACTAAATGACGAGGAGAAGGCTTTTGTTGAAAGAATAAGTAATGGCAAACGGCATTTGCACTGGCTGGGTACCCGCGTACTGCTACGCAAAATGCTGCTTACCGACGAATACATTGATTGCCAGGTTGACGCACATGGCAAACCCTACCTGGTATCCCTTCCTTACCATATCTCGTTAAGCCACTCGTTTGATTATGCCGCGGTAATGATCAGCAAAAAATGCCCTGTAGGTATTGACATTGAACAGGTAAAAGAAAAAGTTGAACGTATTGCTGCAAGGTTTCTGTTACCGGAAGAATTGTCTTTTATACAGGATGAGCATAAAATATCGCAACTATATACCTGTTGGTGTGCCAAAGAGGCTGTTTATAAATGCCATGGACAAAAAGAGGTATCATTTATTGATGATATTTTGATAAAGCCGTTTACGTATGCTGGCGAGGGTCAGGTTAATGCCATTTTAACCAAGGGCGATACCAAAATTGACTATACCGTAGGATATTTGCAATACGAAGACTACATGATCGGCTACGTAAAGGGATAAGATGAAGAATAATAAGGTTATTGTACAGGATTGGGGCCTGATAGATTATAAAGAGGCATGGGCAAAACAGGAAGAACTGTTTAAGAGTACGGTGGCTTTAAAAATGGAGATCCGTAATCGTCAGCTGGCAGTTGCGGGCGATAGCCCGGCCGATGAGATAACAACACCTAATTACCTTGTTTTTTGTCAGCACCCACATGTTTATACCTTGGGCAACAGCGGTAAAGCCGAACATCTGTTACTGGACGAAAAGGGCCTTGAAGAAAAAGATGCCACATATTACCATATAAACCGTGGTGGTGATATTACCTACCATGGCCCCGGCCAAATTGTAGCATACCCGATACTTGACCTCGATAACTTTTTTACCGACATACACTTGTACTTACGAATGTTGGAGGAAGCCGTTATACTTACCCTGGCCGAGTTTGGCATAACCGCGGGCCGTTACCCCGGCTATACCGGCGTGTGGCTGGACGCAGATAACGGGCGTGCCCGTAAGATCAGCGCTATGGGCGTGCGCTGTAGCCGGTGGGTTACTATGCACGGTCTTTCCTTTAATGTTAATAACGATCTGTCTTATTTTAAAAATATTATTCCCTGCGGTATTGAAGACAAGGCTGTAACTTCTATACAGCAAGAGCTGAGTAAAGAAATCGACATAAAACACGTTCAAAAAATCCTTCAACACCATATCTCTGTATTATTTAATATGGAGATGATATCATAAAGGTACCCCTTGGTTAAAGCTAAATTGCAGGCAAACTAATTTTCTAAAAAATTTGTTTATCCGAGACACATGTCGTAAATTTGGTGACAGATGTCAAGATAAAGGCTATGAGTACAGAAAAAAAATATAAATTCCCCGAGGAAGACAGCTTCGATCTGACCAATATGGTTAGAGAAGGTGTGCCATTTCCTTACTTTACCAAGCTATCAGATCACATTCATTTTGATTTTGAAGATTGGTCGTCTTACCTGCACCTTTCTGAGCGTACCATACAACGGTATAAAAAAGAGAACAAATCTTTTGATCCGCTTTATTCTGAAAGGATCTTACAAATTGAGCTGCTTTATAAAAAAGGTATTGCTGTTTTTGGCGTAGCCGATAACTTTTATACCTGGATGGATTCTGTTAGCCTGCCATTAGGAAATGTAAAGCCTAAAAACCTGTTAGATACTTCATTTGGCATTAACTCAATTTATGATGAGTTGGGCCGCATTGAACACGGCATACTGGCATGATTGTTTACCGGCTTAGCAGGCAGGCGTTTATTAATGATATATCAGGATATGGTGCCGAAAAGACCGGGGGCCGCTGGAACAGCAAGGGTATCCCTGTATTATACACGGCCGCATCGCGCGCTTTAGCCGTGGTTGAGATCGCGGTCCACGTGCCTATCGGTATCATCCCCATAAATTATTTCCTGGCAACTATTAACGTGCCCGAAAACGACCTAATAAAAGTTAACGTTAGCGACCTGCCCCAAAACTGGAGCACCAACCCTTTTGTGAAAGAGACGCAGGCTATCGGTAATGATTTTATCCGGAAAAACGAGCATTTGGTTTTGCAAGTGCCCTCTGCAACCGTCGCCGGTGATCATAACTACTTAGTAAACCCCAGGCACCCTGAATTTAAAAAAGTGAAGATCAAGGGCATTGATCCTTTTGTATTTGATGTGCGGTTGTTTAAGAAATAGACAAAGCCATGTTGACCTATTCCCGCCATTGCCTGTGTCTTCACAGGCAATTAACAGGCTGTTTGTGAAGACACAAACAGCAGAGTTAACACTCAGGTAAGCTTAATGGGATATTAATAGCCAGGCCGCCATCCGCAGTTTCTTTATATTTAGAGTTCATATCCTGCGCGGTTTCCCACATGGTTTTTACTACGGCATCTAAACTCACTTTGGCATTATCCGGGTTGGTTTGTAACGCCAGTTGCGAGGCTGTGATCGCTTTAATGGCCCCCATGGTATTACGTTCAATACATGGCACCTGTACCAGTCCGCCTATCGGGTCGCAGGTCAGGCCCAGGTGATGTTCCATAGCGATTTCTGCCGCCATCATTACCTGTCGCTGTGAGCCGCCTAAACACTCTGTGAGGGCCGCCGCCGCCATTGCTGACGACACACCTATTTCTGCCTGGCAACCACCCATAGCCGCAGATATGGTTGCTCCCTTTTTAAAGATACAACCGATCTCTGAAGCGGTTAATAAAAACTGAACGATCTGCTTATCAGTATAACCATCGCAAAAAACAATATAGTATTGCAGCACCGCGGGTATAACACCGGCAGCCCCGTTTGTAGGCGCGGTAACCACACGGCCAAATGACGCGTTTTCTTCGTTAACAGCTAATGCAAAGCAACTCACCCAATCTAATATGTTTTGGAAGCTGCTGCCTGTTTTGCGGATGGCGGTAACCCACTCATCAAAATTGTTATATGTGTTATGGCTGATTAAGCGTTTATTAAGTTTTGCGGCACGGCGCTCTACATTCAATCCACCGGGTAACTTACCACGGGTATGGCTGCCGCGATACATACACTGAGCCATGGCATTAAATATATTTAACACCCCGGTACGTGTTTCCTGCTCGCTGCGCCAGGCCAGCTCATTCTCGGTTACTACCTCTGATATCTTAAGCCCGGTTTTGATGCACCAATGCAATAAATCGCCTGCGGTATCAATCGGGAAAGGCAGATCAACCTCGGCCTTGTGCTGGCTCTGTTCACCCTCTTTTACCACAAACCCGCCACCAATAGAATAATAGGTTTCTGATATGGCTTTCCCTGTATTTAAAAATGCCTGGAAAGTTACCGCGTTGGGGTGATAAGGCAAGCTTTCATTAAACAGGAACAACAGATCTTCATCTGCCGTAAAATATATTTCCTGCTTACCGCCCAAAACCAATTTATGACCGGTTTTGATATGATCTATTTTAGGCACTACTTCATCCACAGCAAAGGTTACCGGGTCATCGCCGCTTAAGCCAAGCAGCACCGCTATATCAGTACCGTGTCCCCTGCCTGTTTTAGCCAGCGACCCATAAAGTAATATTTTCACCCCGGTTACCTGATCAAGCGAGGCGCGTTCTTCAATAACCCTTACAAATTGCTGGGCGGCACGCCATGGGCCAAGCGTGTGCGAGCTTGACGGGCCAATGCCTATTTTAAACATGTCAAATACAGAAAGTTGTTCACGTTGCATCGATCCAAATTTACTTATTATAGCTGGTTTGGCGCTATAATTAAGTATAAAATACAATTTTTAATTTCGCTTTTTATTAGTATGTTGCATTAATAATCATAAACCTTTAAACATAAAAACCATGAATTATTATTTATCAGTCCTAAAAAATTACGCGCTGTTTACAGGCCGCGCCAGGCGTAGCGAATATTGGTATTTTGCGCTGTTCAGCATCATTATTTCAATCATCCTGATGGTTATAGGCAGGGCTATTGGCTTTATAGGTCTTTATAACATTTACTCTTTAGCAGTACTGATCCCATCTATTGCCGTGGGTGTGAGGCGAATGCATGATGTTAACAAAAGCGGCTGGTTTATAATAGTACCTATTTATAATCTTATTTTGGCTTGCACAGATGGTACGCCGGGTGATAATAATTACGGACCTGACCCGAAAGGCAGAGAAGGTTTCGGTGCTGCTGATTATGAAAAACCATTTGATATTGATCCTGCTGATTAATGCCACTTAATATTATATTTTGCAGCTATTTGAGCATTATCAAGTGGCTGCAAAATAACTTAATATCCTGTCCATTTAAAAAACTGACGGGTTTAGATTGCCCGGGCTGCGGATTTCAACGATCCCTGATCTTTTTGTTGCAAGGCAATTTGAAACAGAGTGTTTACATTTATCCGGCGGCTATCCCGATATTATTTACTGCGATTGTTTTATTGGTTACAAAAGCCGTATCGGCCCAAAAGCAATCCCTTTTGTTACTTCGATATTTATATTTGTTTACCGGAGCATTGATAACTGCTTCTTATTTGTTTAAAATAATAAACCACTTTTAGTTTATATATTATCAATACCGTTGTTAGCAATTAGCGAATTATAATCGTTGAGGATAATTTCTAAAAACTGGTATTCATTTATTTCTTCAGGGTAGCTTACGTTTAAATATTTTTTTATCCGTAACGCCAACCGGTAAACCAAATTACTGTTACGGGTCATCTTAAAGTTTCTGATCACATCATGTATCAATGTTACATCCTGGTCTGTTAATTGTACAACCTCTTTATAATTGGGCATATACCCTTCTGTAGGGTTATGAAATATCAAATCGCTAAACCTGTTTAATGGCGCTGTTTTAATAACCGTTGTGCCGGCCACCATATCGCCAATACGCTGTTTTTTGTCAGAAAATGTTACGGTTACAACAGCCGCTGTTCCCAGGGTAAGTCCAAAATCTATTATCCTGAAAAACCAACGCAGTAAATACTGGCCAATACCGGGCCGGGTGCCGGTAAGGCTTATTACCCTGATCTTAACAAACCGCTTACCTAAGCTTTGTCCGTTCAGAAATACTTCGGTTAAAAGATCATACAAAACACAAAATCCCAGCCAAATGCCAACCATTATTATAAATTTGGTTGGTCTTACCGGCCCGCCAGAATTAAGTTCGCCTGAATATACGCCAACCAAAGCGGCTGCAATAAACGCATATACCGAAAAAAAAATGGCGTAGTCAATTAATCTTGCAGCAATTCTATCGCTCAAGCTGGCTACGGCATATTCAATGTCAATGTTTTGAGACGTAGTTATTTTTACGATTTGCATCTGCCAAAAAATATAATTTTGTGATAAGCGTATTTCTGTTTTAAAGATCAAATATTTGTTGCTATTTTAACAAAAAAAATCTACTTAAACCAATGCATGAGGCTGTATTTATTAAACAAAACGCCGAAAAATGGAAAATCTACGAACATACGCCAGCCATTACCCCGGATGATGTTGCAGAACGGTTTATAATTATTACAGATGATCTGGCATACGCCAAGACTTTTTATCCAAAATCTAAAACCACCGATTATTTAAACAAGCTTGCTGCCGGTTTTCACCAGGATATTTACAAAAACAAAAAAGAAAATATTAACCGGATATTTCTTTTCTGGAAATTTGAATTGCCATTATTGTTTAAAAAACACCATAAACAATTATTATATTCTTTCTTGTTCTTCGTCACATTCTTTTTGATGGGCTTATTATCGGCCAAATACGATAAAACCTTTGTGTCACTTATCCTGGGCGATGACTATGTAAATATGACCAGCGCCAACATAGCCAAAGGTGATCCGTTTGGTGTTTACAAAAACGGCGACTCTTTCGCCATGCTTTATGCCATAGCAAAAAATAATTTGTATGTAACCGTCTTAAATTTTGTGTCGGGTATTTTTTGCGCACTCGGCACATTATACATATTATTAAGTAATGGTTTAATGCTGGGCGCATTTGAATATCTATTTATCAGCAAAGGGCTTGGGTTGCAGTCAACGCTGGTGATCTGGATCCACGGCACCCTTGAAATATCGACTGTAATTATTGCCGGATCGGCAGGGTTAGTTTTAGGTAAAAGCATGCTGTTCCCAACAACTTTTAGCCGGGTAGTATCCATAAAAAAAGGTGCTGCCGATGGTATGAAAATAATAGTCGGCATTTTACCAATAGTAGTAGTGGCTGCGATATTTGAAAGCTTTGTTACCCGGCACACAGAAATGCCTGTATGGCTTAGTGCAGGCATTTTATTAGTTTCATTTTTATTTATTACCTGGTATGTGATCTTTTATCCGCTATACCTGCATCATAAAATTTCATCATCAAGCATCAAAGATAATGAGCCAGAAAATTAAGTTAGCTCAAAGCCGCACACAGGGAGAAATTATAGACGACAGCGTAATTTTTCTGAAGCAAAATATCTTTCCTTTACTTAAATCATACTTTTCTATCTGTGGCATATTTTGGGTTGCAGGTATTGTTATTTCAATTTTAAGTAAAACACAAACTTTTGAACTGCAGCAGCAGGAAGAATCGATCTATACAGTTACCTATTTTATAACCGTGCTGTTTAGCTATATTAATTTCACGCTCGGCATGTTAACATCCTTATCATACATAAAATTTTACCTTGATAAAGATAACCAGCCGCCAACCGTGCAGGAAGTTTGGGATTACGTTAAATATTACTTTCTTAAGATTTTTGGCAGCGCGATAGTATTGACCATTTTTACCGGTTTGGGCGCTTTCATGTGCATTATCCCAGGGATCTATTTATTGCCTGTAACGTTACTGATCATCACTATAATGGTAATGGAAAATGAAAGTTTGTCAAACGCGTTCAGACGTGGGTTTCAGCTTATTAAAAACGACTGGTGGAACCTGATGTCAGTTTTATTGGTAACATTTATCATAACCATATCATGTATGGCGTTGCTTGTAATTCCGGTAATTTTAGCTGTAGTTGTTTTATTGTACTTAACTAATGCTAATCATTTAAATACCTTAAGCATGGCTGCTACGGTAACCTATCATGCCCTGCAATTTCTGTTTGTTTTTCCGGCTATATCATTAGCATTATTTTATTTTAATTTAAATGAAAAACTTGATGATAACGGTTTAATGCAACGCATTGCCGCAATTGGAACAAAGCCTGAAAATAACGACGAGCCAACTACAGAGGATTACTGATAATGCGTAAAATAACAGCTGTTTTTGTATTACTGTTCGCTTTTGCACATGTCATGTATGGCAAAGGAGCTGCCGTGCAAAAAAAGATAGTTAAACAGTCCGCAGTGATGCAGATTGACAGCTCAAAAGTGATGGTTCGTAAATTTGATACCGCTGCAATAAACGCTTACCTGAAACAACCTGAATTTAACTACCATGAGACCGATAAGCCTACATCATGGTGGGAAAGATTTTGGGATTGGCTATGGCATTATTTGGATAGCCTATTTAGTAAGAGCAATAAAAAAACAGAAATAAATCCAGGGTTGCCTATTAAGTATCTTTTGATTGCGTTGTTGGCAGGCCTGGCTATATGGCTTGTTATAAAATTAGCCGGAATTGACAATATATTTAACCGGCGCACAAAAAAAACAGACCTGTTACAGACAGAACTGGTTGAAAATATAAATGACATATCTTTTAATGACCAGATTGAAAAAGCTGTATTAGCGGGCAATTATAGTTTGGCGGTTAGGTTTCTTTACCTGCAATGTCTTAAGCAGCTAAATGATGCAAACCTGATCCATTGGCAAATTGAAAAAACCAATACAGCCTATCTTAACGAATTGACAAATACCGGCCAAAAACAACACTTTACGTTGCTTACCCGTCAATTTGAATATGTTTGGTATGGTGGGTTCGTGATTGATAAACCGCTGTACGAGGAAATTAACACACTGTTCATTAATTTCAATAAGACACTAGCATGAAAGACCTAAAAATATATCTTTCAATAGCCACTGTCTTGCTGATATTTTATGTGGCGGCGCTATATAACCGTCCAAAGGCTATAGACTGGTCTGAACGTTTATTCGATACCGAAAAAACTCCGTTTAGCACCTATATACTTTATAATCGCTTAAACGATATTTTTCCAAATGCAAAGATTAACGCAGTACGTGAACCGGTATACAATGTGTTGGGTGATGAAAATTTAAAAGGCTGTACTTATATACTTATAGCCAATTACATTAATCCCAATAAATTTGATTACCAAAGGCTTGAACAGTTCATTAAGAACGGGAATGAGGTGTTTATTGCCGCTTCCGGTTTTGGCAGTTTATTAAATCAGCATTATAAAATTTCTTCAAATTCTGAATTTACAAGCGCCGGTACCAGGCTGGTCAATAAATCGCTTGACACAGCTTTTGTTAAAAAGCCTAAAAGAAATCTCAGCAATAATTATTTTAGTGATTTTGACACCTCAAAAATGACCGTACTGGGCAAAAATAATTTGGGTCATGTTAATTTTTTAAAATGCACTATCGGAAAAGGAACGCTTTATTTAAATGCCAATGCGTTGCTGTATAGTAACTATGCGCTGGCTAACTCCGGATCATTAAAGTACGCACAATCATCTTTATCTTATTTAAAAAGCAGCAACAATGTACTATGGGATGAATTTTACACCCGCGGCCGTGCCGGTGCCGATAACCCTTTACGCGTTTTTTTAGATAACGCTTCATTAAAATGGGCTTTTTATTTAACCTATGCCAGTTTATTGATCTTTGTTTTGTTCCAGGTGAAACGGCGGCAACGGATCATACCTGTTATTGAGCCGCTTAAAAATGCTACTGTTGATTTTGTGACTGTTGTAGGCCAGGTGTACTACGAGCAACGTGATAACAACGACCTTGCGCAAAAAAAGATCTTGTATTTTTTAGATTATCTGCGCACTCAATACTATTTAAAAACCAACAAACTTGATATAGATTTTATTGAATCACTCTCAAATAAAACTGGGGTAAGTAAGCCTTTTGCTACTGAACTTGTAAATCATATTAATTATATAAGCCAACAAACAAAAGTAAACGACCACGAACTGATTGTACTGAACCAACTGATAGAAAAATTTTATTCTCAATCCTGATAAAGATATGGAAGACGAAATATTTGAACAAAGGACAGACCTGGGCAAACTTAGCGCCGCTGTCGAACAGATAAAGGCTACGCTGGCCCGGATTATTGTAGGGCAGCATGACGTTATCGAACTCATCATTGCAGGCATACTGGCCGACGGGCATATCCTAATAGAAGGCGTACCCGGCGTTGCCAAAACATTGACCGCCAAGCTCGTTGCAAAAGCGATAGATGCTAAATATTCGCGCATACAGTTTACCCCCGACCTGATGCCGTCAGATGTATTGGGAACATCTGTTTTTAGCCCCAAGACCAGCGAGTTTGAGTTCAGGCGCGGGCCAATCTTCGGTAATATTATTTTGATAGATGAAATAAACCGCTCGCCTGCAAAAACCCAGTCGGCGCTGTTTGAGGTGATGGAGGAGCGCCAGGTAACCATTGACGGGCAGACCTACAAAATGCAGGAGCCGTTTATTGTATTGGCCACGCAAAACCCCGTGGAGCAGGAAGGTACCTATCGCCTGCCTGAAGCGCAGCTTGACCGTTTTTTATTCAAGATAGATATTAAATATCCAACGCTCGAAGAAGAGATCAGCATCATCACCCAACAGCATCAACAAAACCCTGCGGACCAGCTAAGTCATATTACCCCGGTATTATCCATACAGGATATTATAGCATTAAGGCAGCAGGTTAAGGGCTTACATGTTGAACCAAAACTGCTGGAGTTTACGGCCAAAATAATTCATGAAACGCGAAATAATAAGTCTTTGTATTTAGGCGGGTCACCGCGCGCCTCGTTAGCTATAGTTAACGCGGCTAAAGCGATAGCGGCAATTAAGGGCCGCGACTTTATTACGCCCGACGATATTATTTTAGTTGCCCAGCCGGTATTGAGGCACCGCATTATGCTGACACCCGATAAAGAAATGGAAGGCGTAACACCCGACGAGGTAGTTACGCAAATAGTGCAGAAGATTGAAGTGCCACGTTAATAAATACAGGTGAAGAAGCTACAGACATTTTATACCAATTTATTTTTAACCGGCAGGCTCTTTACGTCCCTGGCATGTTGCGTGGTATTTTTTGTCTTGCTGTTCTTCTTTCCGTGGCTGGGTGTATTGCCCGAACTTGCTTTCTGGGTGGTTACCGTTTTAATTATTATAGACGTCGTATTTTTATACCGGACAACCAACGGTGTATTTGCAAGGCGCCATGCGCCCGAGCGTTTAAGTAATAACGATAAAAATGATTTAGGGATCTATGTTGAAAACAGGTATCCGTTTACTGTCAGCGTGGGCATTATTGATGAAATCCCTTTTCAATTTCAAAAGCGGGATGTCTGGTTTAAAACAAATTTAACTCCGCGGCAAACTAAACTGATCAATTATGTCTTGCGCCCAATAAAACGTGGCGAGTATGATTTTGGCGACATCAGGGTTTATGTAAAATCGCCGTTGGGACTGGTAAGCCGCAGGTACAATTTCGCGCAGGCCGAAATATTACCCGTATATCCCTCATTTTTGCAGATGCGCAAATATGAGCTCATGGCAATCTCTAACCGATTAAATGAGGTTGGGATAAAAAAGATCCGGCGCCTTGGGCATAGTTTGGAGTTTGACCAGGTAAAAAATTATGTCCCGGGAGATGACTACAGGGCCATAAACTGGAAAGCCACTGCGAGACAGGGCAATTTAATGACCAACTCATATACCGAAGAAAAATCGCAGCATGTGTATTGTGTGATCGATAAATCGCGGGTGATGAAAATGCCTTTTGAGGGATTGAGCCTGCTTGACTACGCCATTAATGCCAGCCTGGTGTTGTTAAACGTGGCCCTGCTAAAAGAAGATAAAGCCGGGCTGATCACAATATCAGAGAAAAAAGGGGCTGTTATCCCCGCCGACAGGCGCCCAACCCAGCTCAATAAAATATTGGAGGTATTACACAAAGAAAAAACACGCTATCTTGAAATCAACCTGGAGTTATTGTACACCACTATTCGCGGTGTGATAAAACAACGCAGCCTTGTGGTATTTTTTACCAACTATGAAAGCGTATCGGCTTTAAACAGGCAACTGCCCTATTTAAAAAGGATAGCTAAATTCCATTTATTGTTGGTGGTGTTTTTTGAAAATACAGAGCTTAAAAAACTAAGTGAAGAACACGCCGCAGATGTTGAAGGTATCTACACCAAAACCATTGCCGAGAAGTTTGCTTATGATAAAAAACTGATTGCAAAGGAACTGACGAAACATGGCATACAATCCATCCTGAGCACGCCTCAAAATTTAAATGTAAATACTATTAATCGGTATTTGGAGATCAAGGCTAAACAGAAGATCTGACTTACATACCCGGCAGCTTTATTTCTGCTGCGCGCAGGTCTATCAGGATCTTTTCATGTAATGCAAGCTTGGCACTAAGTATATCACCGGGGTTAACCCATACGTTAACCAGGTATTTAACACCATCAACTTCAAGCGCTGATATGCCTACCCTATTGCTGGTATCCTTTAATATAGCTTTGTTGGATTTTATGGCATTTTCGATGATTTTTATTACCTGCTGCACATCAGCCGCGTAGCCAATTTTAATCTCGAAATCAAGGCGGCGCCTGCCTTCGCGGGTTACATTAACAATAACCTCATTAAACAGCTTACCGTTGGGGATAATTACAGTTTTATTATCGGCAGTAATTAAAACGGTGTAAAAGATTTGGATAGATATAACCTTACCATCCTGGCCCTGGGCCACAATGCTATCTTCCAGTTCAAAAGGTTTAAGTAATAAGATAAGTACCCCACCGGCAAAATTCTGGAAGGTGCCGGATAGCGCCAAACCAACCGCGACTGTAAAACCACCCAATACCGCGCTGAAAGAACTGACGCTGACGTCATTAATAGCAGCCACACCAATAATAAGCAGCACATACAAGGCCGTTAAAGAAAGACTCAGGAAAAATGGTTGTAATGATGAATGAACTTTTCTTTTGCTCATTCGGGCCCTTAGCCGAAACCCTATAAATTTGATAATCCTTAGCCCTATCAGCAGGACTATTATCGATATTATCAAGGTTGTGCCATGAAGAATAACCCATGCATAGGCACTATCGTAAAGTTCGTGTAGTTTAGTATCGCTCAGCTTCATATCTGTGCGCAAAGTTATAAAATTTTTACCTTCCGTATATAGATACAAACAGCTCCGGGCCTTTGTAAAATACCCACTCAACTATGGTTGTGCGGATGTAGGTTGTTGTTTCGGTTAGATGTTTCATGTTGAGATGTATTCAATTGTTGTGCCTTTTTGTGCTTTTGTGATATTGTATACAAATTTATAGTTAATTGTACCCCTTTTATTACTTAATCAATCATTTGATTAACAAATGACAGTGCATTTACCTGCCGCTGACAAAAGGCGGTGTTTACAAAAAAGTAACCTTGTATTAAATAAAATACAACGAATTTTAAAATGGTTAAAACAGCGAGAACTATCAAAATTATAACACATAGCAGAAATCAAATACCAATAAAAAAACCCGCCTATTACGGGCAGGGTTTTTAAATATATTTTTGGAAGCGGGTTGGCTTACATCATGCCACCCATACCGCCGCCACCCATTTGCGGGCCGCCTGCAGTTGCTTCTTCCGGATCGTCAGCTAATACGCATTCTGTTGTTAACAACATAGCTGCAATTGATGCTGCGTTCTCTAAAGCTACACGGCTTACTTTAGTTGGGTCAATAACACCAGCACCAATTAGGTTTTCAAACTTGTCGGTACGTGCATTGTAACCAAAGTCGGCTGTGCCTTCTTTTACTTTTTGTACGATGATAGAACCTTCTATACCTGCGTTTTCGCAGATCTGACGTAACGGCTCTTCGATAGCACGACGGATGATCTGGATACCGGTATTCTCGTCTTCGTTATCACCTTTAAGGTCGGCCAAAGCAGCTACCGCGCGGATGAAGGCAACGCCACCACCTGCAACAATACCTTCTTCAACAGCCGCACGGGTTGCATGTAAAGCATCGTCAACACGATCTTTCTTTTCTTTCATTTCAACCTCTGATGCTGCACCAATATATAATACAGCAACACCGCCTGATAATTTAGCTAAACGCTCTTGTAATTTTTCTTTATCGTAGTCAGATGTAGTTGCTTCCATCTGGGTTTTGATCTCGTTAACACGGCCTTGTATAGTATCAGTTTCGCCCGCACCGTTAATAATGGTAGTGTTGTCTTTATCGATAGTGATCTTTTCTGCAATACCTAAGTGCGAAAGCTCAGCATTTTCTAATTTATAACCTCTTTCTTCAGAAATTACAGTACCACCTGTTAAAATAGCGATGTCTTCTAAGATAGCTTTACGACGGTCGCCAAAGCCAGGAGCTTTAACAGCAGCTACTTTCAGTGAGCCACGGATCTTATTTACAACCAAAGTTGACAATGCTTCGCCATCAAGGTCTTCAGCGATGATCAATAATGGTTTGCCGGTTTGTACTTGTTTTTCAAGGATTGGCAATAATTCTTTCATTGAAGAAATTTTCTTGTCGTAGATCAAGATGTAAGGGTTTTCCAACTCTGCTTCCATTTTGTCAGTATTGGTTACAAAGTAAGCAGACAGGTAACCACGGTCAAACTGCATACCTTCAACAGTTTTAACTTCGGTTTCAGTACCTTTTGCTTCTTCAACAGTAATAACACCGCCTGTACCAACTTTTTGCATTGCATCGGCAATCATTTCGCCAATTACATCGTCATTGTTAGCAGAAATTGAAGCTACTTGTTTGATCTTGCTGAAATCATCGCCAACATCTTGTTTTTGCGCTTTAAGGTTTTCTACAACCTTTTTAACCGCTTTATCAATACCGCGTTTCAGATCCATTGGATTTGCGCCGGCAGCTACGTTTTTAATACCTGCAGTAACAATTGCTTGTGCCAATACTGTTGCAGTAGTAGTACCATCACCCGCTATATCAGCAGTTTTTGATGCAACTTCTTTCAACATCTGAGCGCCCATGTTTTCAATAGGGTCTTTTAATTCTATTTCTTTTGCAACGGTAACACCGTCTTTGGTTATAACAGGTGAGCCGAATTTTTTATCGATAATTACGTGGCGGCCTTTTGGACCTAAAGTTACTTTAACCGCGTTGGCTAAAGTATCAACGCCTCTTTTCAGGGCGTCTCTTGCTTCAACATTATATTTAACTTGCTTTGACATGCTTTTTTTATTTTTGACTTAATGATTTATTGAATTTAAGATAAGAGCAAACATTCACTCAATCATTCATTCACTAATTATTATAATACGATATAAATATCAGATTCTCTCATTATCAGGTAATCCTTACCTTCAATTGTTACTTCTTGTCCGGCAAATTTTCCGTAAAGTACTTTATCGCCGGTTTTTACTGATAAAGGGATCAGGTTACCTGTAGAATCAGCATACCTGCCCGGGCCAACTGCAACAACTTGTCCGTGCTGTGGTTTTTCCTGGGCGGTTTCAGGGATATAAATACCTGAAGCAGTCTTGGTTTCGGCCGGAGCAGCTTCAACTACTACCCTGTCTCCGATAGGCTTAATGTTTAATGACATACTATATTATTTTTTGGTTGTTTATAAGTTTATACTTGGTTGCTATTCTACATCAATTATGCCAAGGATAAAATTTGGCATGTAAACTGTTGTATTGTCAGATTTACGTAACCTAACAATTTTTAGTTTATTTTAAATTAATCTATCAATGCCATCATGACAGTGTGCTTAAGCAAAAAAGGCTTCGAAGATGATCTTCAAAGCCTTTTTGTATGTATTAACAGGCAAACTTATTTTTTTGCCGGCGCTGCAGGTAATGTTAATGGTGCACTTGCAGGGGCATTTGGTGCCGCTACCGGGGCTTTTAATGATTTATCCAACTGTTCTTTATACTGTGAATCGTCTCTTGATGAACCACCTTTACTTACTACGTTAATTGCTAAAGACAAAACCATTAAGGTTATAGCCAGTACCCAGGTACCTTTTTCTAAAAAGTCGCCGGTTTTTTGCACACCCATTAATTGCGATGAGCTTGAAAAGTTTGATGATAAACCACCACCCTTAGGGTTTTGGATAAGTACGATAAGCCCTAAAAGCACACATACTATAACCACAATAATTGCTAATACTAAATACATTTCTTTATATTAATTTATTTTATTTTCTAACTGTTCAATTTGGCCTGCAAAGTAAAGGCTTTTTCCGGAAATTTCAACATCAATTTTTTATACGTTAATATAGCCTTGTGATAAAGCATTTGTTCGGTATAAATTTTTGCCAATGTCTCCGTTACCAGCTCTTCTTTATCTTCTGAACTGCGCCTGGCTTTGTTCTCATTATTCAGTTTAACACCACTTGGGTGTGTAATTTGCGGCTCTTCCTGTATAAAACGTTCAATTATTTGATCCTCTTTACTGGGATGTG
>JAQBOP010000040.1 GCA_028287975.1 Mucilaginibacter sp. | reverse complement strand
TGTAACCATATCGGTTATCAGGTGTCTGCCATCGGCCTCAATAGTTATAGATGGGAGTGATTTTCCTTTGCTTATCATGTAATAACCCAAAGCACCGTTAATTACACCGGTTACCCCTATAATACCGGCACCAATAAGCAGGTCATGTATGATATTAGGATGGAAAACACTGTAAACCGCTTTCATTATAATAACCAAACCGGCAACAAATATTAAAGCGCCTTCTATAAAAACAGAAAAATATTCAATCTTGCCATGGCCGTAAGGGTGGTTCTCATCTCTCGGTAGGGCTGCCAAATAGATGCTAAAAAAAGCAAAAGAACTAGCTATTACATTAACTATGCTTTCGGCGGCATCTGTTAATACAAAATTAGAGTTGGTTAATATGTATGCTGCAAACTTAGCCAGCATTAATACAATACCAGTAATAAGCGAAATAAGAATGATTTTTTTTTGTTGTTTCAAAACGGCGTTATTTATGGGGGGTAAATTTATAAATATCAAATGGGAATCACTGTTAATTGTTCCTTTTAGTTTCACTACTCTTATCCGTGTTCTCAGACAACTAATTACAAAAATGCCGCCATCTGTGAGTACATAGATGGCGAAAAAGAAAGATATTTATTGCTATTTAAGACTTTTCATTTTTAGTCTATCCACTTACTATAGAATTTCTATATTTGCCGCATCAATATAAAAAAACAACTATGAGTGCATTAAGTAACAGGATAAACAACTTGTCAGAATCAGCTACTATTAAAATGGCCAAAATGGGCCGCGAACTTGCCGCTAAAGGTGTTGATGTGATCAACCTTAGCTTTGGCGAACCGGATTTTAATACCCCAAAGCATGTTAAGGAAGCCGCTAAAAAGGCAATGGATGATAACTACACCTATTATACCCCGGTACCCGGATATCCTGAATTGCGTAAAGCTGTTGCTGCCAAGTTGAAGAACGAGAATGGCCTTGATTATGATTTCAGCCAGATAGTTGTTTCAACAGGTGCCAAGCAATCAATTGCCAATGTATTATTTTGCCTTATTAACCCCGGCGATGAGGTGATCATCCCTACACCATATTGGGTATCATACTCTGAAGTTGTAAAACTTGTAGAAGGCGAAAGCGTATTTATTGATACTGCCGTTGAGCAGGATTTTAAAATAACGCCTGAGCAATTAGAGGCTGCCATTACACCTAAAACTAAAGCGTTTTTATTCTCATCTCCTTGCAATCCAACCGGTAGCGTATACAATAAAGCCGAATTAGAAGGATTGGCTAAAGTATTTGAAAAATATCCTGAGATCTATATCATATCTGACGAGATCTATGAGCACATCAATTTTGTTGATAAACATGAGTCTATTGCCCAGTTTGACAGTATTAAAGATCGTGTTATCATTATCAACGGATGGTCGAAAGCGTTTGCTATGACCGGATGGCGCTTGGGTTATTCGGCATCAAATAAAGAGATCGCTGCTGCCTGCGATAAATTACAGGGCCAAATTACATCAGGCACCTCATCCATCAGCCAGCGTGCAGGTATTGCCGCATACGAAGGCGGTTTAGAAACCGTATTAGAAATGCGTGAGGCTTTTAGAAAACGCCGCGACATTGTTTATAAATTAATGAGCGAACTTGATGGCGTAAAAGTAAACCTGCCGGATGGCGCGTTTTATTTCTTCCCTGATGTTACTTACTATTTTGGTAAAAGCTATAACGGCAAAACTATTAATGATGCCGATGAGCTGAGTATATACCTGTTAGAAGAAGCACATGTATCAACAGTTGGCGGTGATTCATTCGGTGATAAAAAATCTATCCGTATGTCATATGCAGCTTCGGAAGAGAAACTGATTGAAGCTATGGCGAGGATCAAAGCAGCTTTAGCAAAACTATCTTAATTAAATGTTTAATCATAAAGAAAGCCTCTTTGCAAATTGCAAAGAGGCTTTCTTGTTTTAGAGTAATGGATGATTATAATCCAAATCCATAAGCTACACGAAGGCCTACTAAGCCATAATTGCTGCCTTGGCCTGAAAAGTTTTCATAACGTGCACCAACATCCCAATGTTTGCTGGCATAACCAATTGCAGGTGATAAGATCAGCTTTGTGTCTTTGTTAGCAAATTTCTCATCTATCCCTTGTGGTAAGAAGGTTTTGGTTTCAATACCAGCACCTACTTCTGCACCAAAATAAAGATTGTCTGTAAAGAAAGCCTTAATACCAGCTTTAATAGGTACCATACCCAATGACTGATACTTGGTAGTAGTGTTAGGTTCTGATTTCCCGAAGAAATTATAATAACCTGATGTTAGGGTAAGTGCCAGGCTCTGATCTAAACCATATTGTAATCTTGCTGTACCACCTAATTCAAGGTTTGAATAATTATGTGCACTCCCGGTTACTACACCACCTTCAACGCCCACACCAAAACGAAACTTATTTGGGGTAATTGTTTGTGCTTTTACATTAGTTCCGATAAATAGCGCTACACCGGTTAAGGCTACAGCTGCTAATTTTGTTAACTTTTTCATTGTTGTGTTCTCTTTAGTAAAAATAAGTATAGATTAAATTATTATCAGCACCTAAACAAATACTTTGCCAGTGTGCCGGAATTATTCTTTTTTAACATTTAAAAGGATAATGTTTGGCTGTGCGACAAAGTTTTTATTAACAATTGTTGATAGCTTACAGGCTGATAATGAGTTGTAAAAAAGACCGATAAACCAAACATTCACAATATTAAATTAAAGCTATGCAAACTTGTAAAATTGGGAGAGATTGCCTTTTATAATAGCCAATTTGTCTATTATATACTGCCTTATTAGTGTGTATCAATGCAAATACCTGTATCAATAAGCCTACAAAACCTGATTTAGGTAATAAGAAATTGCCTTAAAACAAAAATGCCCTTGGTACTCCAAGGGCATTTGTTTAAGGGTATTATATACTTTTAATGTAACTCGTCAGGATCTTCCTTGTAGTTTTTTGCCAGTTCGGCTAATTTTTCTTTACCATAAGCAAAGCGGGTTATCAGGAAGAATAATACGGGCACTATAAATATTGCAAGTGACGTAGCGGCAAGCATACCACCAAACACGGTCCATCCTATAGTTTTACGGGCCTCGGCACCCGCACCTGATGCAAACAACAATGGCGTAACACCCAGGATAAACGCAAGCGAGGTCATGATGATCGGTCTTAAACGTAGTCGTACGGCCTCTAATGTAGCTTTCTCGAGATCCATGCCCTTGTCGACACGTTCTTTGGCAAATTCCACTATCAGGATGGCGTTCTTCGCCGCCAAACCAATGAGCGTTATCAAACCGATTTGCGCATAAATATTATCAACAAGGCCTTTGTTAAGTGTCAGGAATAATATCGCTCCAAAAGCACCTAATGGTACGGCCAACAGTACCGAGAATGGTACCGACCAGCTTTCATATAAAGCGGCAAGAAACAGAAATACGAAACCAATGGACAACGCAAAGATGTAAACCGTTTTTGATCCTGATAATTTTTCCTCGCGGCTTAATCCTGAAAACTCATATCCAAACCCTTGTGGTAATGTCTGTGCTGCAACTTCTTCCAGTGCGTTTAACGCGTCACCACTACTGTAGCCCGGTTTAGGGTTACCATCTATTTCGGCAGACCTGAACAGGTTATAGTGCGATATTAATGGCGCGTTCTCCATCATCTTGTAAGAGGTAAGGGTACTTAACGGCACCATGGTACCGGCTTGGTTACGCACAAAATATTGCCCCAGGTTGTCCATATTGGTACGATAATTCGTATCGGCTTGTGCCAATACCCTAAAGTTACGGCCATAAATGGTAAAGTCGTTGATGTAGGCACTACCCATATAAGTTTGCAGCGCGTTGTTAACATCTGAGATCTGTACCCCTAAACGTTTAGCCTTTTCGCGATCGATCGTTAATTGATAAGCTGGGGTACGCGCGGTGAAAAACGAAAATGCTTTGCCTATCTCCGGCCGTTTATTTACAGCGGCGATAAAGGTTTTCATCACATTTTCAAAGTTCTTAATGTCACCACCCGCTTGTTTTTCCTCAAGGATAAATGAGAAACCAGCGGTTGAACCTAAACCGGGAATAGCCGGCGGCGGGATAACAACTACACTCGCCTCTTTAAATTTCGATAGTTTTTTCTGTAATCTGTCCACTAACTGCAATGAGGTTTGTTTACGCTCATCCCAATTTTTAAGCTGCACAAATATGGTCGCGCTATTTGATTTCGTAGCGAAACTAACAACGTTCAGTCCGCCCAAAGCCGCGTAATGCGCTACTTCAGGAACTTTATCCAGCGTATCCATCATCGCATGTAATACGGCAACTGTACGTTCTGTAGATGATGCTTCAGGTAAATCGTAAGTAATATAGATCCGGCCTTCATCTTCGGTTGGGATAAACCCTGTTGGTTTGCTTTTGAAAAGCAGGATAGTACCCACAATAATACAAACCAGTATGATGATAACAAATTTGGAGTTTTTAATACCTTTATCTACCCCGTTACGGTATTTACCGGTGATCCTGTCAAACCAGGTATTAAATTTAAAGAAGAACTTATCCAAACCTCCCGATTTTTCATCGAGTTTATGTGGTTTTAATAAAATCGTACATAATGCAGGCGTTAACGATAGCGCCACAAATGCTGATATCAATACGGATATAGCGATAGTTATCGCAAACTGCTGATATAACCGGCCTACTATACCCGGGATAAATCCTACCGGAACAAACACCGCTGCTAAGATCAGGGCAATTGCAATTACCGGCGCCGATATATCACGCATGGCGTGTAAGGTTGCATCAGCGGGCGACATGCCCTTTTCGTCCATATAGTGCTGCACGGCCTCAACCACCACAATGGCATCATCCACCACAATACCGATCGCCAGCACGAAACCAAACAGCGTAAGCGTGTTAATGGTAAAGTGCAGTGGGATAAAGAAAATGAACGTACCTATAATAGATACAGGGATGGCTAATACCGGGATCAACGTTGTGCGCCAGCTTTGCAGGAATAAAAACACCACCACAATAACCAGGAACAAGGCGATAACCAATGTTTCAATTACTTCTTTTACTGAAACCTTTACTACGGTTACAGATTCAAAAGGAACGACATAGTCAACACCTGCAGGAAAAGCTTTCTTTAACTCGGTCATAGTAGCATAAACTGCATCGGCAGTTTCAATTGCATTACTGCTTGGTGCCTGGTAAATTAAAAGGTATGAAGCTCTTTTACCATCAACATACGAGTTACCTGCGTAGTTAAACTTGCCCAACTCAATACGTGCAACATCCTTTAAATGCACTACTGCACCGGTACCCGGCTGCGTACGTACGATAACATTGCCAAATTCTTCGGGCTGGGTTAAACGTCCTTTTACAATTACAGAATACTCAAAGGTTTGTCCTTTTTCTTGCGGGGTAGCTCCTACTGTACCCGCGGCAACCTGCGCGTTTTGTTCATTCAGAGCGGCGGTTACGTCGGCTGCTGTCATTCCGAGGGCTGCCAGTTTATCCGGCTTTAACCAGATCCGCATACTAAAATCATCCGCACGCGATACCACGTCACCGACACCCTTGGTTCTCAGCAATGCATCCTTAATAAAGATGTTGGCGTAATTATCCAGGAAAGTAACGTTGTGGCCACCCGTAGGCGAATAGATAGCCACGAGCATCAATATACTCGGGTTACGTTTACGAACGGTTAAACCCAAACGCTGTACTTCCTGCGGAAGTGTCGGCGTAGCAATACCCACACGGTTCTGTACGTCAAGTGCTGCTATATTAATATCTGTACCAACCTCAAAGTTGGCGGTCATACTTAGTGCACCATTATTGGTACTGTTACTTTGCAGGTAGGTCATACCCGGTGTACCATTAACCTGTGTTTCAATTGGCGTAGCAACGGTTTGCTCAACCGTTAATGCGTCGGCACCCGTGTATGTACCTGTTATAGTAACAGTTGGCGGGGTTATTTCAGGATATTGGCCAATTGGCAAGCTGCTGATAGCAATAATACCAACTATCACAATAACCAGCGAAATAACGATTGCCGTAACGGGTCTTTTTATAAAGGTCTCTGCGATCATCTAAAATTCATTTTTAAAAATACCCGTAATTAGTTTTTTGCCGGTTTACCACCCGCGGCCGGCGGCATTGGCGCGCCTAAAGTTACCCTGCCGCTATCGCGTAAACGCTGAAATCCGTCAGTAACAACGTTATCACCGTTTTGTATCCCCGAAAGAATAACTATCTTATTATTTAAGCGCGGGCCCAATGATACTTTATGCTGTAAAGCGATGGTATCTTTTTTATCGCCACCCTCCTTTTGTTTCATGGTAGTATCTTTGGTAACAAATACAAAAAACTCGCCCATTTGCTCAATAACAGCTTTATAAGGTATAATTACCCTGTTTCCTGACCCATTGTTCAAAACCTTAAGCGCGGTGCTCATGCCGTCTTTTAAGATAGCCTTTTCGTTAGGGAACTGCACCCTTACCTTTATTGATCCTGTCTGGCTATTTACCCCTCTGTCGATAGCTAAAATCTTACCCGGTTTATCATAGATGGAAACACCATCCGGCAATACAAGCCTGAATGTAGAATCGGTGCTTTTTCTTTGCAGGTCATAAAAACGATTAATATCCTGCTCGTTGATCACCACGTCGACACCAATTGGATTTTCACTTGATATTGTGTTTAATAAGGTGGAGCCAGCTCCCACCTGGCTGCCTAATCTAACCTGTGATATACCGATACGGCCTGTAACAGGCGCGGTTATGGTAGCGTAAGAAAGATCTGTTTTAGCCGACGACAAAGCCGCTTTAGCTACATCAACCTGTCCTTTTGATGTTTCATAAGTAGCTACAGCTTGATCTACCGTTTGACGGGCCACGGCATCGCTCTTTAACAGCATATTATAACGGTCGACGTCTTTTTGCGACTTAACTAAATTTGCATTGGCGTTAGCCAGGTTAGCTTGTGCCTGTGCAACAGCGTCAAGGAATTTGCGCTTGTCAATTTCATAAAGCGGTTTACCTTTTTGCACAACGTCGCCCTCTTTAAAGAAGATACCCGTTATAAAACCGGATACCTGCGCCCGCAACTCAACGTTATTTAATGACACCACACTTCCCTGATATTGGTCATAGTAAAGCGCGTCACCTAATTTAGCTTCAGCAACATTTACCGGTGTTGGCGGCGGCGCAGCATCTTGCGTTGCCGAATTATCTTTACATGATGCCCATGCTAACATTGCAACGGGGGCCAACCAAATTATGTACCTTTTTTTCATTAGTAGATGGTATTGTTGTCTGTTATATATTTATTGCACCAGGTGCAATCTAAATGATTATTTGTTAATTCAATTTTTATTCAACGGTAAGCGTACCTAATGCTTTTTTCAAATCAATTTTGCTTGACAATAGCTGAAACAGCGAGTTATAATAATTCAACTCTGATGTGCGCAGGTCTGATTGTGCCACAATAACATCCAGGTAAGTTTTAACACCTTCGCGATATTGCAGGCTTACAACATTGTATACATCTTTTGCCAGATCGACATTTTGTTTAAGTATCTGCCAGTTGGTATAATTACTCTTATAGCTGGCTAAGGCCTGAACATATTCCGTATTAATCGTATTCTGCGAATTGATCACATCCAGGTCCGTACGCTGAACATCCAGTTTTGCCTTACTCAGGTTCTGTAAACGCTTTGCTCCCTGGAAGATGGGCAGCGATAATGACAAACCTCCATACGCGCTTGGAAACGCGTTTTTATAAAGATCTGAGAAGTGCGTGTTTAAATAAGTTAAATTATAACTGCCCACCGCAGATAAGGATGGTAAAAATCCCCAACGGTAATAATCTACGTTTAAGTTTTTAAGATTCTTTTCTGTTAATAACAACTGGTGCTCAATGCGGTTATTCACATTTAAAGTTTGGGTAGTATCTATATAAGCTTCTTTTTCATAAGTGGTCGAATCGTACGACAACGTGATATCGTTCTTTGTATTAAGGCCCATTATCTGTTTCAAATAAGCTAATTTGGCGTTAATGCTTTCGGAAGTTTGCTTACGTAACGCAATCTCATTATTAAGTGCTATAGTAGCTTGTTTGTAGTCTATTTTATCAACTACACCGGCCTGGTACCTGTTATATGCGTCTTTTAAACTCCTTTGCAGCCTTACCATGTCCTCGTTAATGATATTTAATTGTTTCTCGGACAACAGCACATCAAAAAAGGCTTTACTCACATCAGATACTACATTGATCTGGCTGCTCAATGTATTTTGCTTGTAATACAAACGCGAGTAATTGGCAGTTTTTGACGCCAACAATACATCGTTATTATAAATAACCTGGCTGGCTTGTAATCCTAAGCTTGAATACTCATCAATGCTTGATACTACACCCGGTGTTGTAGATGCAACAGGGCTTCCTTTAAAATAATGCTCATAGGTGCCAGATGAATTAACCTGGGGTAACCAGGCCGATAAACCGATGCGGATATCACGCTCATTGATCTGCTGATCTATCGATGCCTGCCTAACTGCCGGTTGATTTCGCAAAGCAAAAAGTATACTTTGCCTTAGTGTTATTACGTTAGGTATGGTGTCTGCGCCGGTTTGTGCAAAGATTTTAGAAGTATTTAAAATTAATACGGCATTAATTATCAACAGTAGGTGTAGTTTTTTCATATAGCAGAAATGATCAGACGATCGGTAAACAAAAAAAAACAGGTGTAAGTTTTCCTGTTCTTCGCATTGTTTAAATAATTAGAGAATGCGAATATGGAACATTTAAATATAAATAAAAATCATGAATAATAATTTTACGTAAATACTACATAAAATTTACCAAATGGCATGTTTTTAGCTCTTTTTTAAAAAAAATGAAAAATATAGGCAGTAAATAAATAAAAAAATTAATTAATTTGCCGAGTGAGAAGTTCATTCCATTTTGAAGAAAAGTGGAATGTTTAAAAAAATTACACGCTATATATAGGTTATAAACTTATTCATGGTATTTTTACAAAAAATTTAAGCAGGGTTAATACATGGTTAAAAAACTACATGAGAAGATTGCTCAATTTAAAGATGCAGCAA
>JAQBOP010000181.1 GCA_028287975.1 Mucilaginibacter sp. | reverse complement strand
CAGCGGCTGCTATTCGCCCTAACGTTTTGAATGCAATTATTTTGGCGCCACCGGTGTTAGTTTGTAACTTATTCCAGATCGCCCCTTTTTTTTGTATCAGCTCCTTTTCTGAAATACTTACCCGTTGTTCTGCTGTTAATTTTAAATACCAGCCTTCCAGTATAGCCTCTTCTTCGGCACTTAATATGCCCTTCCGGTATTTATCAATTAACTCTTGTGCTTTGCTGGTATCCATAGTTTTAAAGGAAATTATCACCTTTATAACTACACTACAGTTTAAAATGGCCCTGGTAGTAGATTAATTGAAAAAATATTTACAAAAACCTATCTTTTATCAAAAAAATCAATCTAAAAATTACTGATACAAGATTTACAGGAGGATTTTTCAATAACTAACAATAAAAAAGATCAAAGTTTTGACCCAATCCCTAAAATAAAAGCGTTAAAAACAGATTTATTTTTAATCTGAGGATTTTTAGCGCGTTATTGATCTGTTTTTTCACCGTTTTATCAGAAATATTAAGCCGTTCAGCAATTTCTTTGTATGATAAGCCGGCATTACGGCTCAATTCAAAAACTTCGCGCATTTTTGCAGGCATTGAGGAAACCTCTTTTTCAATTTGGAAAGATAGTTCCCTGGCACGCATCAGCTCGTCGGTTTGCCAGTTGCCCGCATTAATATATTCCTGCAGGGACTCCAAATGAGTCAGCTTTATTTTTTGATGAGCAAATATGTTGAATATTTTATTTTTTATGGCTCTGTACAGATAGGCAGATAAGGTGATATTAATAGTCACTTCAGCTGCATTTAGCCATAATGAAATAAATAGTTCATGAACAATATCTTCAGCCTCATGCTCATCTTTTACCATTTTAAGCGCATGAAGATATAGTACGCCCATATACCGGTCATAGATCTCTGTGAAAGCCTCACGGTCTTCCATGCGCAACAGTTCTACGAGTTCAACATCTGAATATGTACTATATTTCGCCAAGGGCTTAATCGAAATCTCTAATTCCCAATAACGGGAATTATAACCTGCATAAATTATTTATTTAAATTCTATAGGATCTATACGCATTCGCTCCATCTCCACTTAACCATAACTCGTATTCCAATTCACCGGGCCGGCCAGAAAAAACTTGAATTGTTGGGTAAAATCGTTTGGTATCTCCGTGTAACCCATCAATTTCCGTCACGCAATATAAAAAAACAACTTTAAACAACAAAATTTGAACTATTAACTCAAAAACGGTAGCAAAACATAAAAAACCGGATTAGCTAAAGAGTAATTCACCTTAAATGAAGTGCATAAAATGGAAAATCGATTCCGCACATAGTGAGATCAGTTTATGGCGAAGCACTTAATGATCACCATGGTTACCGATCACTTTACTTCTTTTAACCGGTAACGGGTATCCCGTATTCAGCTCATCTTACTGCCGCCGTTGCTTTTCACCGTGATAAAAACCTTTTAATTAATCTATTTGCTCCAGCGGCAGGGCTGTTAGGGTGGTCGCCTGTTCGTAAAAATCTCTGGTCAGCCGGGTCAGCGCGCTTTTGAGCCGGGCTCCCTGTTTTTTCAGGCTGCTTAAGGCTTCGCTATTTCCCGCCTTGGAAAACAGCCCGATGGCCTGTTGGTTATCATGCCAGTCACCGATAGCTTCCTGCACCTTTTCGAGATAGTCCTCGTTAAACGGCAGGTCCAGCTCCGGGCGGACCAGCTGGTAATTGTAGATCAGTATTTTTAGTTGTTTGCGGCAAGCATGCAGTTCCTCATCAAAGCGGTGCCGCGCTAAAATTGCGGCCATGGCTTCGAGCTGTTGCCGGTAATACAGGCTGATGTGTAAATTGCTGACAGGCCTGATCCGTTTGCCGATCTTCCGGCGTGTTTTGCGGAGCCGGGCAAGGTATTGTTCCCTGTGGGCATTAAATGCTTTGGCCGCACTTTTCATCAGGTGCCGCTGTTCTTGTATAAAACCCGCAGTTTCCCCCGGCTGCGCTTTAGCCAACTCCTGGTTGATATAGGCATTTCGGATCTCACCGGCCTGCTTAAAAACTTTGCGGACGGGTTTGAAGCGTTGCTCCAGGCCGGGCGCTTTTGTTGCGCTGTCCGATAAGATCAAAAAGGCGCGCAGCTTTTTTACGCCGGTGCGAAAACGGTGCAACTCTTCCTGCCCGCCTTTTTTGGTAAAAGATTTGAGATGGCCTTTCATAGACCGCCATTCCTTAGCTGCATATTTCCGTTCCGCCTTTTTTTTCATTGTATGTTTCCGGTAAGGTTAAGGGCCATTGGGGTCAATCAGACCTTCTTCCCCCATGCCACTATTGACATTGGGCTGGTTATCTGTATACCCGATCTGCCCGCTAAGGTTTTGCCGCTCCAACGCCAGCCCTATATTGACAAGAAAATCAGTGTCGATATGATGATCGTCCCCCGAACGCCAGGTGCCTGACGTGCTGGTAATAAAAAAGCCCGATCCGTTTGGATGCCGGATCCGGAACCCATGAATACCCTTGACCTGCTCGGGCCGGGCGTCCAGCCGCAGCAGGGCCCCGGTAGCCGGGTCTTTTACTTCAATATCCATTGCCTGTTTTTTTTGGTCATTTTCTTTCCAGTTCCGCTTTTCGTTCCTGGTATTCTTTCTGGTCAATTTCACCCCTTGCAAAACGCTTCTTCAGGATGTCCAGCGGCCCTTCCCTGCGATGACGCTGCCCGGGTATACCAAAAGGCAGGGCAAATATCCAGATAATGAGCAGGAACCACAGAATCCACCAGATCCAGTTCATTCCCCAATAATAATAATGATAGTCCCACATGATTTTACTTTTTAAATTGATGAATGATTTTTTGTTTTAAACGCCGCCATTGCTCCAGGGCTTCCTGCCCAAGTTTCCGGGCAGTTTCTGTTGCCTGTCCCTGCTGGTCTTTTTCTGCCAACGGCCCCTCGGTTTGGAGTTCAGGTGCGACGTTTTGTTTTTTCCGGGTTGCCATAGCCATAGATTTTCGGATTAAATCGTATCCGGTGAGGGTTTATCATGATCCTTGTCGCCCTCCGGTTTGAGTTCAGATTGGATCAGTTCTTTTTCAAAGGTTTTTTCATCCTTTCGATTACGCCTGACCAGCCAGATAACCAGTAGGATCATCAGGACAATAAATAAGCCGGTACACCAATAATTAATAGCCATGATCTTGTGTTTTAAGACGGTCGGCGACCCCGTGACATTTGCTGCCTCCGCTGGCGCAAATCGCCCGGATCAGCTGCAAAGCAACTTTATTGATTATCAATTAAATAGCACAAAATCGGTGCCAATATGCGGAGGTAGAAAGGCCGGATAAGAATAATTAAATGGCGAAATTGCGACATCCCTAATGGAAAAGATTCAGCCCGCTCTCCACTGAATAAACAGGTAAGCCTGAAACTGTTAGTGCCGGCAAAACAGCCAGCCTCTATTAACAAATTTCACTTTACGATCAAACCATTGCTTTAGCGGCCTGTTCCAAATGATAGGAAAACAACAGCACTGATAGCTTATGAAGTATCAAATAATAACCCGCAAAAACCATTAAGCTTATCCCGGACCTGCATAAAAACAATAGCAACGACTACTCGGATATGACATTACTTGATGGAAATACCAGAGATATGGCAGATTAATAACGCCATCGTGCAGCGGAAAGAATTAACCTGGTTAATTTATTGATAGTGCATATCCTGGTTAAAAAAAGACATGTTAAACCCGCTAAACTCCATTTTATAACTGTGGAATATTGCAGTCAGACGGATGGCCTCTTATGCCATAGAAAGTGCAGGATTATTTATAGACAAGTAATCCCACCACCTGCACCTCATCCACAATCCTCCAATCCTTAGCTATATAAATATCTGTAGTTCTGTGTCCTTCGTCAATATGATTTAGAGCCAACGCTACATCTTTACTCATACGACAATTATTGCATGCTGTTTTGGCAAATGTGTGCCTTGTCCAGTAAAATGTTATTTCGGGTATTTCTGTTATTTCACGTAATTTGATCATGCCCGAACTTAGAGCGGAGTCTAAGCCTTCGTAGAATTTGTACATTCGCGTTGGGCATCTACCGTAATTCTTGCGATTACCGGCACTTTGCCATCTTTTTCACGTTCTGTATGTGCAAAAAAGCTGATTCCGAAGGTGTTTTTGGCTCTCATTTTTTCTGATTTTTAACAGGCTGATTTTGAATGCGTTACTTTGGTTATATTTGCATCAAAAAGGTCACTTTTTTCGACCAAAAAGGGCTAAAAACGGGTCAAACTGTCACCATTTTAACTATCGTAATTAATTGTATTTCAATTAATTAACCCTTAAAAGGTTACCACAAATCTACTGAGCAGATTTTGGTAACCGAATTGGGATCAGAAAGATTGCGATATTTTGGGATTGATAGGGATAGTCCGAAAGCAGAAAACCCTGTAAATCAGACGATTTACAGGGTTTTAATCCTCGTTGAGAGGCTAAAAAGTGCGCCAAAATGTGCAACTTTCGCACCATTTTTTAGATGATATGCGGCTTCTTGCTAATTTGCTGAAGGATTTTGATGAACCCTAATGGGCAACATCTGCACCGCCGCGTTATACAAAATCCGCAAGTTATTTATATTCACAAAATATTTACTAACCGTTTCGCAATTAATGAAAAAGCTGTTTACATGGATTACCCTATTTATACTGGCGCAAAACGCAATAGCACAAAAAAATGTGCTGAGACAGATTGCTGATAGCATTAAAGCGGAGGGGGAAATGCTTTATCGCTCTGAATGGGCATCAGGTCATAGTACGCAGATTTTCGCTTCCAGTTTCGGAGGGAAGAAGCTTCTATCTGGTGGATATTTTTCTTATGAGACTAAAAAAGAAATGACCACGATCTTTTTTTCTAAAAATGAGAGTCCAGTAGTATTGGCGACAGTTAAGTTCGACCATGGTTTAGATTCGTCTAAATACAGTATAGACACAACTACAAGAGAATTTACCGAAAATGAAAAAGACTTCTATACCATCCGGTCAAAAGCTGCAAGGGCTGTTTTAAACGACACACTTTTTAAGTTTTATCAGCATACCAGCTTAAATCTTGTTCCTATTGTAAAAAATGGGGCAAAAAGAGTATATTTCATTACTGCGCAAACCGCGCCGGATGAAGTACTATTAGGGAATGATTACCTGATTATCTTCGACAAAGACGATAATATAATTAAAAAAACAAAGCTTCATAACAATCTTATCCCTTTGGCAACTGGCGGTACAGATCCGATAAATGCATCTTCACATCAACATTTAGGTGAAACAAGCCCTTTTATAACCGCGACAGATATTTGTGCATTTAAATTATGGAAGGCAAAGACAACTTGGGTGATTAGTTTTGTTGCCTCAGCTGGTTACGTATCTGCATGGTACTTTGACGATGAATCCCTGGAAATATTTACTCAAGACGAATGGCAAAAGAAGATGAAAAATAAATAGCATAACCAGGCAAAAATGAAAAGTCGAGAAAATAATCATAAAAAAACCGGCGGAGAAATCTTTCCCCGCCGGTTCCGGCTTTGCAATGAATGTCAACCCTCGTGCGCCCACCTGGGCTCGAACCAGGGACCAAACGATTATGAGCGGGGAAAAATATCGTTTCTACTACAGGTGAAAACCGTGTTTAGCGGCTT
>JAQBOP010000385.1 GCA_028287975.1 Mucilaginibacter sp. | reverse complement strand
ATCCAGTTTTTTATATTGAAAGTAATTAGAAGGATCTTTTCCGGCCAGTTTAAATAGCTCGTCAATATAATCAGGCATGGTTAACAAACTTGGCCCAGCATCAAATCGAAAGCCATCTTTTATTACTTCTGCCAGTTTACCACCAGGGGTAGCATTAGCCTCAAAAACTTCGACAGCATAACCTTTAACAGCCAACCGGATAGCGACGGCTATCCCGGATATTCCTGCACCAATTACGACTGCTTTTTTTGATGGCATAGGGCAAAGGTAATAATTATGCCTTTGCCCTATAATTACCAATAAATAGCATTTGTTCCCCCTTCAGGGGGTTAGGGGGCTTACGCCTCGTGATGCACCCCTTCTGCGATTTCCTCTATTACTTTTTTATTAAATGCAGGCAAGTCCGCGGGACTACGGCTGGTTACCAGGCCATGGTCAACCACTACTTCTTCGTCTACCCAATGGGCGCCCGCGTTTTTCAGGTCGGTTTGCAGGGACGGGTATGAGGTGAGCCTGCGGCCCTTGATCATCCCGGTCTCGATCAGCATTTGCGGACCGTGGCAAATTGCTGCCAATGGTTTACCTTCATCTAAAAACGCCGACACAAAAGCTACCGCCTCTTTATTCTGCCTTAATTTATCAGGGTTAAGTACACCGCCGGGCAATACCAGCGCGTCATAATCATCGGGGCTTACTTCGTTTAATTCTTTATCGACATCCACGGTTATGCCCCAATCTGTTTTATCCCATGCTTTTATTTTGCCGCCTTTGGGCGATATGACATGTACCGTAGCGCCGGCATACTTTAATGCTTCTACCGGGCTCGTTAACTCCACCTGCTCAAATCCTTCTTCGGTAAGGATGGCTACTTTTTTATTACTTAGCGTTGCCATAATATTTTAATTTAAAGTTATATAATTTACCTTATAATACTACAGGTGGCGTGGTGGATGGTTTTGGAAAAGTTGAAAAATCCCCTCGTTGTCATCCTACGTTTGTCATAGGATTTGTATAAGCATAAATAAGGAATAATTTTATAGAAGAAGAAAAGGTAAAGAAAAAAGATTAAGTGTTGTTTCATTTCGAACAGCAGCATAGGGAATGCGCTTGGTACTAATGAGAAAACTATACACTATTATTTCAGTTGGCTGGTATATAGATTTCTCTCTTCTATCGAATGACAGTGCCCATATTTACAACGCTCCCAACTTCATCAACGCATAAAACAGCGCGGTGCAATGCAACGATTGCGCTATTTTATTATCTGCTAATAGCTGCTTTACTTCTTCAATGGTATATTCTTCAACTATGATTTCTTCGTGTTCATCAAGCGCTTGTTCCTGCACTTTAATGCCACCCTTTGCCAGGTAGCAAAAGGTCTGGTTATTTGCGGTGGACGGATTGGGATATACTGTAGCGACCAGTTCAATATCATCAAACTGGTAACCTGTTTCTTCAAGCAGTTCGCGGCGCATGGCAGCTGCAGGGACTTCATCACCGTCTATTACGCCACCGGGAATTTCAAGCGATACAATATTTGCCGCATGGCGATATTGACGCACCATTATGATCTTGTTTTCGACGGTCAGCGCTACCGCGTTTACCCAGTTAGGGTATTCTAATACGTAATACTGATCTACTATCCGGCCATCAGGCATTTCACATTCGTCAGACCGTAATGTAGCCCACGGGCCTTTATGTATATATTCTGAATGGCAAATTTTCCATTCTAAGTTGTTATTTATGTTATTTGATTCCACAGATTTTTATGTTGATTTCACAGATTTATTTATAGACTAATTACACAATTGTGATGTGATTTCACAGATTCTTTTGTAGATAGCATTGTTTTTTTAAATGATTGCGGCGATCTTTTTGTAACATCGGTGAAATCAAACAATAATCAGTGTAATCTAAAATACTACCAACTGCCGCCTGATCCGCCGCCGCCGAAATCACCGCCGCCAAATCCGCCGAACCCGCCACCACCGCTGTCGTTACCGCCGCCACCGGAAAAGCCTCCCCAGCCGCCGCCATTACTACCACGGCCAAGTGCCGAGCCTGCCAAAAACCACCAGAACGGACTTGCCCCGCCACGGCTGCCAATAACCTGGCCGCCACCGCCGCCACGGTTTCTAAATACCATTATCAATATAAAAATAACAATGATAATTACGAAACCGACAGGGCTGCCGCCATCATCTTTATGTTGTTTTGCCTTTTTCTCGGCTTTGTACTCGCCTTTGGTATATTTAATAATATCGTCTGTGCCGGCATTCAGGCCGCCATAATAATCGCCTTGCTTAAAGCGCGGGTTAATATCATTTACACGGATCTGTTGAGTAATGATATCCGGCATGGCACCTTCAACACCATAACCTGTCTGTATAGACAGCTTGCGGTCGTCTAAGGCCACCAATATTACAATGCCATTATTCTTACCTTTTTGCCCTATGCCCCAGGCACGGCCCAGTTTTTGGGCATACTCATTAACATCATACTCGCCGATAGAGCGGATCATCACGATGGCTATCTGGGTTGATGACGTATCGCTAAAGGCATTCAGCTTGCTTTCAAGCCTTTGCTTTTCATCGGCAGATAAAGTATTGGTATAGTCGGTAACTAAAGTACTTGATTTTGGTGGCAGTTTTTGCGCAAATGCCGAAACGAACACCAGCAGGAAACCAACAAATAATATAATTTTTTTAAACATGATCTTGGGTTTAATTGCCATCCATAAAGGCAATATCGTCTGACAGCTCGTTTTTATCCAGGCCGTGCGGAAAGTACTTGCCCAGTTGGTCGCCTGCTATCTTGAGCCCGGTAACAATGCCTTCAACTATATCGCCATTTTTAAAATGGCTCAGCATATCCTCTTTGGTACTATCCCAAAAATCGGTACTTACTACCTGATTTATGCCGGCATCGCCAATAATGGCAAACTTGCGGTCGACCACAGCAACGTATATCAGCACACCGTTACGCAGTTTGGTTTTGTGCATATCCAACTGGTAAAAATATTTGGCAGACCGGTCAAGCACATCCTCGCTGCAGGTTTTTTCAATACAAACCCGCAACTCACCAGATGTATGTTTCTCGGCAGCGGCAATTGCCTCGCGGATACGCTGTTGCTCTTCGTCGTTAAATATGGCCATAGGTTAATTTAATGAGTGAATTTTGAATTAGTGAATGAGTGATTTAATAAATAAGTTTTGAATGAGCGATAGCAAAATATTCACTCACTCAAAACTCACTCATTCACTCATTAAAACTGCACCTTCGGTGCTTTGTCTGCCCCGGCTTCTGCCTGGAAGTAGCCTTTCTCGGTAAAGCTGAACATCTTGGCGGTAATATTTGCCGGGAAAGAACGGATCTTGGTATTATAATCCTGAACGGCGCTATTAAAATCGTTACGCGCTACAGTAATACGGTTCTCAGTGCCTTCTATCTGCGCTTGCAGTCCCAAAAAGTTCTCGTTTGTTTTTAACTGCGGATAGTTTTCTGACACAACCATCAATCTGCCTAAAGCTGTACTTAACTGGCCTTGTGCAGCCTGGAAAGCTTTAATTGATTCAGGAGTTAATTTTGACGGATCAACCTGTACAGCCGTTGCTTTGGCGCGGGCCTCGATCACATCGGTCAAAGTGCTTTTTTCAAAATTAGCAGCCCCTTTTACAGATGCAACCAGGTTAGGGATCAGGTCAGACCGGCGTTGATATTGTGCTTGTACCACACCCCATTTAGCCTTTACATTTTCGTCCATTTGCACCATGCTGTTATAGCTGCATGAGCTTAATGACATTGCTGCCACGATAACTAATATTGCTGTGAATAGCTTTTTCATTTTTTTGCTTTTTTTTTATTTTGATAATTAGAGCGCAAAACATGTACCGTTGTTACAAATTATGTTTTACATGCCATAATGGCAATTGTGTTTGGTAAATATAAATTAAATCAATTAATCAATTACATTTTATAATTTGCGGTAAATTAAAATTAACTGCTTTTTATTTACATGAAGAAATTACTTACCGTCTTTTTTATTTGCACGGCTTTTATAGCCAACGCACAAAAATCAACCGAAAATTTAGTCCAATATGTGAAGCCTATTGTAGGTACACAACGCATGGGCCATACCTTTCCTGGTGCTACCGTGCCCTTTGGGATGGTACAATTAAGCCCCGAAACCGATACTGCCAGTTATGACCTTAACGGCCACTATAACCCTAAAGTTTATGAGTATTGTGCCGGCTACCAGTACGAGGACAAAACCATTGTAGGTTTTAGCCATACCCACTTTAGCGGCACAGGCCACTCAGACCTTGGCGACTTTTTGATCATGCCAACTATAGGTACGCTAAAGCTTAACCCCGGTACCGTAGATAAACCGCACAGTGGTTACCGCTCACCTTTCTCGCACGCTAACGAGGTAAGTGAAGCTAACTACTATAAAGTAAAGCTGGATGAACATAATATTATTGCAGAAATGACCACCACCACCCGCGTGGGCTTTCATCAATATACATTCCCAAAATCAGACAGCGCACATATTATTTTGGATCTGATGTCGGGCATTTATAACTACCCGGATAAAAACGTTTGGACCTACATGCGTGTAATTGATGATACGCACGTTGTGGGTTATCGCCTTACAAACGGCTGGGCACGTAGCCGCGCTTTATATTTTGCCATGACCTTTTCTAAACCGTTTATTGCCCATGGTTATAAAAACTATTCAAAACGTGAGGTATATGGCGGTTTCTGGGGTAAGTTTAACCAGACCAAAGACTTCCCTGAAATAGCCGGAAAACAGCTCCGCGCGTATTTTGATTTTAAAACCGAAGAGGGCGAAAAGATCAAGATAAAATTTGCCATATCACCGGTGAGCATGGATGGCGCAGTTGCCAACATGAATGCGGAGGCTACCACCTGGGATTTTGACAAGGTAAAAAACGACGGCCAGGCACAATGGGAAAAAGAGTTGCATAAGATCACCATATCGGGCGATAAAGAATTAAAAGAGAATTTCTATACCTCGATGTACCATACCATGATCAACCCAACAGTATACATGGATGTGGATGGACAATACAAAGGCTTAGATCAAAACATTCATAAAGCGGATGGGTTTACCAACTATACTACTTTTAGCTTATGGGATACCCACCGTGCACTGCACCCGCTATTTAATATTATCGACCCTGAGCGTAACGCTGATATGGTTAAATCTATGATGGCGCATTTTGACCAAAGCCCCGAGCATATGTTGCCGGTATGGAGCAACTCAGGCAATGAGAACTGGTGTATGAGCGGCTACCATAGCGTATCTGTTATTGCTGATGCGGTGGTAAAAGGCAACGCGCCGTTTGACGCCAACAAAGCGTTAGAAGATTGCGTAACCACCGCGCGCCACAAAGATTATCTCGGCATAGGTTATTACATGGACATGGGTTTTATCCCCGACGAGAAGGATGCCAACTCCGTATCATCAACCTTAGAGTATGCTTATGATGATTGGTGTATAGCACAGATGGCTAAAAAGTTGGGTAACACCGCCATTTATGACGAGTTTATAAAACGCTCTGAAAACTATAAAAATGTGTATGACCCTAAATCGGGCTTTATGCACCCTAAAACCGCCGATGGCAAGTTCCGCAAAAACTTTGATCCGTTTACTACCATAAACCAGGGATTTATTGAGGGCAACGCCTGGAACTATACTTTATATGTTCCGCATGACCCGGCTTCACTGATCAAATTAATGGGTGGTAACAAACGTTTTATTGTTTATATGGACAGCTTATTTAGCTATAACCTGCCGGATAAATACTTTGCAGAAACTGAAGACATTACCAAAGACGGTATCATAGGTAATTATGTACATGGTAATGAACCATCGCACCATGTGGCTTATTTATACGACTGGACCGACAAACCGTGGAAAGCGCAAGAGAAGATCCGCATGATATTGCCTAAGATGTATAAACCAACTCCTGATGGCTTGGGTGGCAACGACGATACCGGCCAGATGAGTGCCTGGTATATATTTAGCTCGTTAGGTTTTTACCCTGTTGCACCGGCGTCAGACCAATATGCTATAGGCAGCCCCGCTGTTGATGGCGCGACTGTGCAGGTTGGCGGCGGTAAAACGTTTACCATTCATGTAAATAACCAAAGCGCTAAAAACGTGTACATACAAAAGATCGTACTTAACGGCAAGCCATTAAACAGGCTATTCTTGAGCCATGCCGATATTATGAATGGGGGCGAGATCACTTTCTTTATGGGATCAAAACATAAATAATAGCTCTCCGTTTCGCACCAAAAACTAAAAACGGCCGCTTCATAATTTCTTATGAGACGGCCGCTTTTTTACAGTTGCTACTAAGCGGCGATTGAGCGCTACGACGCGTTCAACGTAACTTAATTCACCAACAATTTATACCCCTTACCGTGCACATTAATGATCTCGACAGACGGATCATCTTTTAAATATTTGCGGATCTTGCTTAAAAATACGTCCATACTTCGGCCGTTAAAATAGTTATCGTCGTGCCAGATATACAGCAGGGCCTCTTCACGTGTAAGCACTTCGTTTTTTTTAAGGCACAGCAAGCGTAACAGCTCAGCTTCTTTGGTTGATAGCTTTTGATGTGTACCGTTAATGCCAATAATTTGAGTAGTATAATCAAACTCGTACTGGCCTATCTTAAAATGTGTGGGTTGCTGTTCTTCTTTCTTCTCGGCGTTATCCGTTCTTTTTAGCAGCGCGTTTATCCGCAGTAACAATTCTTCAATTCTAAATGGTTTGGTGATATAATCGTCGCCCCCTAATGTAAATGCTTCAGTTTTATCCTCTATCATTCCCTTAGCGGTTGCAAAAATTATAGGCACATGCGGGTTTATCTTGCGGACGTCCTTACCTAAGGTAAAGCCATCTTTTTTAGGCATCATTACATCCAGTATCAGCAAGTCATAGTTTTGCTTAGTAAAAGCATGTAAACCCTCCTCGCCGTCGGTACATAAAACAACATCAAACTTTCCTTTTAGTTGCAGGTAATCTTGAAGCAGCAGGCCCAGGTTGGGATCATCTTCAACCAGTAATATTTTTTTCATAGGAAGAGGTGTATTTAGTCCGGAAGTCCAAAAGTTAGAAAGTCCGAAAGATCTTATAATTATTGCACTAAATAATTCAATTTGAATACCACTATCGGACTTTCTGACTTACAGACATTCCGACTATTATGCACCCTGAAATTTCAACTCAAACTCCGATCCCCTGTCTTTTTCTGAGCGTACATTTATTGTACCATTCAATCTTTTCACAACCGTATTAACATAGCTTAAACCAAGGCCGAAACCTTTAACATTGTGTACGTTACCTGTCGGGATGCGATAAAACTGTTCAAAGATCTTGCTTTGCTGATCGCGGCTCATGCCTATACCCTTGTCAGCTACTTTAATAATTACGTGGCCATTTTTATTTGAGCTGCTTATGTTTATCTGTGGTTGGTTTTCGCTGTATTTTATGGCATTATCTATAAGGTTGTATAATACGTTAGAGAAATGCAGCTCGTCCGCGCTGATGATGGCGTTCTCGGCTTCAAGATCTAACGTTAAATTGGCGTTGCATTTTTGCAGTTTTAGCGCCATACTATCTACCACCACACTTATCATTTCATTCACATCAAGCGGCTTTCTGTCCAGCTTGAAATCATTTTTGTCAATCCTTGCAATATTCAATACCCGCTCAATATGGTTGCCCAGGCGCTCATTTTCTTCGTAAATAATGTTAGCCAATCTCGCTATGCGGCCCCTGTCAATTGCAACCTCGCTATCCTTCAATGCCTCGCTGGCTATCATGATGGTTGATACCGGGGTTTTAAACTCGTGCGTCATGTTGTTAATGAAGTCGGTTTTCATCTCAGAGATCTTTTTCTGCCTGATGATGGAGAAAAGGGTGTATCCGAAACAAAAAATAAGTACCAATAACAACGCACCGGTAATACCCATCGCGGCGCCCATGCGGCCTAATATCAGCGAGCTTTTTTGCGGGAAGGCAAGCCTGATCTTGCCCGGGTCATTAATAACTTCTTTAGTAAAAATAGGGGTTTGATAACTGGTTTCTTTGGCAAACGAAGGTCGATCTCCTTTTATATCCATCGCTTTAGAATAGATAACCGAGTCGCTGTTCGCGCTGGTTACCTCATAACTAAAAGGCAAATAGATCCCCTTATTATGCAACTCGAAACGCAGCAATGAATCCACCCAAAAAGGATCAAGGCGTTTTCGCAGTGGTTCGCCTGATTTTTGGTATTCTTCAAACAGGCTATTCATAACCGTAGGTTTGCCGGCCTGCAAATTCTGAATGGAATCGGTAATCAGTAATTGTTTTACCTGTTGCATCTGTCTTTCCTTCTGTTTGCGCTTTTGGTCGGCTACCCAAAGCGGGTTAATGCGGACCTGTGACATTACCTGATTACCAAATTGCGGGTCCTGGTAGATATAACGAAGCGTATCGTATTTCTGTAACTTATGTTTGTTATTTAATGGGTTGTTAGTGACAATAGGCATGTAACGTAAGTGAACTTCGCCAAATTCGTCTGTATATTGCTCTATGCGTACCTGCACATTAACAGATCCCAATACATCATCCATCCGCTGATGATTGATCATTCGTCTCAAACTATCGCGTAACAACGCAAGCTGCCTTTCACGCAAGGTTTGATGTTTTTTAAGCTTTATCTTTTTTGCAGAATCATCTATCAGTATCCTTCGTTCTTCCGGATAATTTTTATCTGCTCCTTCATAGGTACTGCTGGCTTTATAAACCTGTTTCTTTAATTCGTTGCGATGCCTGGCTTTGCGGTTTAAAAAGTTATCAGCATCCTGCAGGCTTAGCTTATTTACAACAACATCCAACGCTTCGTTAACAGACCTGTCGAAAATTTTCGACTGCATATCATACGATTGCTTCAAAAAATATAATTGCATAGCAACCACACCAATCAGTGCAAAGCTCATTAAGCCAATAATAATACGTATGCTACTCTTTTTCAACCTGTTTATTCTATTAGGGCTTTATCCCAAACAAAAATATTTTAAATAAAGCTACAATATTAGCTTTTAACAATTTTTAACATATGTTAGCCGTTAAGCGTTGCGAAATTTATAAACCCGTCACTTTTCGACCTTTCCCGACACTTTCCGTCAATATATTGCAGTAAAAATCAATTTATGATAATTTCTGCATTTTTAAGTGAAGATCATGCCCAAAAGAAAAAAGCCGGCATGGCGCTAAACAATAAAACCCCGCCAAAGCGAGGTTTTATTGTTACTCAAAGACATGTTTGAAAAAGTCTTATGCGCAATTAAAATGGCAGATCGTCATCTTCTGGAGCCGAGCTGATATCAGCCGGAGCCGCGTATGCAGGAGCAGCATTGCCGGCTGCACCGCTTAATACGTTTATTTTCCATAATTGCATAGAGTTAAAATAACTCTTTTTACCGGCTTTATCGGTCCAGGGGCGACCTCTTAAATTAAAGAAAACCTCAACATCGTCTCCAACTTTAACATTGTCTAATAAATTGCACCGATCTTGGATAGCTTCAAATTTCAAGTATTCCGGGTATTGCGGATTCTCTACATATTCTACTATCAGTTCTCTTTTTTTTAGTGCTTCAGTAACCTGCGCGGTCGGAAACACTTCATGTACCTTACCCTTAATTTCCATAGTTCAAAAAATTAAAAATGTAAAGTTAACAGATATGAAATGTAAATCAGCACAATATCACGCAAGTTTTCCACACTAAAAACAAAATATTCCACCAACTTCATTAGTGCGTTATTACGCATAGCTGATCACAGAAAAGCAGCCAAAAACAATTATTGTAGCTATGTTTTATAAAGGCTACTTTTGCAGCTGATCTTAAAATTAAAAAACATAGCGGGTTGGCGTATATTACTATGCACATCTAACTTGCTGAATATCAAATAATGTCTGTATTTAACACCGAAAGTAAAATAATAATAACCTGTAACAAGCGGCTATCTCCTTATCTGCAGCAGGAAGTTGAAGAATTAGGGTTCACCCCAACGCGCGTATTTCAAACGGGGGTTGAGCTGCAAGGCACCGTTACCGAAACTATCGCTTTAAATTTAAACCTGCGCTGCGCCAGCCAGATATTATACCTGTTAAAAAGCTTTACGGCCGCTACCCCGCAGGAGCTTTATGACGAATTGGTAAAAATTGAATGGGAAACACTGATAGATTTTACGGGCTACTTTTCGGTAACATCAAACGTTAATAACGAGCATATACTTACCCCCCTGTTTGCCAACGTAAAAGTTAAAGACGCCATTGTCGACCGGATCAAATCTGTAAAAGGTATCCGTCCAAACTCAGGGTCCGATGGTAATAAGACCGTTGTTCACCTTTACTGGCAGGATGATCAGGCCGAGATATTTATCGATACCTCCGGCGAAACCTTGGCTAAACACAGCTACCGCAAAATACCGGGCAAGGCACCTATGTTGGAAGCATTGGCTACATCAACTATTATGGCTACGCACTGGGATAGAAAAAGCACTTTCATTAACCCTATGTGCGGCTCAGGAACGCTGGCTATCGAGGCCGCTTTATTAGCTACGGATAAACACCCCGGGCTGTTCCGCATGAATTATGGATTTATGCATATTATGGGTTATGACGAGCAGATATTTTTTACCGAACGCCGTGCATTAAAGGATAAATCGAAGAAAGATATTGGCTTTAAAATCATAGCAACAGATATCTCGCAGGATGCTGTCGATATCTCGCAAAAGAACGCTAAAACCGCCGGGGTAGAACATTTAATAGAATTTAGTGTTTGTGACTTTGAAGAAACCGATGTACCGGAAGTACCCGGCATTGTGATGTTTAATCCCGAATATGGCGAGCGACTGGGTGTACACAGCAAGCTGGAAGCAACCTACAAGCGTGTAGGCGATTTTATGAAGAAAAAATGCCTGGGTTACAGAGGGTACATTTTCACCGGAAACCCCGATCTGGCTAAAAAAATAGGATTGCGGGCTTCAAAAAAAGTTGAGTTTTACAACGGTAAGCTTGATTGCCGCTTATTAGAATACGAATTGTACGAGGGCAGTAAGCGCGAACCGAAAGAAGAAATATAACAATGAAAAAGATACTATTAATTGCCGCGATATCATTAACCTGTTTTTATGCAAAAGCGCAGGAAGAATTGGCCTTCCCTTTTCAAGGGGGTAAAGAAGTAATGTCAAAATTTTTTAAGGACAGCCTGGTTTTATCAGAGCAGATCGTGTCGCACAGGGCCACAGGTACAGCG
>JAQBOP010000368.1 GCA_028287975.1 Mucilaginibacter sp. | reverse complement strand
AGCCATGAGATCAGGACGCCTATGAACGCGGTTATTGGTACAACTAATTTATTACTGCTTGACAACCCAAAGCCCGAGCAATTGGAATATCTAAATATCCTGAAATTCTCGGGCGAAAACCTGTTGGCTATCATTAATGATATTTTGGATTATAATAAGATCGAGGCCGGTAAACTGGAGCTTAATCAAATAAAATTCAACATCTGTACGCTTGCAAAGAAGATAAAACAAACCTTCACTGCAAAAGCCACCGAAAAGAAATTAGATCTGAGCTTAACTCTGGACGAAACAATCCCTGAATTTTTAATTGGCGACCAGATGCGCCTGAGCCAGATCTTAAATAACCTGATAGGTAATTCGGTTAAGTTTACTCCTAAAGGCAAAATAGTTATCGAATTAAAAGCAGAACATATCGACAAGAACCGGGTCACCATCAGATTTACTGTTGAGGATACCGGCGTGGGTATAGCCCCTGAAAATTTAAGCATGATCTTTGATCCGTTTACGCAGGAACCTACAATCAGCAACACCAATAGTATTGGTACCGGATTGGGGCTGGCCATAACCAAGCGACTGGTTAACCTGCACAATAGCGATATTTCTGTAACCAGCGCTCCGGGCGAAGGAACATCTTTTACTTTCAGCATTACATTTGAGCTCCCTCAAACAGAAGTTAAAAAACCAGTTGCCGATGCTTTTAATAACCCGATGCTTAATTTACAAGGCATGAATGTGTTGGTGGTTGATGATAACAAAATGAATCTGCTTATAGCTTCAAAATTTTTAAGGAAATGGCAAGCGAATGTCGACGAAGCACAAAACGGACAGATAGCCGTTGACATGGTAAACGATAAAACTTACGACCTGATCATCATGGATCTGCAAATGCCGGTAATGGATGGTTTTGAAGCCACACAAACCATTAAAAAAACGCAACCCAAACTACCCATTATCGCCCTTACCGCCGATGCTATGCCCGAAACGTACGACAAAGCCCTTACCGCAGGCATGAGTGATTACCTAACCAAACCCTTTGTACCCGAGTTATTGTTTGACAAAGTATCGAGGTATTATAGGAAAAATCAGGCAGTAGGCAGTAGGCAGTAGGCAGTAGGCAGTAGGCAGAATTCTATTAGCCTAAATTTGTTTTTTTATTTTTGATAAAAAATTCACTCACTCACTCACTCACTCACTCACTCACTCACTCACTCACTCACTCACCATTCATTTACCTCACTAATTAGACCTTATCGCTTCTACGGGGTCAAGTTTAGAGGCGAACCACGCCGGTATAATACCTGATATGATACCGATGCCGACTGACGTGCCAATACCTATTATTATATTTTTAAGGTAAAGTACTACAGCAACATCTGCTACCCATTTTACAACGAAGGTGCCCCCGTAAACCATCAGCAAGCCTATTAAGCCCCCCATCAAACATAATATTATCGATTCTATTAAAAATTGTAACAGGATAAAATAATTCTTTGCACCTAATGATTTTTGAATACCTATAATATTGGTACGCTCTTTTACAGATACGAACATAATATTGGCTATCCCAAATCCACCTACCAGTATGGAGAACAAGCCAATGATTAAGCCAGCAACGTTGATGATCTTAAACACGATGTCCAGTTGGTCTGAAAGCATGGTACTTTCATTTAACGCGAAATTATCTTCCTGACCGGGCCGCAAGCTGCGGATGGCACGCATTAGTCCCTTTATTTCACCTTTAACCTCTGCTATTGGAATGCCGTCCTTACCCCTTACTACTATGGAAGGCCGGTAACGCTCGTTCTGTACATCGATCAGGTTATGCGCAAAGTTAAGGGTGAGTAGTACTTCTTTATCTGCCGATATACCCAGCATATCTTTTCCCTCTTTGGCAAATACGCCTATTATGGTAACATACCGGCCCATTACTTTTATTTTCTTACCTATAGCGGTACCTCCCGGAAATAAATTCTCGGCAATATCATTACCAATTATGGTAACAGGCGCCCCGGTTTGCGATTCCATTTCAGTGAAATAGCGGCCGTCCTGAAAATCGAAGTTCCAGGTTTTATTGTGCTCCTGTGTAGCGGCATCAACCTGGGCGCCATCAATAGTGTTGCTGCCATATTTTATGGTACGGTTATCAATGCCAATCTCGTAAGATATAGCCGCGGCAGTTTGGCTGCGACGCTGTAGTTCATTAAAGTCCTTTAGTTTGGATACCGGGCGCTGCATAAATTTCCACCACGGATATTCACCATCTGATACCCAGGGCCACTTTTCGACATATACGCTGTTACTGCCCAGCTTGTTTACACTTTTTTGCAAGTTATCCCGCAAGGTATCAACCGCCGAAAAAACAGCGATAATGGTAAAAATACCAATAGTTACCCCCAATAAAGACAGCAGCGTACGCAACCTGTTTTGCCTTAAAGCATCAAATGCAAACAGGAAACTCTCCCTAAAAAGTTTTAAAAATATCATAGTTTGTGATTACACAGATTTTATTTTGATTTCACAAATGCAAACTCATTTATAAAATCAGTGTTATATCTTAGATGTTTATATCGGCTTTAAGTTACACTAATTAATAAATAGGCTGATAAAAATAGCTTAATTCATTTAAATCGGTATAATCAAACAAAAATCAATTCATCTACTTGTACAATCAGTGTAACCTATATAATATAATCGGTGAAATCACCAAATATATTTGTACATTTGCGCCCTGAAAATTCATATATATAAGCATGAAATTATCTCAATTTAAATTTAATTTACCTGAATCTTTAATCGCACACTCACCCGCAGCAACCCGCGACGAATCTCGTTTAATGGTATTGCACAAAGATTCCGGAAAAATTGAACATAAAGTTTTTAAAGACGTATTAGATTACTTTGACGATAAGGATGTTATGATCCTTAACAATACCAAAGTATTCCCCGCCCGCATGTACGGTAATAAAGAAAAAACCGGGGCAACTATAGAAGTATTTTTATTAAGGGAATTAAATAAAGAGCTTCGTTTATGGGATGTTTTGGTTGACCCGGCACGTAAAATACGTGTTGGTAACAAATTATATTTTGGCGATGACGACCTGTTAATTGCCGAGGTTGTTGACAACACCACTTCACGTGGCCGTACCATACGCTTTTTGTTTGACGGTACCGAAGAAGAGTTTCGTCGTAACGTTGAAATATTAGGCGAAACACCACTGCCTAAATACATTAAACGTAAAGCTACTGCTGAGGATAAAGAGCGTTACCAAACCATCTTTGCCAAACACGAAGGTGCCGTTGCCGCTCCTACCGCAGGCTTACACTTTAGCCGCGAGTTAATGAAACGCCTTGAACTAAAAGGTGTTGAATTTGCCGAGGTTACGCTGCACGTTGGTTTAGGTACTTTCCGCCAGGTTGAGGTTGAGGATCTGACCAAACATAAAATGGATTCTGAACAGATCATTATCGAGCAAAAACAAGCGGATATTGTAAACAGAGGCATCGAGCTTAAAAAACGCATTTGCGCTGTTGGTACAACCAGTATGCGTGCTATCGAGTCGGCTGTATCTGCCAGCAAAACTTTAAAACCTGTTAATGACTGGACCAGCAAGTTTATATTCCCTCCTTACGATTTTAGCATTGCTAACTCAATGATCACCAATTTCCACACACCAGAGTCTACGTTGTTGATGATGGTATCTGCATTTGGCGGTTACGAACACGTAATGAACGCGTATGAGGTTGCCATAAAAGAAAAATATCGTTTTTATAGCTATGGCGATGCTATGCTGATCATTTAATTTCGAATTTTAATTATAAAAGCCGCTTAGCTAATTACGAGGGCACTGAAAAAGTGGCTATTTATCAAAAGGGGCTGTTTTCAATATTGAAAACAGCCCCTTTTTCTTTAGTATATTCGGATAGGTGGTGGAGAGCATTTTCGTACAGACGATTCTCAGTGCATCCATTTTACGTGTACAAAAACCTCTTTAAGTCTACAGGACTTTTTCAGTGCCCTCGCTAATTACTAAGCGGCTTTTTTGATATCATTTTGTAAATTCGACCCATGATCGAAATCCGAAATTCGAAATCCGAAATTCGAAATCAAAAAAATTACGCCATCATAGTCGCCGGTGGTTCGGGCAGTCGGATGTTATCTGCGGTACCAAAGCAGTTTTTGTTGCTTAACGGCCTGCCGGTTTTGATGCACACTTTGTTGGCATTTCATAATTGCGATGCCGGGCCGCAACTCATCTTAGTGCTTCCCGCAGCATATCATGATTACTGGACAGAATTGTGCACGACACATAATTTCACCATTCCCCATCAATTAGTAAGCGGCGGCGATACGCGTTTTCATTCGGTAAAAAATGGGCTCGACCTCATCCCTGACTATGAGGATTCTTTAATAGCGGTACAGGACGCCGTACGTCCGCTTACTGACTGCAAAATAATTGATCATGCCTATCAACATGCGGCTGCAAACGGAAATGCCATAGTAGCCGTTAAAAGCAGGGATTCGATAAGACAAATAAAAGGTGATGCTTCTGTGGCCTTAACGCGCGATGAGATCTACCTGGTGCAAACCCCACAAACATTTCAGTCAGCGCAGCTTAAAAAAGCATACCAGCAGTCTTATCATTCTAAATTTACGGATGATGCCAGTGTGGTTGAAGAAACCGGCGTTAAGATCCATTTGGTTGAAGGTAATTATCAGAATATTAAGATCACTTTTCCCGAGGATATAGTAATTGCAGAGTTGTTGTTAAAAAGCAAATAGATTAATTTTTCGGTGAATCGTAATAGATCAGCTTCCCGGTTTTAGGGCTTATTGCTGCCCATGTGTTGGTATCAAATTCAACCAAAGCTACAGCACCGGGAGGTATATCGGGTGTAGTTGAAGTCAAATAGTAAAGCACTTGCTCAATGCCCGGGTTATGGCCAACTAAGCCTATAAAATCATGATCATCACTTAACTGGTTAATAATCGCAACCAATTCGCGTTCGTCGGCTTCATATATACCTGCAATTTCTTCAGCTTTAGGTATCGACAAGTGTTGCGAAAGCACATTAGCAGTACTTAACGTACGTAAAGCAGGACTGGTAACCAGTATCTGCGGCACTACCGAATGTTCTTTTAATCGGCCCGCCATTATAGCGGCATCCTGTAAACCCGAGGGTTTTAAAGGACGCTCAAAATCTATATATCCTGATTCGTGTGTCGCTTTAGCATGTCTTACCAAAAGTAGCTTTTTCATGATATTCGATATTATTTGAAGAGATACCCTAACCCGATAGAGAACTCTTTATTTTTTACAACAGATGTACCCGAATCTTGTTGCGCCGAAGATGCAATATTATTTAGCCCTAAGGTATAAGCCATGTTAAACGTTACCCGGTTACGAAATTCGAACCCGGTTACGAAATTAAGCCCGGTATCAAATCGCAATATGTCGTTATTTTTCCCGAAGTTAATCTTGTCTGATGTTGCGCTACCGGGAGTCTGGTAATCAAATTCGCCCCCTAACCCATCTGCAACGTAACCGCCCGCTCCCAAATAAAATATCCCGAGGCTCGTAAATGTAAATTTGCGCAATATGCTAACCGGCAGCTCAAGGTAGGTTAAATGCGTTGTGGTGGTTAAGGCATCGTTGTATGCTATGGATCCCTTGTTAGAGATCCCCAGACCAGCCTCCAGCCAAAAATTATTTTTTAAGGGCATTTGGGCAATGCCTTTGATATTAAATGTCTTGATGGAGCCGGTGGAAATAACATCAGGATTGGTAACTTGCTGATAAGCAAATCCACCTGATATTTTTGCACCGAAAGTTATTTCCTGCGCCCGCACACTTAATATGGAGATACTAACGAGCGCTACAATAATGATCGCTTTTTTTACCATGCTAATTATTGTTTACAAATTTGGCGATGGGGTCTTCAGGAATTTCACGCATACATTTAAAATGTCCCAGCGGACAGGCGGCCAATCCAAATTTTGAGCATGGCCTGCAGGATAGTTCTATACCCGCTACCAACACCTCTTTTACTTTATAAGGCTGAACCCCCAACAACTCGGGCACTGTACCACCCCAGATAGACACGATAGGACGGTTGAATGCCTCTGCGATATGCGTCAGTCCTGTATCAAAGCCTATTATCTTCTCAGCTTTTGATACCAGGTAAACAGATTCATCCAATGATGTAATTCCGCAGGCATTATAAATTTTATTGCCCAGGGCAGCAGCAATAATGTCGCCGTTTTCTTTTACATCATTGCCGCCTAATAATACAATTGGGGTGTTTATTTCTTTACAAAGGCTAATGATCTTTTCGTTTGGCATGCGCTTGGTAAAATGTGTCGCGCCGATAATAAAAGCCACGAAGCTTTGCTGATGCGAAGCCGGTAATAATTGAGTAAGCTGATGCTCGGCTTTGACATAATAATCAATTGGCTGATCATCATTTTTTACGCCTAAAAATTGCACTGTTTTCATGTATCGGTCAACCAGGTGAATTGGCGGTACCAGTTTCAGCTTAAATTTCAGGCTGAGCCACTTGCGAATAGTTTGTTTTTTATAAGTTGACGATTTGATACCCGTACGCAACTTGATCAAAGTCGTACGTAAGTTATTATGCAGATCAATAATATAGTCGTAATGCTCAGCCTTGATCTCATTTATCGTATCAGAAAGGTTGGGCTTTAGCAAAAGCAGCTTATCTACGTAAGGATTATTATCGTATATATATTTAAAAGCAGGTTTGACAATAAAGTGGACTTCGGCATCCGGTAGCTGTTTTTTAAGACATCGCACAACCGGGGTTGTGTAAATAATATCGCCCATCGAGCTAAAACGGATAACCAATATCTTCATGCGCTTATTTTAAGTGCCCGAGTTCTTTATTCGTTGTATGATAGATGTTGAAGAATACCCTTCTACCAGGTCGATTGTTTTTACCTCGCCTCCGTTTGCTATCACCTCTTTGGCTCCAACAATGTTGTCAATGGTATAATCCGCGCCTTTTACCAATATATCCGGCAACAGCGTTGTGATCAGGTTAAGCGGAGTATCTTCATCAAAAATAACAATACCATCCACAAAAAATAATGCGGCCAATAAAGCGGCTCGGTTAGCCTGGTCATTAACCGGGCGGCTCTCTCCTTTTAAGCGCTTAACAGAGCCGTCGGCATTTAACCCGACAATCAGCCTATCGCCTAAATCAGCTGCTTTTGCCATATAGGTAATATGACCGATATGCAGCAAGTCGAACACCCCATTGGTAAAAACCACCTTGTCCCCTTCGCTCTGCCAAAAAACAACTTTGCTTTTTAGTGTATCCAGGTCTGATATTTTATCTAATAGTACTCTTTCTAAATCTATGCGCATCTTCTCTTAATTAAAACAGATCGTCAACAGCCTGGCAAAGTATATGACCTATCAGGATGTGCATTTCCTGGATCCTTGCTGTAACATCCGACGGCACGATGATATTCAGATCACATAGCCCGTTCATTTTGCCCCCGTCACGGCCGGAAAGGCCCAACGTAGTGCACCCTATTTCTTTTGCTGTACTAAACGCTCTTAAAACCACTTCGCTGTTACCACTGGTCGAGATCCCGATAAACAGGTCGCCGGGATGCGCCAAAGCTTCGATCTGGCGGGCAAATACATAATCATACCCATAATCATTAGCAATGGCGGTAAGTGCCGATGTATCAGTTGTTAAGGCTATTCCGGGCAATGCTTTTCGGTGTTTAACAAAGCGGCCGCTTAACTCGGCGGCGATATGCTGCGCGTCTGCTGCAGAGCCACCATTACCGGCAATTAAAACCTTGTTTCCGTTTTTTATAGTTGATGTAATTAATTCGCATGCCTTTTCAATATCAGGCACAAGCGTATCAATTACCTTTTGTATTACTTCCTGATGATCCTTAAGTTGTTCAACAATCATTTACTTACTGTTCTTGTTTTTGAAAACCTTTGTTATTTCCTGCAATGATAACGCATTCAAACATCTTTCCTTGTACAATCCACCCTTCCGGGCAACAATTACACCGTAGTGCATATCCAAAAATCCTTCATTACGGTGTGCATCCGGGTTAATGGATAGCCAAACGCCTTTTTCTAAAGCATATTGGTGCCAACGCCAGTCAAGGTCAAGGCGCAACGGGTTCGCATTTATTTCTATAACTACATTATTTGCCGCACAGGCGTCAATTACCTTTTTATAATCAAAACTATAACCATTACGACTTAATAGCAGACGACCCGTTGGGTGGCCCAATATGGTGGTATATGGATTTTCAATTGCTTTTATCAATCGCTCGGTAGCCTTATCGTCGCTCATTTTTAAATTGGTGTGTACAGATGCCACAACAAAATCAAATTTCTTCAGGATCTCGTCAGGGTAATCCAATGAACCGTCATTTAAAATATCCGACTCGATACCTTTAAATATGTGGAAGCCCTCAAGTTTTTTGTTAAGATGATCTATTTCTTCCTGCTGTTGTAAAACCCGCTCTATGCTGAGGCCTTTGGCATAAAACGCGCTCTTACTATGGTCGCACATGCCTAAATACTCAAGCTTCAATTCATCCCGGCAATAGATGGCCATCTCCTCAACGGTATTAACGCCATCGCTCCAGGTACTGTGATTATGCAGGGTGCCCTTCAAATCATTATAAGATATCAGCTGCGGTAGTTTATCTTCAGCGGCTCGTTCAATAAAGGTTGTACCTTCACGCAGTTCGGGCTTAATAAAGGCTAAGCCTGCCTTTTGGTAGATCAATTCTTCGTTTTCCGGCTGATCAGCATCGTCTCCCCCACGCTCCAAAACCGCTTTAATGTGTTCATCATTGCCGGTTTTAGTAAACAGCGTCTTAAAGTAATACCTTTTTTCGACCACCCAGATCGTAACCTTTAAGCCATTACCCGTTTCGCCGGCTATATGACCATCCTTAGCGGTTATATTATTTATTATTTCTGACTGTAATATGCTTTGAATAGCGATCTCACAATCGCGGCTGCCTACAACAATTACCAACTCGTTTATTATTTCGCACAACCGACGGTATTCGCCGGCAAAATCAATCAGCGCATTGGTAAAAATATCCTTTAGCCCATCCATCACCTTATCGGCTTCAGGTTCAACCTGGGCATACAAAAATTTACCGCTGCTGGCCATTTTAAACTCTATAGCCTTACGGATCTCATCCTGGGTTTTTAAACCAAAGCCTTTGGCCTCTATCAGGCGGTTTTCATTACAGGCATAAAAGAGCTCGCCAACGGTTTCAATCCCCATCTCGTGCCAAATAGTAGCCACTTTTTTAGCGCCTATTCCTTTTATACCCATCATCTCGACAACACCGGGAGGCGTGGCAGCAAGAATCTCTTCCAGTTCGACCATGGTTCCAGTTTGAACCACTTCAATAATTTTAGCGGCAACACTTTTACCAATACCGCTAAT
>JAQBOP010000357.1 GCA_028287975.1 Mucilaginibacter sp. | reverse complement strand
TAAAACCAACCTTAGTACTACTGGTTAAATAACCCACAGAAACAAATGGGGTAAAGAATAATAATTTTTTAGACAGGATAACCTGTGTGTTAAAACCGCTAAAATGACCTTCTAAGCTTTGATTGCTAAAGTCATGGCTGCCTGATACGCCGCCGTTATCATCATCCGGCAATACACTTAATGATTTTGTATAATTTAAACGGGTGTATCCAATCGCAACAGCAAGGTCAAACGGCAGGGGGTGCTTAGGGTCAATATCGTTTACCAAATTATGTTTAAATCCTATTCCAAACATGCCTACTTTACCTACATCGTCACTGACTTTAATGGTTGGTATAAAGCGCACAGTTACATCGGTGTTTTTTATCAGGCCAACTGTTAGTTGCACCTGTGGGGCAGGGATATATTTAACAACACCTTTAGGTAGGGTTGTATTATATTTATTGTTAGGGTTGGCGGGGTCTGTTACGGTAATATCAGTACTTAAGTTTTTATCACCGCCAAAAGTTGGCGCTATGGGCGAACCGGTAGCTTTAATGTTGGTTAAGTTTAATGAATTAATATTATAGGTTTTGTCTTTATCCGGCACAAGGCTTTCAGTAGCGCTTATCCTGATAACAAAACGTAAAAAATTCTGGGTTTTGGCAGTATTTGTCCAGCCGCCATTTAAGCTATTGCCAAAGCCTTTAAATAACGGATTGCTATAGGCGTTAACTAATTTATTTACATCAGCGGGGCCGCTTTTAAATAATTGAGAAATACCATCATCGGATTGTGCGTTCGCTTTAAAGGATAGAACTGTTAGGGATAATAAAGCTATGATTTGGTAACGTATCTTCATATATTTTCTAATTAAACCTTACGTTTCGTAAAAGTAACAAAAATTTCGTAATAATCAATATGATAAGTATTTAGCTATGTTATTTAATATCCTTAATTGATTGGAAAAACAATTAATTTTGCCCGAATGATAAAAGAGCCCGATGTATTTGACCAGGATGAGCAGGATCTGTACGAGCACCTGCGTGTAGTTGTTGATAAAGGGCAATCTCTTTTACGCATTGATAAGTTTTTAATGTACCGGGTTGAAAACGCATCGCGCAACCGGATACAAAACGCAATTGATGCCGGTAATGTACTGGTTAATGATAAAGTAATTAAAGCCAGCTACAGGGTTAAACCATCGGACGTAATATCTGTGGTGCTGCCGCATCCGCCCCGCGATACTGAAGTATATCCCGAAAACCTGTCCATTAATATTGTTTATGAGGATGATGATGTGTTGGTAGTGAACAAAGAAGCAGGCATGGTGGTGCATCCCGGATATAACAATTACACCGGTACGCTGGTTAACGCGTTGGTATACCATTTTCAGCAATTGCCCACACTGCCCGGTAACGACGGCAGGCCGGGGCTGGTTCACCGAATTGATAAGGATACTTCGGGTTTGTTGTTAATAAGCAAGAATGAACGATCAATGACCTACCTGGCAAGGCAGTTTTTTGATCACTCTATTACCCGTAAATACATTGCTTTGGTTTGGGGCGATCTGGAACAGGATGGAACAGTAACGGGATACATCGGCCGCAGCGTGAATGACAGAAGAGTAATGTCAATTTATGATGATCCTGAAAAGGGTAAATGGTCTGTAACGCATTATAAAGTGTTAGAACGGATGAGTTATGTTACCCTGATAGAGTGCCAACTTGAAACCGGCCGTACCCACCAGATCCGTGCGCACATGAAGCATATTGGCCACCCGCTGTTTAGCGACGCCATGTACGGCGGCGACAAGATCCTGAAAGGCGCGATCTACAGTAAATACAAGCAATTTGTTGAGAACTGTTTTGAACTGATGCCACGCCAGGCATTGCATGCGCAAACGCTGGGTTTTACGCATCCATCCACAAAAAAATATATTCACTTTGAAGCACCTCTGCCACAGGATTTTGATGCCGTACTACAAAAGTGGCGTAAATATATTGGTGCTAATGCCACACAAAATGGTGAAATTAGCGATTAATTGACCATGGCACTTCTTTACATCAATTTTAACGGAGAGATACTACCGGCCGACAGCAAATTGCTTTCGGTTGCAAACCGGTCATTTAAATATGGCGATGGTTTGTTTGAAAGTATGCGGATGCTAAAGGGCCACCTTAAGTTTGCTGATCTGCATGCCGATCGCCTGCAACGCGGAATGAAAGCCCTCAAAATTGATGGCTATTCGCAAATGGATACTTATTTTTTAAAGCAAATAGCCGAACAATTAGCTGCCCGAAATAAAGCTAAACATGGCAGGTTAAGGCTAACCGTTTACCGGGACGCTGAAGGGCTGTATACGCCATCGCAAAATAAGGCGGGTTATTGTTTAGAATTTACACCTGCTGACGAACCCCGTTACTTTTTAAACGAAAAAGGATTGATCGTTGATATTTTTACTGATCTGCCCAAGCCATTAAACTACCTGTCTAACATTAAAACCTGTAATTCGCTCACTTATGTAATGGCGGCGTTGTACAGATCACAAAATAACCTGGACGAGGCTTTTTTATTAAATCAGAACGGTTTTTTATGCGAGGCTACCAGTGCCAATGTGTTTGTATGGTATCAAAATCATTTGTACACACCTGCTTTGAGCGAGGGCTGTGTTGAGGGGGTAATGCGGCAGGTGATCATCAACATTGCCAAGAAAAATGATATCCCTGTTACTGAGGCACAGATCAACCCCGAAATTTTATACGAGGCTGATGAAGTTTTTGTAACCAACGCCAGCAAAGGGATCCAGAGCGTGATGGGCTACGGCATCAGGCGCTATTTTAACAGGCTGAGCAAGGGGTTGATGGATGAACTGAATAAAGCTTGACGATTTATTGATAGATCCTTACGTAATCTATATAGTATTTGGCCGGTAAAGCGGCATCATCCTGCGGGCCGCCCCAATCATCCTTGCTACCAAGCGCCAGGTTCAATAGTAAATAAAACTTTTTCCGGAATACGTTAGCGTCGGCATCTTTCATGTTTTTATACTCAAAAGTATAATACTTCAAATCGTCATAATAAAAAGTCATAGACTTATCGTTCCACTCAACCGCGTAAATATGAAAATCGTCAGCAGGCTTACCTACAACCGGTGCATTACCCTGTTGTTGATGTTTGCCTAACGAATCGGCATAATGGACCGTGGCATGTGCCCGGGTTGAGTCGCGGCCCAGGTATTCCATAATATCTATTTCGCCGCAAAGCGGCCAGCCATGTTTGTGATCATCGCCAAGCATCCATATAGCAGGCCATGAACCATTGCCGCCCGGTACTTTTGCCCGCACCTCAATTCGTCCATATTTCCAGGAATATTTGCCGTTGGTATTAATTGATGCCGAGGTATAAGGCGCAAATTCTTGTTTTTCCTCACGATTGCTTGATCCCGCTTTATATTTGGGGTTGGGATATTGCTCTTTGATCCCTTCAATTACCAGCATGCCATTTTCAACCCGGCAATTTTTTAATGTTTTATCTGTATAGTACTGTGGTTCGCCATCCCGGACAAAACCTTTTTCGTAGCCCCATTTTGTAGAATCGGGTAAACCATTATAGTTAAACTCATCATCAAAAATCAGCCTTCGTTTTGATGTAGTTTGCGCCTGGCATGAAAGCGACAACCAAAATAAAGCAGTTAATAAAATAACAGGTTTCATGCTACAGGAATAAGCGTTTACAAATATTAGTTAAACAAGATTATATATTAAGTTCAACAACTCTACTAATCATCTTCTGTCAGGATGCTGCCTTGTATCAAACAACCTTAAAATGAAGATTTTTTCTTGTTTTATTCTGTAAAAGATCTTTAAGCGTCTGTGGATTACAAAACCTCTAATATTTTTATCTTCTTGTTCTAAACTTCCAATCTCGGGGAAGTGCTGAATTAATGAAGCAAAATCGATAACAAGATCTCTAAAATGGAGCGTGGCTTGAAGGCCAAACTCGCTATCAATATAATTTAAGATGTTTTCAAAGTCACGTTCAGCCCTTTTAGTAAATACTACTTCAGAGGCCATTCTTTAAACTTTGACTTTATTGCAGATAAAGGAATCAGATTAGCTTCGTCTTCACTTTCTTCATAAGCTATTAAAACTTCTTGTTGTTGCTTTATGCTTAAGGATTGCCAAAGTGAGTTGCCAGAATTTACTGATCGACTAATGGCATCATAGAATTGCAAAAGTATTTCAGGATTATCTATCTGGTCAATTAACTCATGAAATTCAGTTTTTAACACATCTATTTTCATAATATAAAATTACAAAAAACATCTATTAAACAGATTACAATTTCACGCCCCTCAAAAACTCTGCTATCTCCATGCGCTTCTTGCCTTCTTGTTGTACGTCTGTCACATCGATAAAGCCATCTTGTGTGGCAAATTTTAAATAAGTTTTGTTATCGGTTAAAAAAGCGCCGGGTTGTATGCCGGGTTCGGTTTCCTGGTAATCGGCCCTGTATATTTTAAATGTCTTGCCGTTTAACTCGGTAAAGGCGGCAGGGATAGGGCTTAAGCCTCGTATAAAATTATAAACCCAGGTTACCGGCTGGTTCCAGTCTATTTTGCAATCGTCTTTGTAAATTTTAGGCGCTGTTTTTAGTTCGATATCTTCCGCTAATAATGAGGATTGCGCATGCTCATTATACCTGCCGCTTTCGATAGCTTTAACCGTTTTTACCAGCAGGCCCGCGCCTTTATGCATCAGGCGGTCATGTAACTCGCCCGCGGTTTCATGACCGGTAAGGGTTACTTTTTCTGTAAATAATACGTTGCCGGTATCAATATCATGTTTTAAGAAAAATGTGGTAACACCGCTTTCTTTTTCGCCGTTTATCAATACCCAGTTTAACGGGGCGGCACCGCGATATTGCGGTAGTAATGAAGCATGTAAATTAATGGTCCCCCTGTCAGGCATGTTCCAAACCTCTTCGGGCAGCATCCTAAATGCTACTACCACTTGCAAGTCGGCGTCTAATGATCTTAATTCGGCAAGGAAATCAGGGTCTTTAAGGTTGGTAGGTTGTAAAACTCGTAAACCATGAGCAACAGCGTATTGCTTTACGGCCGATTCAGTTACTTTTTGGCCACGGCCCGCAGGTTTATCAGGGGCGGTAATTACACCGGCAATATTGGTACCGGCTTGTATCAATTCATCCAAAGATGCTACGGCAAACTGGGGCGTGCCCATAAATACAATTTTCATCAGTATAATTTGTTTTTTAAAGGTGATGAAGCTGTCATAAGCTGTTAATTATTGCACTTTTAAACGAGTGCCTGTGACGGTTTCATGTTGATAATATAGTAATTTTATCTGGTAGTTAATATCTATAGCCGGCAAAAACACTAAAAATTATTTAATTAATAATACTTACCTAAGCCTGTTTATTGATATAATAAATACTTGCGCCTTATTGCTTTGTATCTGGTTAACCCGGGCTCCCAGCTTTGTCTTATTTCTTTCTCCGATTTGCCGGCTTCTATTTGTTTTCGCAGCTCGGCAGTGCCTGAAAGCTTTGTGAAATAAGCATTAAAAAAATGCCCTTTGTCCGGGAAAGCCTGGTACATTTCAATTAACCACGCTAAATTAATGCGCCCATTACTTTTTAGGATATTTGTATTGTAATTTTTTAAATCGATGCCATAACAAACCTGATTTTTTTGCGGCGGGTCTTCGCTCATGCCGGCAATGCCTACGGGGGTAAACGAGTAATTATATTTACCTTTAAGCAAAGGGTGCCCGACTTCTAAAAACGGGCTCATAGTGCCCCTGCCAAGGCTTAAAGTTGTACCCTCAAACAGGCATATGCTCGGATATAACAAAATTGACTGATTGGTATTTAAGTTAGGCGATGGGTTAACCGGCAGCACATAAGCAGCCGAATGGATATAATTAGCGATCTTTATGACTTTTAGTTTGCACTGTACGTGATTTTTTAGCCAGCCTTCGCCGTTTATCATTTGCGCGTACTCGGCAATAGTCATACCGTGCGATATGGGTATGGGGTGCATCCCCACAAATGAGCGGTAATTTGTGTCTAATATCGGCCCGTCAATAATAGTTCCGTTAGGATTGGGCCTGTCAAATATCATGAGTTCGATGTTATTTTCGGCGCAGGCCTCCATCACATAATGCAGGGTTGATATGTAAGTGTAAAAGCGCGCGCCTACGTCCTGTATATCAAATATTACCAGGTTAATGCTGTTTAAGTCGGCAGGTGTAGGCTTAAAATGCTTACCATAAAGTGATATCACTGGTAGGCCTGTTTGCGCATCAACAGCGTCATCTACTGTTGCGCCGTTACTGGCATTCCCCCTAAAGCCATGTTCGGGCCCAAAGATCTTTTTAATATTTACACCCAGCTTTAAAAGACTGTCGACACTTGGCGTTTTTTGCGTGCCGATAATGGATGTTTGATTAACAACCATTGCTATGTTTTTGCCTTTTAAGTAATTAACATACAATCCGGTTTGGTCTGCACCTGTGATAATTGTCTTTGTAACTTTATGCCGATGCTGCTTTACAGGCAAATCCGGCTTGCCATAAGCAATTACAGAATAAGGTATTAAAACCGCCATCAGCAAAAACAAACAATAAGATTTTAGCTTAGTCATAAATATTAATACCCTTTCAATTTAAAAATACCATTTTAGGCAGTAAAACTGCATATTTGCTAAGTTACAAAAAAACATACTGTATTGAATTTCGCATCCTTTATAGCAGGCCGCATATCATTTAAATCTAAACGTACATTTTCAAAGCTGATTGTACGCATAGCCATAGGTGGTATTATGCTGGGCCTTAGCGTAATGATATTATCATTAGCCATAATAAGGGGCTTCAAAAACGAGATCCGCGAAAAGGTAAGGGGTTTTGACGGTGATATTAAAGTAGTAAAATATGATCTTAATGGCTCGTACGAAAACTCGCCCTTTGTTAAAGCCGATACTTTTGTAAGGAAAACAAAAAGCAGCCGTGCAATAACCTATGTGGTGCCCTATGCAACCAAACCCGGTATAATCAAGGCACATGGCGAAATTGAAGGTGTTATACTTAAAGGTGTCGACCATACGTATGACTGGACATTTTTGAAAGCTAACATGGTTGAAGGTACCGTGATAAATTTTGCTGATACCGCTACATCCAAAACGCAGATCATGATCTCGCAAACTATAGCTAACCGGTTAAAGCTAAAGTTAGGCGATGCCCTGATGATGTACTTTGTGCAGCAGCCGCTAAGGCGCAGGCCATTTAAGGTAGTTGGTATTTTTGATACCAGTATTGAAGAGATTGATAAAGCCTATGTTATTGGCGACCTATCTTTAATAAAACGGCTAAACAACTGGAACCCCAACGAAATTGGCGGCTATGAACTCAGGGCTGCGGATTTTGATAAATTAGACCAGGTGGGTTACTTAGTTGACAATAATTTGCCATCCCGGCTTAAGTTTACCACCGTATTTGAAAACTTCCCGCTGATATTTGAGTGGCTGCCTTTGCTGGATGTTAATGCCCGCGTTATGCTTGTTTTAATGTTGGCGGTGGCCGCAATTAACATGATCTCGGCATTGCTGATCATGATCCTGGAGCGTACCGCAATGATCGGGATACTAAAAGCGATGGGGGCGAATAACTGGAGTATTCAAAAGGTGTTTTTATACAACGCCTCTTATTTGATTGGCCTGGGGCTGCTGTTAGGCAACCTATTAGGCCTTGGCTTATGCTGGATACAGTACAATACCCACTTTTTTAAACTCGACGCTTCGTCTTATTATATGACCTTTGTACCAATACAGTTTAACTGGATGGACGTGGTATTACTAAATATAGGTACCCTGGTTATTTGCCTGTTGGTACTTATTATCCCTTCTATGCTGGTATCAAAGATCTCGCCTGTAAAGGCTATCCAATATAAATAAAAAGCCGATGCTTGTTAATTGCACGGCTCAAATATAACTTTGGATATTTAGAAATCAGGAATATCAATATTTCATTTTTGTTAAGTGATATACACACGACAACGTATCAGACCTTACGGCATTTTCTATCATTAAATATGACCTGTTATAGGTATAAGTATAAGTACCGGATAAGTGGGTTTTCTTTGGCGTGTAATTAACCGGCGATGTGACATCAATAAACCAGATGTTCGTAATGTCCTCTTTGAAACTACCATAGCTACCGGCATGCATTGTTGTATCGCCGGAAACGGCGAAGCCTGTGTTGGTAGATAGAACCAGTTTTAAGGCTGCGGTTACTGTATCGTACTTTAAAGTTACCGGATTTTTATGGATGCGGACAAATGTACCTGTAAACATACCTAACGGGTAGCCACTATCGTTGGCCCATTTATCGGGGTCGTTATATTTTTTGGTGCAGCCGGCTATCAGCACCAACAGTAGGGGCAACAAATAAATGATCTTACTTTTCATGATTTATTTAGGCTGCACCACTCGTTTCTGTTCAATATTGTTCGTTTATATCCTTTTTGCCTCCTCCCAAAAAACGTCCATTTCGGCAAGGCTCATATTATGTAATTGTTTGCCGCTTTCGGCGGCTTTGCTTTCAAGATACTGGAACCGTTTAATAAATTTACGGTTCGTTTTCTCTAATGCGTCCTCGGGGTTAATGTTGATAAACCTTGCGTAATTGATCAAAGAAAACAACAGGTCACCAAACTCACTTTCTGCTTTTTCATGATCTATCGTACTTTCGTCTTCCGCATTAAATTCGTTTTTAAATTCCTGCAGTTCTTCTTCAACCTTGGCCCATACCTGGCTTTTCTCTTCCCAGTCAAACCCAACGCCCCGCGCTTTTTCCTGTATGCGCGATGCTTTTACCAATGCCGGTAATGATGCCGGTACACCGCCTAAAACAGATTTATTACCCTCTTTAAGCTTTATCTGTTCCCAGTTGCGCTTAACATCGTTCTCGTCATTAACCTCAACATCATCATAAATATGCGGGTGGCGGTTAATCAACTTTTCACATATACTATTCAGTACGTCGGTAATATTAAAATGGTTGCCTTCGGATGCTATCCTCGAATAAAAAACCAGGTGCAGCATAATATCGCCCAACTCCTTTTTTATTTCGGGCATATCGGCACTTAAAATGGAATCCGATAGTTCGTAAACTTCCTCGATGGTAAGGTGCCTCAGACTTTCAAGGGTTTGCTTCTTATCCCAGGGGCAGTTAATGCGCAGATCGTCCATAATGGTCAGCAGGCGTTCAAAGGCGGTAGCAGGGTTAGTAGCGTGTATAGGTGGCGTTAAAGGCATGTTATTGTTATTAATGTGCAAATGTGCAGATATGCAAATGTGCGGATTTTTTGATGATGTATGAATTTGTATAATTCAAAAGCCCTCCCTATTGGGGAGGGTGGGGAGGGGCTATCGCTCTCAGCATTTCGCGTTTGCCGGCCGCGCCGGGTATTTTTTGTATTTGCAGGCCCAGGCTTTTCAGCATCCGTTTTAAATTGCCGGTTATGGCGTAAGTAACAAAAACGCCGCCCGCTTTTAAAAATTTTATGGTATGGCTAATGGCTTCCTCGTTCCACATTTCGGGTTGATGGGCTGCCGCGAAAGCGTCAAAGTAAACAACATCGTATTTGTTAGCTGATTCAAAATTCAACAGTTGGCAGTTTGCAATTTGCAGTTGGCAGTGATCATCAAGTTTTGTTGGCGCGAGTAAGACAGCTTGATAGTTTGCTAATAATGCCTGCCATTTTGCCGGCGATGCATATTGCTCATAACCGGTTTGGCTAAGCAGATCGCCCGTTAGCGGATAGGCTTCAATACCGGTATAATTAAGTTCAATTTGCTGTTCAGTACAAAAATCGGCACTTAACAAAAAATTAAGGCCGGTGCCAAAGCCAACCTCCAATATAGACACCTGTTTAACGGCGCTTTTATCTAAAAAATACTGTAATCCCGAATTAACAAACACGTGCCTGCTTTCCTGCAAAGCGCCATTGCGCGAATGGTAGTTCTCGCCAACCTGCGGATTGTAGATGGTGTTTGAACCATCGGCGGTTTGTACTATTTGCAGCATATGTTCATAGTTGATAGTTCATTGTTGGTAATCAGCGCTAAAGATAGTTCGATATGGCCTGTAAGCCATGAACTATCAGCCATGAACCATGAACTTATTTATCGCTTCGCTCAGATCATAAACCGGTACTATTTTTATTTTGCCTGCAACTATGCTGGTACCGGCGGCTGAGCGGTAACCCGCCGCACAATGCACCACGATAGGTTTGTTTGTGGGGATCTCCCCCAAACGGTCGCGCAGCTCTGATAACGGAATTGTTAAAGCATTGTTGAAGATCTTTCCGTCATTTACTTCACCTTGGTTGCGTACATCAATGATGGTGTAGTTTTCTGGCGATGATCTGAAATCGTCCAGATCTATAACGGCTGATAACTCTGGCAAATTACTATCTGATACTATACCCGCTTTAATATTTTGCTCATAGCCAATTTTGGCTGTCTTTTTAATTACTGCGTCAAGGGTTTCTTTATCAGTAGCGATCAGATAATAGGGTTCGTCGGGTTTTATAATCGAGCCCAGCCATGTTTCAAATTTATCGCCGTTCTGAAGGTTTATAGCACCTTTTAAATGCCCGTTTTTAAACGACGCCTGAGGCCGGGTATCAATGATCAACGCGTTAGCTTCAACATCATCTACAGCATTCAATTTCATTACGCTGTCGATGCTTTCATTAAATGGTGACGCACCTTTTTTATTCAGATCAACATCAAATCCAAAATAGTGTGGGATAAATGGCTGATCGGCAGTTAGCATTATAACAAAATCCTGCTCGCCCATTGGTTGCAAGGCATAGTTTTCTTTCAACTCGCGCCCGATAGTACTTGACAAGTCCGGGCTGATATTTTTACCGCAAAGCGATCCGGGCCCATGCGCCGGATAAACAGTTATATGTGGCGGCAGCACCATGAGTTTATCGCGCAGCGAATGATACATCTGCCTTGCCAGTTCTTCTTTGGTGGCGGTTATGGCACCGGCACTTTCCCTGAGATCGGGCCTGCCTACATCGCCGACAAATAAAGTGTCGCCTGTGAATAGCGCCCGGTCATAGTCGTTTTCATCCTGCAGTAAAATACATATCGAATCGGGCGAGTGGCCCGGCGTGTTAATGGCTTTCAGTTTAATATCCGCCAGGTGAATGATATCGCCATCGTCGAAACTTTCATGAGGATAGGCAGCGCCCAATAATTTACTGGTATAAATAATGGCGTTCGTAGTTTGATGGATCTCCAGGTGCGCGCTAACAAAATCAGCATGAGCATGCGTTTCGATCACCCCAATTATATCAGCCTGGTTTAATTTCGCGAAATCATAATATGGTTGAGGGTCGCGCGCCGGATCGATCACAATCATCTTGTTATCTCTTATAATCGCGTAGGAGGCATGGGCTAAACCCTTATCGTAAAATTGATGGATGATCATTGTTCCCAAAGATAGTAAGTCGCCATTTAAATCTTAACTTGAAGGGGCTATTTATTAACAAAGCCTACCTTTAAATTATCAGGCAGGCTTTGTTCTTGAAAATTATTATTAAGGAGTGGTAATATAGTTTACCAAACCTTTATCCTGTCCGCAGGCTTTTTATAAAGTTTATCACCGGGTTTTACATTAAATGCTTTGTACCAGGCATCAATGTTGGTTAAGGCTGCAAAGGCACGGTACTGGCCGGGCGAATGCGGATCGACTAAAACAGCCTGTGCTGCATATTCGGGCCTCGCGCTGCCGCGCCATACCTGCGCAAACGACAAGAAGAAACGCTGATCGGGCGTAAAGCCGTCAATCTTAACCTTTGATTTACCTTGTTTGGTTTTTTTGAATGCTTCGTAAGCTACGTTAAGGCCGCCAAGGTCGGCCAGGTTTTCGCCTAAAGTAAGCCGGCCGTTCAGGTGTAAGGTATCATTAACGGTATAAGCATTAAATTGCTCAACTACTTTATCGGCACGTTGTTTAAATTTATCAGCATCGGTTTTGGTCCACCAGTCATGCAGCGAGCCATCGGCATCATATTGCCGGCCCTGGTCGTCAAAGCCGTGGGTCATTTCGTGCCCGATAACCGCGCCGATAGCTCCGTAGTTAATAGCATCATCTGCATTAAAATCAAAGAATGGATATTGTAATATTCCAGCCGGGAAGGTAATTTCATTTTTAGTTGGGCTATAGTTGGCGTTTACTGTCGGCGGTGTCATATTAAAACGTGTTCTATCAACCGGTTTGCCTAACTGGCTTAAGTTGAAATTATATTGCCATTGGGCCATACGGCGCAGGTTGCCGGCATAATCGTTGCGCTCAATAATCAGGCCCTGGTATATTTCCCATTTATCGGCGTAACCAACCTTAACGCTAAAGGCAGCCAGCTTTTTCAGCGCGCGGGCTTTGGTTTCGTCGCTCATCCAGTCAAGGCGTTTAATGCGATCGCCTAAAACACTTTTAAGGTTATTAACCAGGGTTATCATATAGGCCTTGGCGGCAGGTTTAAAGTATTTTTCGGCGTATAGCTGGCCCAATAGCTCTCCCACATTCTGGTCTATCATTGATGCCATGCGTTCGTTACGCGGGGTTTGTACTTTTTGCCCGCTTAAAACGCTGTTAAAGTTAAACGCCGCAGTAACAAAAGCCGAACTTAATGAACCGACCGAACCTTTCAAGATCCCCCAGGCAAGGTAAGTTTTCAGGTCGTCAACATTGGCAGAGCCAACCAGGTTATCCTCGGTCTTAAAAAATTCAGGATTATCAACAATAATGCTGTCCTGTCCGGCAGCTTTCATTGCAGGCATCAGTTTAACCCAATCAAAATGCGGGGTGATATTTTTAAAACCAACTACCGAAAATTTGTTGTAACGTTTATTAGGGTCGCGCATTTCGGTACGGCTCAGTTGTGCCTTGGCAAGTTTGGTTTCAATGCCAAAAATAATATCAGCATTCTTAGCGGCCTGTTTAGCATCGGTGCCGGTTAAGGTAAACAGGGTTACAATGTATTGCTTGTAAGCATTTTGAATTTTAATGGTACGGGCGTCATCTTTTAAATAATAGTCACGATCGGGCAGGGTAGTGCCGCCTTGCGAAAAATTCACGATATTGACTTTAGGATGTTTTGAATCTGCGCCTACACCAAAGCCAAAGAAAGGGCCTGCTATGGCGTTAGTACGCTCATAAACAATTTCGGTAATAACATCATCAGTGGCTTTAATGCCTGCAATACGTTCCAGGTCGGGCTTTATCGGGTCGAAGTTGAGTTTTTCGATAGCAAGGCTATCCATAGCACTGGCGTAAAGATCGCCCACACGCTGTTTAACACTGCCTTTAGGCTGGTCCGGGGTTTTACTTACTTCTTTCAGGATCTCCACCAGGCGGTCGATGTTTTCCTGCGCTAAAAGATTAAAGGCGCCCCAACGGGTTTGTTTGGCGGGGATAGGGTTATTTTTAACCCAGGTGCCGTTGGCATATTCAAAGAAGTTATCACCGGGTTTAACCGATGTGTTCATATTGGCACGGTCAATATATTTTTTCTTTGGCTTTACGTTGTCAATAACAAAAGCACTTGCAGCAAGGCATATACCGCCCGCTAAAATTATGTGAGTTAATTTTATTTTCATTCAAATCTAATAATGAGTTCAGTTGATACAATAATAATAATTTTACTCCTATCGTGATAAGTGAGCCCAATATTGTTACAATTGTCAGATGGATCTACTAAAAAAGATGATTCACTTTTAAGTAGATCATCTACGGGTGCGCCGGGCAGTCATAAAAACATTCAGGATAAAGGTTATTGGTCAAACTGTTCATCCTATCAAATACCTCAATCAATCCCTGAACTTTTAAATCAAAACGCTATTTTTGTGCCCTTATGAGTATTGTTAAAACATATTTGCCTAAAGAAGCCGAAGAGAAATGGTATAGTTACTGGTTAGAGAATAACTTTTTTAAATCAGTACCCGACGACCGCGAACCGTATACCATTGTAATGCCGCCGCCTAACGTTACCGGGGTGTTGCACATGGGGCATATGTTAAACAATACCATACAGGATGTACTGATCCGCCGTGCCCGTATGAAGGGCAAAAACGCCTGCTGGGTACCGGGTACAGACCATGCCAGTATAGCTACAGAGGCTAAAGTTGTTGCCATGCTTAAAGAAAAAGGCATCAGCAAAAAAGACCTTAGCCGCGCCGAGTTCCTGGACTATGCCTGGGAGTGGAAGGAGAAATACGGTGGTATCATACTTGACCAATTAAAGAAATTAGGTGCTTCATGCGATTGGGACCGCACCCGTTTTACTATGGACGATGACCTGTCGGAAGCGGTAATAGATACTTTTATCCATTTATACAAAAAGGGGTTGATCTATCGTGGGATCCGCATGGTAAACTGGGATCCGCAGGGAAAAACCGCGGTGAGCGATGAAGAAGTGATCCGTAAAGAAGTTAATCAGAAACTTTATTATATCCGCTACGCAGTTGTGCGTGATGAGTTGTCAGTAATGAGTGAAAGTGTTGCCACTCACCACTCACCACTCAATTCGCGCTACTTAACTATTGCTACCACGCGCCCCGAAACCATTATGGCTGATGCAGCGATCTGTATCAATCCTAATGATGGGCGTTACCTGCACATGCATGGTAAAAAGGTGTTTATCCCGCTAATTAACCGCGAGATCCCGGTGATACTGGATGAGTACGTTACTATGGATTTTGGTACAGGTTGCTTAAAGGTTACGCCCGCACATGATCTGAATGATTACGAGCTTGGCCAAAAACATAACCTGCCTGTTATTGATATTTTAAATGACGATGGTACATTAAATGCTAAGGCGCAGATTTTGGTTGGCGAAGACCGTTTTGCCGCACGTAAAAAAATAGCGGTGATGCTGGAAGAAGCGGGTGTGCTTGAAAAGGTAGAAGAATATAAATCGCAGGTTGGTTTTTCTGAACGTACCAATGCCGTTATCGAGCCTAAACTATCTATGCAATGGTTTTGCAAGATGGAAGATATGGCAAAACCCGCCCTGGATTATGTGCTGAATGGTGAGATCAAACTGATCCCCGAAAAGTTTATCAATACCTATCGTCATTGGATGGAGAACGTAAAAGACTGGTGTATAAGCCGCCAGCTTTGGTGGGGGCAACAAATACCTGCGTGGTATTTGCCAAACGGCCAATACGTTATTGCCAAGACTGTTGAGGAAGCACTTGAGCAGGCAAAGCAATTATCCGGTAATTCGCAACTCACAATTCACGATCTAACCCAGGAAGAAGACGTAGTCGATACCTGGTTCTCATCATGGTTATGGCCGATATCAGTTTTTGACGGATTTAAAGATCCAAACAATGCCGATATTAACTATTATTACCCCACCAACGACCTTGTAACCGCACCTGAGATTCTATTTTTCTGGGTAGCGCGGATGATCATGGCCGGGCATGAATTTAGGGGTAAAATTCCGTTTGAAAATGTTTATTTAACAGGGATAGTGCGCGATAAGCAGGGCCGCAAGATGTCTAAGTCACTGGGTAACTCGCCCGACCCTTTGGATCTGATAGAGAAATATGGTGCTGATGGTGTTAGGGTGGGGATGTTGTTAAGTTCGCCTGCCGGTAATGACCTGATGTTTGACGAGGGCCATTGCGAGCAAGGGCGCAACTTTTATAATAAAGTTTGGAACGCTTTTCGTTTGGTTAAAGGTTGGGAGGTTGATGAAAAGCTTGAAAACCCTAACCAGGTAGCAATTAACTGGTTTGAAAGCCGGTTTAACCAGGCCTTAACAGAAATAGAAGATACCTTTGCGCAATATCGGTTATCAGAAGCATTAATGGCAACATACAAGCTGGTATGGGACGATTTTTGTGCATGGTACCTTGAAATGATCAAACCTGCGTATCTGCAACCCATAGACAGGGAGACTTATAACAGGACAATTGAATTTTTTTCAAAAATTTTAAAACTGCTTCACCCCTTTATTCCGTTTATTACGGAAGAATTGTGGCATGACGATCTTTTTGGGGAACGTAAGGCTTTTGATTGCTGTATTGTTGCCCAACTGCCAAATAGTGGGGAAATAAATCCCCGTTTATTGGCTGACGTCGAAAATGTTAAGCAGGTAATTACACAAATAAGAAATATTCGTAACAATAAACAAATATCGCCTAAAGAGGCATTGCCGCTTTCTGTAAGGACAGCTTCGGGTATCGACTATTTATCTTATAAAGCAATATTGACCAAACTGGCAAATCTGAGCGAGCTGGTTTTAGTTACTGATAAATTGAGTGGGGCCAGTAATTTTTTGGTGTCGACCGATGAGTTTTATGTGCCTTTAAGCGAGACAATAGATCCGGTTGCCGAGCAAGAAAGATTGCAAAAAGAAAAGGATTATTTAACTGGTTTTTTAAAGTCGGTTAACGCTAAATTAACAAACGAAAAGTTCATGGCTAATGCCAAACCCGAGGTAATTGAGGCTGAGCAAAAAAAGAGGGCCGACGCCGAGGCTAAACTTAAGATTATTGAAGAAGGGCTGGCGGGATTGGCAAGCTAATTGCATAAAGTGGCGTAGGTGATAACTTCCCGTTATTG
>JAQBOP010000345.1 GCA_028287975.1 Mucilaginibacter sp. | reverse complement strand
CTTAGCTGTTTGTTCCCGCTCATTTTTTAGCTTACGTTTCAGTTTACGTTCGGCTCTTTTTCGCTGGCGGATCTGCTTTTTTATTTTGCGGTTCTTCTTATCTATCTCGCTCTTTGCAATGCGGGCGGTAGTGGCTTTTTGCGTTTTTTCATCATAGCCAACTGCCGGTTTTATACCTAAAAGCAAGCTATGCCATATCGTTTTAAAAAAAGGAAAGTCTGTTGGCCTTACATAGTTTACGTTGAATGATCTCGGGATCCCGCCCGCATTATCCGGGTTATCATGCTTCAATATAAACACATTGGCAAACATCGACGCGATCACTTTATTCTTTAGCTTTTGATTAACTGTATCGTTTTTTAACAGTTTAACCTTAAGATCATTATACAGGATAGTAACCTTACCTGTGGATACTTTACGATTAGCTTTAAAATCAAAACTAAATCCCTTTAACGTCCCCGACGTGATCTTGACCATGGCGAAAGGAACGGTAGCGCCATTTAACGCTCCCAGATTCATTGGTCCCAAGTTGCCTTTGTAAGTATAAGCCGCGTCTTTGTCCGTTAAGTTAAAGTTCAGATCTGTCTCAAATTTGGCGCGATCCATAAACCGGCTGGTTACATGTGCCTTTAACCAGTTGTTTTTTTGCAGCCGGATCTGGTTGGTAGTAACATTTAAAAACTCGGCATTGGTATGGTTAAATGTTATTGTACCGGTCTGATCCGACTTTTTATTGTGTTCGCTATAACTCACATCAAGGTTCCTGATCCTGATGCTATCGATCTTAACATCGGTATTTAACAGATATATAGCAACATTAGGGAAGCTTTTTATTTTGTCATTAGCAGTTTTAATACCATTTGGATTTGCAAAAATATCCAAATTACCATTGCTGATAATTAAGCTTGATGCCGATACTGCACGATATTTATGATAGGTTATAAAATCAAAATGGTTAAGCTGTATCGAATCCAGTTTTATAGTAAACCTGGCTTTTGGGGTTTTATTAAAAAAGTTTGCCACCGGGTTTAAGGTAATGCCCTGTACATTCAGCTGCGATGTATGGGTTGAAAAATTGAGACGGTTAATCGTATAGCTGTATATACCATCTGTCGTTTTGCCCTTATAATTATAAATATCGGCAACTATGTCTTTACAATAAAGTATCCTTGAGGTGTCAGTTTGGGTAAGCGAGTCTATCAACAACTCATGAGCCTGCAGGTTCATTTCCTTAAGTTCGGATATCACCAGTTTATTGCCCGAATAATCGTCGTACTTAAATTTGACATCGTTTAAAAAAATGTCGCCAACGTGGATATATTTTAATAATTTGGATATTTTTTGCCAGGTAGTCCGATAGTCTTTATTTACGGTGTCTTTGGTGTGATTGAGTTGGTAGCTGGTGTGCACCTCGGGCGAGGTTAATATGATCCGGCCGATATCCAATTTATGCTGAAAGTATAATTTAAAAGGATGGATCTGCGAGAATACCAATCGCTTTAAATGTACTGTAGTTAAATTATTAGGCGCAAGGTGTTGTTTTTTTAGGCGATGGTAAACATTGGTATCAATTTTAAGATCAATGTTATAGATAATGATCTTACCCTCCAGTATATGGAGTTCGGCAGCCGAAAAATCAACTGTGTACAGGCTATCAGTACTGGTTAATACCGCGCTCTTAACCTTTGCCGATAGTATGGGCGACCAATATCGGTTCACGAAAAAGGCTGCCCCAAAAAGTAATACTAAAAATATTGCGAAACAGATAAGCGTTACTTTGTGCCATTTATGCTTCAAGATTTTTAACGCCATCTATCTAACTTATTGTTGCTGATTTTTAAGATTTGCTATCGAGTCTTTTTTTGCCTGCCGCCTTGCCTTACGTTCTAATTTGCGCTCTTTCCGGTCGGCTTTGAACTTATTAAACTTATCTACCAAGGTACTTACTTTAGTCACTACTTTGTTTACAGTACCTTCTGTTTTTTTAGTGAAACCAACACTTGGTTTCAATCCGTCCAGCAAGCCTTTATATAGGAAGCTAAAAAACGAAACCGTAGGCTCGCGCTTCAGGTCAATAGGCCCCTGCCTGAAATTACCTTTACTATCGGGATTAGCATTATCGATAATAAGCGTATTGGCAATTCTTGATACCAAGCCCTGGCTTTGTAGTTCTGTTTTACCGTCAACCTTTTTAAGCAGCTCAACATTTAAGTTTTTATAGTAAAATTCTAAATGCCCCTTGCCACCATAATTGTTGGCATCTACATTAAAGTTTAAACGCTGAACATCTGCACTTCGTACATGTACCATTGCCAGCGGCTTTACCAGTTTATCCAGTATTCGCCCGTCAAACTTACCCAATGTGCCGGAATAGTTAAATGCGCCATTCTTAGCAGTGAGGTTAAATTTAAAATTTACCTGCAAAGGTGCAGCATTCATAAAATGGGTTTTAATGCGCGCTATCATAAACGGACTGGTCTTTTTAACATCGGCATCATTGGTAACATTAAAAAAGTGACCGGTGGTATTGTTGAACGTAATTATCCCGGTTTGTTGGGTAGTTGCATCCAGCTCAGCGTAAATAATATCACTGTGGGTAAGGTTGAGCTTGCTTAACTTCATGTCCAACGCAACTTTCTGCAATGCCTGGTGCGGGTCTTTACCTATCTTAATTGATTTCTTGCCCTTGTAGTTACTGTTGCTGTAGATCTGCACATTGGCTTTATCAATGTCCATAGAGCCGGCATACAGTTTCTGGTCACGAAGAAAACGTTGCAGGTCTATATCCGTAATGGCTATCTGCCTGAACTTTAAAGTAAATATATCGCCTGATGTACCTAATTTTTGATAAAATTCGGTATGGCTATATCGTGGTGTTAAGTTTACTTTGTTCAATATGATCTCGCGCTTGGCCGTCGAAAAATAGATCTCTTTCAAATCGGCATAATACATGCTATCAGGCGTGGCTATTGTATAGTTGTGTAAAATAAACTCGATGCCTTTGGTATAGTAAAACCGGTTATTATCTAAAGCGGATAGCGAGTCTATTAATATATTAGAGATATTAATATCCAGGTGTTTCAATGCAGTTAGCTTGGTTGCCGGGTTACTTTTGTTAATATATTTTACGCTGATGTCTTTAAGCGATATAGAATCGATGCGCAACTGTTTAAACACATTCTTGATTATCTGGTAAGGCGTTTTAGGCTTGCCTACTTTTACGGTATCATTAAAGCTATACCGTTTGTTTACAATGGTCAGATCAGGTTTATCTATCGAAATATTATCGATCACCAACACTTTTTCCTGGTAAGCTTTTTTAGCGCCTACATTTTTAATAGTTAGCTTTTTAACACTAAGCGTAAACAGGTTATCGGGCGCTTTTTTAGTGGCTACCAGTTTTTGGTACACGGACGAGTCGGGCACTAGTTTAAAATCAGTAAGCGTGGCATCGCCTGATACCAAGTTCAAATCAAAATCAGAGTATTCTATATGGTACAGGCTATCGGTTGATTTTAGGATCATTTCTTTCAACTTTGCCTGGAGCAAAGGTTTCCATTTATCGCCTGCGAAATACCTGTTATAGATATACCAACCGCTGCTGCCTATTACAAAAATAAGTACCAATATAACTATGGGCCATTTGCGGATGGTATATTTTCGGGTATGAGTTTTGGTCATTAATTGATTGCTTTAAAATAGGTTAACAACAAAAACGGTGTTTTGTTAAATATGTAATACTCCTGCGGAGAATACGGCTTTACATGTCAAACTTTTTACCATCATAATTCTGCCAATCTGTCACACGGTATATAAATTTTGTGTATTTTTGCTGCTCAAATTTTATAAGAATGATTGATTTGGTTATTCAGGACAAAACACATGATGAAAGCAGGCAGGGTGAGGCGTTGATATTGGATCCTGTTGCCGGTAAGAATAACGGGCGCAAGCTATATATTGAGAGTTACGGTTGTGCTATGAATTTTTCTGATAGTGAGATAGTAGCTTCTATATTGTCAGAAAAAGGATTTGAAACTACCAGCGATTATAACAATGCCGATGTTATCTTTATTAATACCTGCTCTATTCGTGAAAATGCCGAAACACGCGTACGTAACCGCCTAAAAGAGTTTAAGGTTGCAAAATCTAAAAATCCGGGTATGGTTGTAGGCGTGTTGGGCTGTATGGCCGAGCGTTTAAAAGCCAAGTTTTTAGAAGAAGAAAAACTGGTAGACGTAGTAGTTGGCCCCGATGCCTACCGCGACCTGCCAAATCTGATAGACCAGGTTGACAGCGGTCAAAAAGCGGTTAACGTGTTATTATCCCGCGAGGAAACTTATGCGGATATAAGCCCTGTACGTTTAAACAGCAATGGTATTAACGCCTTTGTATCTATTATGCGCGGTTGCGATAATATGTGTTCTTTCTGCGTGGTACCATTCACCCGCGGCCGCGAGCGCAGCCGCGATCCGTTTTCTATCATAAAAGAATGCCGGGACTTGTTTGACACGGGATACCGCGAGGTTACCCTGTTAGGGCAGAATGTGGATAGTTATAAATGGGCGCAGCCTCACCCTACCCTCTCCAAAGGAGAGGGCTGGGGTGAGGCTGTTAACTTCGCTAACCTGTTAGAACTGGTTGCCCTGATCCATCCCGATCTGCGCGTACGTTTCTCTACATCGCACCCCAAAGATATTACCGATGATGTTTTATATACTATTGCCAAATACGATAACATTTGCAATTACATTCATTTGCCGGTACAATCGGGTAACAGCCGTGTGCTGGAGCTGATGAACCGTACTTATGACCGCGAATGGTATATCAACAGGATAGATGCCATACGCCGGATCATCCCGGAATGCGCTATATCAACAGACATTATTACCGGATTTTGCACCGAGACAGATGAGGAGCATAAAGAAACCGTAAGCATGATGGAATATGTGCAATATGATTTTGCCTACATGTTTATGTACTCCGAGCGTCCGGGCACTTTGGCTGCCAAACGCTATGCGGATGATATCCCAGAGGCTGTTAAAGCTGCAAGGTTAACAGAGATCGTTGCTTTGCAACAAAAATATTCGCTTGTGCGTTTGCAGGCGCAGATAGGTAAAGTGCAGAAGGTATTGATAGAGGGTTTTTCAAAAAAATCTAAAAACGATTATGCAGGCCGTACCGATCAAAACGCGATGATGGTTTTCCCGGTAGACGAAAGATATAAACCGGGCCAGTATGTTAACGTAATTGCGGAACGCTGTACTACGGCTACGTTGATGGGAACGATTTGCCCCCCGACCCCCTAAAGGGGGAGGAATACGGCAAGTATTAAATAGATTTTTAATTAAAATAAATCCCCCTCTTGCTCCCCCTTTAGGGGGGCCGGGGGGCTAAGGGGCATGGAAATACAAGAACTTAAACAACGCTACGGTATTATCGGCAATTCGCCGTTGTTAAACCGGGCTATAAATATAGCTAACCAGGTAGCACCTACGGATATCTCTGTTTTAATAACCGGGGAGAGCGGTAGCGGTAAAGAGGTGTTTTCGCACATTATCCACCAGATGAGTCCGCGCAAGCATGGGCCGTTTATTGCGGTTAACTGCGGTGCTATACCTGAGGGGACTATCGATTCTGAATTATTCGGCCACGAAAAAGGGGCTTATACAGGTGCAGTAGGCGAGCGTAAAGGCTATTTTGAAACCGTAAATGGCGGTACCATCTTCCTTGATGAAATTGCCGAAATGCCCCTGGGTACACAGGCGCGTTTATTGCGCGTGCTGGAATCGGGTCAATATATTAAGGTGGGATCGTCAAAGGTTGAGAAAACCAATGTGCGCGTTATTGCTGCTACCAACGTTGATGTGTACGAAGCAGTAAAGAACGGCAAATTTAGAGAGGATCTTTATTATCGTTTAAACACCGTGCCTTTGCGCATACCGCCCCTGCGCGACAGGAAAGAAGATATCTATCTGCTGTTCAGGAAATTTACGTCAGACTTTACCGATAAATATCGTACCCCACCTATCCAGCTGGATGAGGAAGCGCAACAGGTGTTGATCAACTATTCATGGCCGGGTAACGTGCGGCAGCTAAAAAACATGGCCGAGCAATTGGCTGTGTTAGAGCGTGACCATGTAATAACCGGGCAAACTTTATTGACTTACATCCCGCAGGAAGCAAACGGTAAAAATTTACCGATGCGGATAGGTAACCAGGCCAAAGAAGATTTTTCTGAACGCGATATCCTGTATAAAGTATTGTTCGATATGAAACGCGATATGGTCGAGCTGAAAAAACTGGTGGCAGATATTATTGAGCATGGTGGCGTTACGCCGGGTTTTGCCAATCAGTCGCAGGCCATAAACCAGTTATACCGCGATATTGAGATGCCGGGCAATACCGAGCAACAATTTACTATACAACAACCCGTTAATAACAACGACGGTTACAATATAACGCACGAAGCCGAAGAGGTTGAAGAGTCGTTATCATTGATCGAGAAGGAATCTGATCTGATCCGTAAGGCCCTGAAAAAGCACAAAGGCAAACGTAAGCTGGCTGCGAACGAGCTGGGCATATCAGAAAGAACGTTGTACAGAAAAATAAAAGAATTAAATTTATAGGGTTGATGAAAAGGTTACTGGGTATATTTTTAGTGTTGGGTGCATTAGTTTTTGTTTCTCCGGGATGCTATTCGC
>JAQBOP010000338.1 GCA_028287975.1 Mucilaginibacter sp. | reverse complement strand
CTAATCTTTTAGATAAGTTTATATCACAATAAGCATAGCCCATACTTGGGAAAATCCTAATAGTATTCGATTTATCATAAATTGATATAGTTTCCAATCCACTTAAGTTTATAATATTTACGCTATCAATAGATGTAGACAATTTGTTTTTAAAAGCTTGTGGCTTCCATTTTATTGATAACGAACAATCATAAATTATTGGATTTGTGTTTAACACAGATTCAAAAAATGTTAGATGCGTGTACAATTTGGTATTGTCTTTCAGAAATGATTTTCCTGTTAACAGTAAGTCCTTTCGCTCTCTACCACAAAATATGTGTCCTGTCATTGCAACATCGTAATCTACAATATAAAATGTTTCTTGATCGTCAATATTTGGTTTCGGTAAATTTATAACCTTTCCGAGATTTTTTTTATAGATATTAATTCCGTTGATTTTGAATAACTCTACATAACTTGTAACAACACAGGTCTCCAAATCATTATATGTGTTAAAAACTGATTCATCAAGGATTATATCATTTTCTTGGTCAGTACTTTTTTGACCTGGAAGATATATAATTATATTATCATTTAAATTACATATAATGACATTCTCACTTTTTAAATTTTCGATGTTAAACCTATTATGCATTATAAATAACAAAAAACAAATGTAATTATAAGAGATATACTAGACATTATTGCTTAAATATAATACAAAAAGGCCACCCATTTATACATAGGTGGCCTTTTGATTATATGATGGATTTATTATTTATCCGCAGTAGCGTGCTCGTTGGTATTTAAAAACACAAACTGGTTGTCAAACATATCAAGTTTGATCTTGCTGTCTTTATCAACCTTTCCGGCCAGTATTTGCTTGGATAATTCATTCAATATTCTTTTCTGGATCACCCGTTTCAGCGGCCTTGCACCAAATTGCGGATCGTAGCCCAACTGTGCCAACCAATCCAACGCTTCGTCTGATGCTTCTATAACTATGCCCATTTCTGCAAGCGTTTGCTGTACCTGGTTAAATTGCAATTTAACGATATCCCCTATTTCGTCGCGGCTAAGCGGGGTGAACATAATGATCTCGTCTATCCGGTTTAAAAACTCAGGGCGAATGGTTTGCCGTAACAAATCAAACAGTTGATTTTTAGTTTTGGCTATTACTTCATCCTTATCACTATCATCAAAACCCTGGAAATTTTCTTGTATGATATTTGAACCAATGTTTGAGGTCATGATAATGATGGTATTCTTAAAGTTTACTACCCTGCCCTTATTATCGGTCAGGCGCCCATCATCCAATACCTGCAGCAATATGTTAAATACGTCAGGATGTGCTTTCTCGATCTCATCTAAAAGAATAACGCTGTAAGGTTTCCTGCGAACGGCTTCAGTTAACTGTCCGCCTTCATCATAACCCACATATCCCGGAGGCGCACCAATCAGCCTTGACACGGCATGGCGTTCCTGATACTCGCTCATATCTATACGTACCATTGCGGCCTCGTCATTAAACAGGTACTCGGCTAATGCTTTTGCCAATTCTGTTTTACCAACGCCTGTTGTGCCTAAAAAGATAAAAGATCCTATCGGTTTACGTTTATCCTGTAAACCTGCACGGCTGCGACGGATTGCATCACTTATCGCTTCAATAGCTTCATGCTGACCCGCCACACGTTTATGCAACTCATCTTCAAGGCTCAGCAATTTCTCGCGTTCGCTTTGGATCATTTTTGAAACAGGGATACCTGTCCAGCGTGATACTACTCCCGCTATATCATCCGAAGTAACTTCCTCTTTCAGCATTCTGCTATCAGATTGGTTACCCAACAACGCTTCCTTCAGTTTTTCTACTTCTTCCTGTGCTTCAACTATACGCCCGTAACGCAATTCCGCAACCTTACCGTAATCGCCGGCACGTTCGGCCTGATCGGCTTCCAGTTTGTAGTTTTCTATTTGCTCAACTTTCAGGTTAATGCCGTCTACAACATCTTTTTCACCTTGCCATTTTGCACGTAATGAATCACGCTCTGCAGATAGATTAGCAATCTCTTCACCTAATTCTTTTACCCGTTTATCATCTTTTTCGCGCTTGATCGCTTCGCGTTCGATCTCCAGCTGCATTATTCTGCGCTCCAGTTCATCAACCACTTCGGGAACAGAGTCCATTTCTAAACGTAATTTAGAAGCAGCCTCATCCATCAGGTCGATCGCCTTATCCGGCAGAAAACGATCAGATATATACCGTTGCGACATTTCTACCGCGGCAATTATCGCCTCATCTTTAATCCGCACTTTATGATGTGCTTCGTAACGTTCTTTTAACCCCCGTAAGATAGAAATGGCATCAGCAGTATCAGGTTCATCAACCAGCACCATCTGGAATCGGCGTTCTAAGGCTTTGTCCTTCTCAACATATTTTTGATACTCATTCAGCGTCGTTGCGCCTATGGCTCTTAGTTCCCCGCGTGCCAGGGCTGGTTTTAATATATTGGCAGCATCCATGGCGCCCTCGCCGCCTCCGGCACCTACAAGGGTATGGATCTCATCAATAAACAAAATGATCTCGCCATCGGCCTGGGTAACTTCTTTAATAACAGCTTTTAGGCGTTCTTCAAACTCGCCTTTGTATTTAGCGCCGGCGATAAGCGCACCCATATCCAGCGAATAAACCGTTTTTGTTTTTAAACTTTCGGGTACATCGCCTTTAATGATCCGGAATGCTATTCCTTCGGCGATGGCAGTTTTACCAACACCGGGTTCACCCACCAAAATCGGGTTGTTTTTTGTGCGGCGCGATAGTATCTGGATAACCCTTCTTATCTCTTCGTCGCGGCCAATAACCGGGTCAAGCTTGCCTGATTCGGCATACTCATTTAAGTTACG
>JAQBOP010000327.1 GCA_028287975.1 Mucilaginibacter sp. | reverse complement strand
AAATAAGCCACCCTTCCGCTTCCGGCCTCCCGCAGGTAAAGCTCCCTGGTATCCGTATCAGGCTGACGGGTGTACACATCTTCCATGGGCAGGTCGGGATAGCTTGGAACAAGGGTAACCGGAGACGGGAAACCGGCAGAACCCGGGTTTACCTTAACGGTGAAAATACCATTGATGATACGGTTGGCATCCTCGAGGCCTTCCAGCACCGGGTGGAACTTACCGGTAACGGGGTTGCTCCTTAACCTCAGGTAACTGTTTTGCATCGGCCCTTCCACGCCCTGGCCAAAGGATACGCCAAACAGATCGGCGAGGCCGAAATTAGCACGTCTTTTTCCTGTTTCATCATAAAGGGATGACTCAAAGGTAGCTAATAAACTGCCGCCGCTGTTCACAAATCCCCGTATTTGCGCGCACTGGTTATCCGAAAGCGCGGCGATATTTGGCAGAATAAGCAACTTGAAAGTTTTTAGATGTTCGGCATCCAGCATGGCGGCGCTTATCATTTCAAACGGAATATGCCCCTCAACAAGGTTATGATACATGCCATGCATGTGGAAACTGCAGTTTTGCTGCCATGGGTGGTTTTGGCCCACGCTCTCACCCCCAATTACCACTGCCACACGGGCAATCGACGCCGTGTTTCTGAGGTAGCGCTCACTCCGGTAAAAGCCCTGGTAAATTTTTTCTATCGGGCTAAACCAGCGTTTATCAATGGGCGTTGCGCCAAATTTTACAAAACAAGGCCGCATGCCATTGGCTACGCCCCCGGCAGCCCAAACCCTGAGTTCGGCGTCGGTGTTTACCGAATCCTTCCATCGCGGCGGTTCTTCGAGGCCAACGCTGAATATATGTATCATCGGTTTCATGCCCATCCCGCCGGCGCGTAATTCCTTGGCGCCCCGGCCTGCGCTCCATGGCGGTATTGCGCCCGATCTTCCCTGCCTGTCTACAAAAAAAATGTCAGACAATTGCGCCGTTATTTTATTGTCCGGAAAACCATTTGGAATAAACCGCGAAGCGGGTTTTATTTTGCGTATTTCGGCATCCCACAAAAACCATAATTCTTTAAGCCTGGCAATATTCCATTCCTTGTATTTGGACATTGCGGCAGATGCGCTGCCGTCGCGGGGCAATTCCATACCGCCGGAAAAAAGTTTAAAATTTTCGACACAATGTTTGCAATAGCACATGCCGCTGCCGCCCCAGCGATTTGAAAATATGCCTTCCGGATGGTATTTGTGCATAATTTCCCGGTGCACTTCGGTCATAAACTCAAAGTTATACGGGCCTAACCCGCAGGTTACCCAAAGTTCCGGGTTGGCCCAGTGGCGTCGTTTCTGCCCGTCGGCTGTCACAGCTATCCAGTCGGGGTGCGCGTCGTACACATCCTGCCTTGCTGCATGGGGATCGGTACGTAAACATATGGTCATGTTCATTTTTCGGCAGCCCTCCACCATATAGCCAACCAGGTCTTTATCGCCCAGGAAATCACTTCTGTGATGCAGCGGTATATCAGTAGGATAAAAGGCCACAACACCGCCGGCGCTCAACAAAACGCCATCAGCATGGATACGTTTAAAATAATCAAGCCAAAAATCGGGATCGCAGCGGGCGGGGTCATTTTCTACAAAGGCGAGCTGCGCCCATCGCATCGACCGGTTAAACCATGGCTGGTCATCGTCGACGGGCATAATACCGGCTTGTATCAGGTTGGTATTGGCCAGTATAGGCGCGGCTACAAGCGAGTACATACCGGCAACGGCGGATGTTTTGATAAATTGTCGTCTTTGCATATGCTGGATATTATTTCTTCAGATCGGGATCAATGATAAGAATACCACTTTCCGGATCTAGTTTTTTGAATAGCGAAGCAGGTTCAACGGTCATCATTAATTGCAATGTGGGTGATATAAATGCTTCAAATAAGTGGCCGCCATGCACTATGCCGTCTTGTGTTGCCATGCTGATATGGGCATGCACCACCGGGTTATTATTATAAATGGTAATATCACCAACAAGCGACGTGATCTCGGCAAACTCATTAAGACGCATCACTTTAAACATTTTCTTTGATATATCATACCACCCGAATTTTACCGAACTGGCATCGCCAATCGCGTTAAAATGCGCGCTTTTGACATTGTATTTCACAGCAAATTCTTTTAACCCCGACATCACTTCATCGCCTTTTGCGAATATCAAAACATAGGTTTTGGTTGGGCCGTCGGCACTGATCAATTTCACTTTTACGCCCGGCGATCTCCCGGTAAGGGGAGGGGTGGTGGGCGAAACATACTCCTGTGCATTCGCTCTAAAACAAAAAAGCGTCGTGCTTAATAAGGCAGTTGCTAAAACTGATTTTATAAATACTGTAGTTTTCATGATGGTGATTTTGATGAATTTAATTTTAAATGCCGGTTTAAATTGAAAGAATAAGTAAATATCGCCCGTTTGTAAATGTAAACCAATCAGTTGTTTATAAATGATGGGCGATGCAGTTATACACCATTGCTCTTAAATGCGATAAAAATCAATTTAAAACATAAATTTATGCCGTTATTTTCAATCAAACCGAATTGTCACCCTCAATTTACATAAATGCAGCTCAATCACATCACCGCTAAAATAAAATTAGCATCCGCGCTCCTGGTGTTATCATCGTTTGCGGCAAAATCCGCCGGCATTACAAGCAAGCCTAAGGACACCATTTTTAATTCTCAATCTGTTTTAAAAATAATGGAACGGGTAGGCGACTGGCAGCTGCAATCATGGAAAGCCGATGGCTTTAAACACAAAAAAACCGACTGGACCAATGCAGCCCTGTATACCGGTTTGTTCGACCTAAGCAAGGTTAGCAACGATGAAAAGTACGATCAGGCACTAATATCGATCGGCGATGATGTAAACTGGAATACCGGTCGCAACCGGCTGATGGCAGATGACTATTGCATCGGGCAAACTTACTCGTTGCTGTATATGAAATATAAACAGCCAAAAATGATCAGGCCGTTCAGGCACCTGGCGGATAGTATTGTGAGTTTGCCTTTTAATGAGCCGCTTGAATGGAAAAATGGTATACAAAACCGCGAGTGGGCCTGGTGCGACGCCTTGTTTATGGGGCCGACCGCGCTGGCCTATTTATCAACCGCTACAAGCGATTTGAAATATTTAAACAAGGCAGCTTCGCTGTGGTGGAAAACCACAGATTATTTATATGATACAAATGAAAAACTTTATTCGCGGGATGGCAGCTTTTTGAACAAGAAGGAGAAAAACGGCGCCAAAGTATTTTGGTCGAGAGGGAATGGCTGGGTACTGGCCGGTTTAGAGCGCGTGCTTGAAAACATGCCCGCGAGTTATCCCGACAGAGAAAAGTTTATAGGCCAGTTTAAAGAAATGGCTTCAAAGGTGGCATCCTTGCAGCAGCCGGATGGCAGCTGGCATGCCTCGCTGCTTGACCCAGAGAGTTACCCAATTAAAGAAACCAGCGGAACGGGTTTTTATTGCTATGCGCTGCTATGGGGAATAAATCACGGAATTTTAAATAAGGCGCAATATCTTCCGGTTATTAAAAAAGCATGGATGGCATTAGTTACTTCTGTACAGCCGGATGGCATGCTGGGTTACATTCAGCCTATCGGCGCCAGCCCGGATAAAGTAACAGAGCGAAGTAACGAAGTATATGGTACCGGCGCTTTTCTGCTGGCGGGTTCGCAGCTTTATCAATATTTAAAAAAACACCACGACTAACCTTCTGCTGCAATCGGTGGTAAGAGTGTGCAATTCTTTTGGCTACTTTATGATGGCGACCCAGCCGGAAAGCTTCTTATTATAATTTTTCAGGTCAATAAGGTAGTAATAGGTTCCCCACGGCAATTTCTTGCCATTATATGTACCGTCCCAGGCCTGCGGATAACCATTTGAATAATGTAGCTGTTGACCATACCGGTCAAATATCCGGACGGTTATGTTAGGATAGGTGTCCAGCTCCTTTATAACCCAGGTATCGTTAATGCCGTCGTCGTTTGGCGTAAAAGTATTCGGGATAACTATCGGTTTAAGCACTTTTATAAACATCTTGGTTTCTGCAACGCACCCTGCGGCTCCTGTAACCGTTAACGTGTATGTTATGTCTCCTACGCCGGTAAAAACCGGGTTTTGCAGCGTATTGTTGTTAAGATAGATATTTGGTGTCCACAAATAGGTAAGATTCGTGCCAACTACCGATGGTTTTAAAATAGCCGTTTCATTCTGCAGCACATATAACTCCGGAATAGATTCAATAACAGGCGGCGGAACTATTTTAATATTCATTTTAGATGATACCGGCAGGCAGTTGCCCGGTCCGCTTGATGTTAACGTCAAAATCACGTTGCCCGCTTTTTTATCCGCATCGCTAAAAATATAAGAACCGTTTAACGCAGTATTCGATGGGTTGAATTGCCCCGTACCGGAACTTGTCCAGGTTCCGCCCCCTGCAAAAGTAATCGAGCCGCTTAATGGTGCATCCTTGTCTGCACAAACAACCTGGTCTTTACCTGCAACAACTATTGGAGTGGGGTTTATGGTAACATTAATTGAAGCCGAGCCCGGAACACACGAAGCAGTGCGGGTAACAGTTAAAGTTAAGGTTACCCGCCCGGCGGCAATATCGGCAGGGGACGGAATATAAGTACCGCTCAGGCTCGAATTTCCGGCGGTAAAAGTACCCGTACCGCTGCTGCTCCATATGCCGGTGGTGCTTCCGCCGGTGACCGTCGCATTTAGCGAAACAGCAGAATTATTGGCGCACACTATCTGGCCATTCCCGGCATTTACGATAGCGGGCTGATCGATCACCACCGATGTAATGGCCGCCGTACTTGGGCAGGAATTTACAATAGACACTACCGAATAGCGGCCCGCTGAATTCCCCGGGACATTATCTATTATAGGATTTTGAACATTTGACGAAAAACCATTCGGCCCGGTCCATTGGTATGTTGCACCGTTTATCGTAGATGCCGAAAGCTGGAGGCGCTGGCCCACGCAAACCGGGCTGTTATTTGACGCAAGCGGCGCCGCCGGCGTTTGGTTTACAATCACATCTGTAAATACGGTAGTAGTGACTATACAACCCGGCGAAACAATAGTAACACTGTAGCGTCCCTGGTTTGCCGTAATTGAATTGCCTATAACGGGGTTTCGCAGTTTCGAGGTAAAGCCATTTGGCCCGGTCCATGTATAAACCGACCCGTTATAAAAGGTCACATCCAGTTGCAGGGGGTTGCCCGAACAAACAGGCGAGTTGCTTGATATAATTGGATTAATAGGCGTTTGGTCAACAGAGATCGCTATTGTAGAAGCAGGGCCGGGGCAATTTCCGACAGATGCCACCACAGTATAAGTTCCTGTATAGCTTGTTGCTGCCGCAGGAATGGTGATATTTTGAAGCGTTGATGTGAAGCCATTCGGCCCTGTCCACTGGTAATTTGAGCCCGGAATACTTTTTGCACTTAGTGTAAGCGTACTTCCGGCGCAAATTGGGCTATTTGATGTGAGAACCGGGGCAGTTGGAACAGGATTTACTAAAACTGTGATTGTTCCTGCAGGCCCGGTACAACCGTTCACCGTTACTGTTACCGAATAAGTTCCGGAGGCCGAAACTGTTACGTTATTTATGACCGGGTTTTGAAGCGTTGAAGTAAAGCCATTTGGCCCGGTCCAGCTATACGTAGCACCGGCAATGGCGCTTGCGGTCAAATTGAGTGTACCCCCCTCGCAGGCAGGGGCATTGCTCGACAAAACGGGCGCCAATGGCGTTTGATTAACTTTAACGTTGATTGTACCCACATCACTTGTACAACCGTTTACTGTTTCTGTCAACGAATAGTTCCCGCTAAACTGTGTAATCGCATTCGGTATTTGCGGGTTTTGAAGATTCGACGTAAATCCGTTCGGCCCGGTCCAGTTGTAACTAGCGCCCGGTACAGCCGGCGTCGATAACAATATCGCCGTGCCGCTGCACACAGGGGAGTTGCTGGTTATAACAGGAACCAACGGTTTTGGATTGAC
>JAQBOP010000322.1 GCA_028287975.1 Mucilaginibacter sp. | reverse complement strand
ACATGCAGATAGCCGCAGGTGTAAACGCCGTACAAATCTTTGATAGCTGGGCGCAGGCTTTGGCTTGGGATGATTATAAAGAATTCAGTCACCGTTATATTGCCGAGATCATCAGCAAGTTAAACCGTAAAGATATCCCGGTGATCTCTTTCTGTAAAGGCAGCTCGGTTTTTGCGCCGCTGATGGCCGAAGCTAAACCGGATGTAATTTCGATAGACTGGAATGTCGATCTGCTGGATATCAAAAAACGTTTACCGGCAGGCATAGCGGTACAGGGCAACCTTGATCCGCATATTCTTTATGCCGATAAAAAAGTAATTAAAGAACGCATCTACCGTTTGTTCGACCGTATGAAAGGCGAAAACGGCTTCATCTTCAACCTGGGTCACGGCATTATGCCTGATATCCCGTTTGATAATGTTAAGTACGCGGTAGAAGTTATAAAGGAATACAGGAACTAAAAAACAATATGTCATTGCAACGAACGAAGCAATCGCGAACTATGCAAGTCACTCTGTAAAGTTCGCTATTACCTCGTTCGTTGCAATGACTTCTATTAATTTAAATGTACGATTACGTAAAAGCTATACACATCATTTTTGTTGTCTGCTGGATGGCGGGATTGTTTTATAGCGTACGCTTGTTTATCTATCATACGGAAGCACAGGACAAGCCCGAACCTGATCGTACTATACTTTCCAAACAATTCGAGATCATTGAGCGCAAGTTATGGAATATCATAGCTATCCCCTCTATGTACCTCACCATAGCTGCGGGCACTACTATGCTTATCCTGAAACCGATCTGGCTTCAGTTTGGATGGATGCATATCAAGTTAACTTTTGTTGTAGCATTGGTGGTTTACCATTTCATCTGTCAAAATAAGATAAAACAGATGCGTAACGGCGTATTCAAATGGACCTCTATCCAACTACGCTTGTGGAACGAAGTTGCAACCATTTTCCTGTTTGCTATTGTTTTCCTCGTAGTGCTTAAAAGCGCATTGAACTGGATTTTCGGTGTGGTAGGACTGGTATCACTGGCTGTGATATTGATGATTGCTGTGAAGATTTATAAACGATTCAGGGAGAAGAAATAAGTTATTCCGTTTCCTCTATCTCAATTTTTCCTTCCAATTCAATTAATTTCTTTTGATTTTCCAAAATAGCCCCAATATCACGATCTTCACGTTGCTCTCTTTGCCATTGCACAGGATCGCCAAAAGAGGATTCTGAAGTAGCCCTGAAGTTTAAGATTTGTTCTTTAAGCGCTTCGCGGTTTATACCATTGGTTTCAGTTTCTGATTTTTTTTCTTCTACAATAATGTTAAGCTCTTTAGCTAACGCGATGATCTTCGCGATGCTTTGCTTGTCGTTGGATTTCAGGATTAATTCCATAATTTTTTACTGCTCGCATTATTTAAAAATACAATAATTCAAACCCGATCACAAATAACCATCTTAACATAAAGAGAAGCTGCTCTTATAAATTAACAATCGACACGAGGCACCTACGGAGCCAATTTCCGATTAATTATTTGCTATAAACACGATACTCCTAACGGAGTTTTTAAATTGCTGGTTAACACCCCAGCGGGGTAACGTGTTTATAGAAAAGATTAAATCAATTTTCAGGCTCCGTAGGTGCCTCGTATTTTAAAAGCGATTTTCCTATTTTACATGTTATTTACCAAAGAAACTAATCATCAAAATATTTACACCACCATGCAACCATTTATATCATAATACCATCTTACTTGTAAATGATGTTTTTGGAACCTAAATATACCATTCACCAACTGATAGACCGCTGCCGGGCCGGCGAGCGGAAGGCACAGGAACTGCTTTATAAACAGTTTGCCTCAAAAATGTTGGGGGTGTGTATGCGCTACGCCACCGACCGCATGGAGGCCGAAGACATGTTGCAGAATGGCTTTATAAGGGTTTTCAAAAAGATAGATGACTACCGAGGCGACGGATCATTCGAAGGCTGGGTTAGGCGCATAATGGTTCACAGTTCAATTGAATATTACCGCAAGCATCATAAGATGATGCAGATGGTGGAGATTGACGAAGCAGGACATGAGCCATCGGTTAATCCGATAGCAGCGGCCAACCTGGATGCAAAAGTGCTGATGGGCTTAATACAGCAACTGGCTCCGGGTTACAGGATTGTGTTTAACCTTTATGCGCTGGAGGGTTACTCGCACAAAGAGATTGCGGAGATTGTGGGCATTACCGAGGGTGCTTCCAAATCACAGCTATCACGGGCACGTACAATATTGAAAGAACAGATTGCTAAAATGGAGGGCAAAACATATGGATATGCAGGATAAAGAACTGGACAGGCTGTTTCAACAAAAGCTTGATGACCTGGAGATACAACCATCGGCCCGGGTATGGCAAGGCATCAACGCTGAATTGAACACGGATAAACGCAAAAGAACATTATTGCCTTTGCTGAGCGCGGCAGCGGGAATTATATTGATGATAACTGCCGGGGTCCTGTTTATTCCGAAACAACCGGTTAAGAATAATGACCAGCATCATTCAACCGAAATAGCCCAGGCGCCCAAAGCAGTACAACACTCTACTGCAGTTAAAATTGATCCGGTGGCGCCTCCCCCTGCTCAAAACAAAGTGCCTGCCAATCCGGTTATAGTACCTGTTAACAATATAGCACACGTTAATAAAACTAAAACCAATTTGACTCCATCTATACAACAGCCCGTAGTTACTGCCCAGCCACCTGTAGCTGCCCATGCAGATGAGCCCTTATTAGCAAATGCCCCTGCCGTAGATTATAATATTGTTAAAACCGATGCCCCGGATACAGTAACAAGGATCAGCCCAAAATCAGCCATTATTAATAACGAAAAAGCACAGTCTGTATTGATAGCACAGGTACCATCCCAAGTCACTCCTATCGCTGCCAAACCAGTTAAAAAACACCGCATCCGCAGCCTTGGCGATGTTTTTAATGTGGTAATAGCCGCGGTTGATAAACGTAAAGACAAAGTGATAGAATTTAGCAATACCGACGAAGATGACGCCACCATTACAGGCTTAAACCTGGGCTTTATTAAAGTAAAAAAAGACAAAGACAAATAAGATTTTAGAAAAAGATATACCACAACAAATATGAAACGCCTTATTTTTACCATCATAACATGCCTTGCCGCCGGCTTTGTTTTTGCTCAAAGCACACCGGCCGACTCTGCAAGAAACACCACCGACACAACTACCACCCATAACAAGCATGTTAAGGTAAAGCTTGGCTTTGGCGATGATGTGCCGCAGGTAAACATTAATAGTAACGGGCCTGATACTGCCTATCACGCACATAAAGCGCCGGGTTTTTCGTTTGGGGTTACCTTTTCGAGGATCGACCTTGGGTTTGCTACCTTAATAGATAATGGCAGCTTTACCTTATCTAATAAAAACAAATTTCTAAGCTACCGCCAATGGAAAACAAGCAACTTTGGTTTTGACGTGCTGCAATTTGGCTATCGCT
>JAQBOP010000315.1 GCA_028287975.1 Mucilaginibacter sp. | reverse complement strand
ACTTATAACTCGCCTGTAAACAAGGTGTGGGAAGCGTTAACCGATAACGATAAAATAAAGGAATGGTATTTCCAACTGGACGATTTTAAAGCCGAGGTTGGTTTTACCTTCAGGTTTAGCGGCAGTGATAAAGGCGTAACTTTTTGGCATGAATGTATTGTGCAGGAAGTGGTGCCGTTTAAAAAATTGTCGTACACCTGGCGGTATGTTGAGTATCCCGGCGATTCGCTGGTAAGTATCGAGCTTTTTGATGAGGGCGATAAAACGAGGTTAAAGCTAACCCATTCCGGCCTTGAAAGCTTCCCTGCCGATAACCCTTCTTTCGCAAAAGAAAGCTTTGCCAAAGGATGGACCTATATTACAGGTACCGGTTTGAAGAATTACCTGGAAAAGTAAGATTGAGCGGCTGTCATGCTGAGGCTCTCGAACCTGCCTGCCGGCAGGCAGGGCATCGCGGTAAAGGCCTTACGCTCGTCCTTCGACGGGCTCAGGATGACAGCCGCTTTTTCTTATAATAACAGAATATCTATCCTGTGCGCGTGTACCATCTCTAATTTGGGCGACCATGCGAAAATGGTGAACCGGCCATCCTGCGACGCTACCAGGGCTATCGCGTCGCGCTGATCATAGACAAACTGCGCCGCGGCCAAATGCCTTGTACCCCCGTTTTGACCGGGGTGCATCAGGGTAGGGGTGCCATCTATCACGGGTTCGGTGGTAATGATCTGGTCGACCGGGGAGCTTATGCCTGAGCGGGCTATCTTGGCGCCAAATGCCAGCAGTTCGTAATTGCGGTCAATAATAGTGGCGCCATCCACAGCGGTAAACCCGCCTACAATATCTATCGCGCGGAGCAATGCTTCCTGCCAGTCAATTTTTGTATGGTCGCACTTTTTCTGCTTTATTAATTTGGTAATACCCTTAAAGGTGGGTACCACCGGGTAATTAATAGGGTGGATGATGGAATCTTGCCAGTCCGTAGTATTTTCAGGAACGATCAATACCAAACCACCCCTCCCGTGATTGCGCATAGACGCAGCCAACTCGACCATAATATTTACAGAGTTGTCTGTAAACGGTGCAGGCATATACAACCGCGAATCCATCAACGCCGGGAAATCGCCGGTGTTTTGCTCGTCAATAACTTTTATTTCGTCGCCCTTTAGTACGGCTATGTTTACAAATTTGCCGAAGCCGTCTGTACGACTATGTTTTATAACCAGCAGGCCCGGTTCAATAACCTCCAATACAAAACAGATGCCCGGGATGGTAAGTGTAGTGCCCCAAACGTAAAGTTCGTCATTTTCATACCACACGCCCAGGTGTATGCCGGGGCTCTCTACAGCGGGGGCCAGTTTGGTAAGGTTATGCGGGGTTAACCGTAAACGGTTGCCAAATACCAGCGGCTGACTGGCCTGTTGGGGTGGCAATATCGCGATGGATATTTTTGGCGAATGCCCTTCTTCCTTACGTAAGCTTGCCCAAAACGCCACATCAATAACCGCCTCTATAATAGGCGCCTGCGGTTGGTCGGCAAGGTTTGTTGCACCCTGGGCGCGTGCTGCTGCCAAATGTTTGGCAAAATGCGCCTCAATGGTACAGGCCACCATACGCGCGGGTATGTAGGTTGGTTCTGACAGCATAATATTTTCGTTTATCGCGACTTGCATTGTTAACTCAAAAGTATCTTTAAAGTTTTAAAAGGCCGCAACATGGCAGGGTAAAATTTGACTAAGATCTATGGGATTCGAGGATGATAGGATCGATCATAATTTAATAAAACGTTACTCAACCGTGTACCTGTAAATCTGCCTGCCTAATTCGCCGGCGGCGTTGATGCCTTCTACCACTACCCTATAATTTCCCGGGCCATCGGCATTATAAAAATCAACAGTTGCTTTTCCTGTAGCATCCGTGTTAACGTAGGGGTTCCAGTAAATTGTTGCACGCAGGTCGGGTTGTTTATACTCGTCATCCGGCCTTTCATAACGCGGCGAGTAAAACCGGCGTACTTTATTATATCCCTTAGGTGATATGTTAGCCATATTAGGAATATATTGCTTACGTGCACCGGCAACTTTAGTAATAACCAATAAATATCCTGCCGGACGAAAATTACGCTGCCGCAATATATTTTTCATAGCTTCATTTTTTTCTACTACCAAAATTTTTACGATATCTTCAGGCTCAAGTGATTCAATTTCTGTAAAGCTTGAAGGCACCCCGTTAAGAATGGGGACAATATCATTGGTAATCCCATCAGCCGGATTATTGGACAGGCCAATTAATGGCTTTGACAATGTCGTTACTTTATCATATCCATTCTGGTCTGTTTCCCATCTAAATTTCGAGAGTGTCGATTGCAGAAATATTTTTACCGTAGGGTAAAGTTCGGGATTGGTCATAGAAATTATTTTATCCGCCGACTCTTCATCAGGCAGTGAAAACATCCACTGTTGCGCTATCCCTGGGGTATCCTTTTTTTTAACGGCTTTAATATTTACCTGTTTGAGTATGTGGCCTGTTAACTTTATTGGTGTGCCATCATCTTCGGCTTTTTGCAGATTAGCTTTAATGATATTTATATCTGCCAGGTTTTGATGGCCGGTGAACTTAATTTTGGGTATGCTGTCTAAAATAATAATAGCGTGGTCTGTGTTTTTCAAATCCCTGGCTTGCACGGCAAATTTAGCGCTGTCAGCAAATATTAATTTATCAAAACTAAATCTGCCATTGACATCGGTAGCCGTCACTTTGTTGATCCGCGCATTCATTGAAAGCAGCATCACAGGTGCGTTTGGCAACGGGCGGCTTCGCAGATCTGTCACCCAACCTGAAATTGTAGTCGTCACGCCCTCAGCTTTATATGTGGGTTTAGCTTTTACAACGCTATCTAATAACTTCCATTCAAACCTGCGATAGCCCTGCGTAAGCATCAGGTTATCTAAGGCCCGGTTTACTTTGTCAGAGTCCGCGATGAAGTAATAGTTAGGCTTCTCAATGTATCCTTTAATGTCTGAACTTAGCAGAATGTTAGAAAAGATGGTACTCTCTGAATTTTCATCAACAGGCACCTTGTTTTCATCGATCACCGCTATCGAGAAGTCAGCGGCATCGGGTATGCCGTCACTTCCTTTAGCAGCTAACTCCAACTGCACATGTTCTTTACTTTTATAGGTTACCTTGTCGGCTTTAATGCCCAATTGCATGTTATCATTATTCCTGATAAATGCAATGCGCTCATTCAGCGGCTGGTTTTTGGTATCGAAAATAGTAAACTGTGCTATGCCGCCGGGAAATGATCTTTTATCCAGCCAGATAGACGTAACCGCGCTATTGATCTGCACCTGCAATGTGTAGATCACCTCGCCACTGCTATGGGCAATGAGGTTGACAGTTGAATGCTGTAAGCTTGCCGAAGCCTGTATGCGTACCAAAATACTGTCTATACCGGGCTGATAAACATTAAGCACATAGCCTTCATTTAAAGCAAGGGGCAGCGCAATATTTTTGGTAGTACTATCGGCAAATTTGATATGCGCGGTATAGGTTTTACCCGGCAAAGGTTTCAATAAAAAATTGCCCATGCCTGCGTGTAAGGTATTAATTCGGGCGACTTCGGTATTTTCGTTATCCGTTACATTGCCGCCAATTACTACTCCCAGGCCGTTGCTGCCAACCGCCTTAAAGCCAATCCGTGAAGTGATATTACTGACCAGGTCTCCTCCCTCGGGGAAGAATTGTACGTCAGGTTGTCGTAGCCGTTGTTGTCGTGATGGTTTTGGTTTCGTTTTTTCTTTTTCGGATTGCAAAGGATTGCCTATGGTAAATGTCCGGTTAAAGAAATAGTCTTCGCCGGCATTGCGCATCCATTGGGTATAGGCCCGTACGCGATAGTTGCCAGCCTTAACATCATCGTCCAATACCAGGTCGCCCGCGACGGTTCCCGAGTCAGCCGGCAACTTCAACGTTTTTACGGGTTGATCTTGTTCGTTTACCAGGTCAACATAAACTGCGCCACTCAACGGCGAGAGCCGGTGCCTGCTGCCGGTGGTCAGGTAGCCTTTAAACCAAATGGTATCGCCGACCGCATAATATGGCTTATCCAGGTGCAGGTAGGCTTTTTCCTGCGGGATACTGTCCGTCCATTTTTGCAAGGAAGTGAGCAGCGGATTAGTAACGACAAGCCGTCGGGGAATGTCAGGTACTGGCGGCTTATATTCAACCGGCAACTGGTCGCCCACGCGGCTTTTTCCCCAATAACCTTGAATAAAAA
>JAQBOP010000298.1 GCA_028287975.1 Mucilaginibacter sp. | reverse complement strand
ATTAGGCATCTATATAAAAAACTGAAGCATAGTTGTTATATTAGATCAACCAATTAACCAAACCTTTGCATGAAAAGACTGCTCATTATGATTGCATTTGCATTTTTTAGTGCGCAGCTTTATGCACAAAAAGCATTTAAGTACTATCTTAATAATCGCGAAATATCCGGGTATTCCTTATCTTATTTTGAACCCTCAGATTTTGATTCGATAAAATTTTTTAGCGGATTGGAAGCAAAAAGATTATTCGAATTGAAAACCGCAAATGTGGACAGTGTATGTATTGCCTATAAGAAAGAGACATCCGGTTTTACTTTTTATAACGAATTATGCGATAGCTATCATTTGTCAAAAAAAGGCCGAAAATTGGGATTGGGCATTCCTGATCAATCAGCAAAAGACTTAGCGTTAATGATTTTTGATAAAAAATTGGTCACTGGCGTACACATGTCCATGTTTCGTAATAACAAATTTACGCCGAAAACTGTTGTGATAGAAATGCATGGCTTATATAACGTTGTGTATAAACGGGATCTTGTGATGAAGTTTAACCAAATAATATACAACCATAAATTAAATAGGTTATAGAAGATATACAATGAAACTCCTTTTATCATATCTGTTGTTTATCGTGATCGGTGTATCGGCCAAAGCACAACATGCTACGTTAACCAGGGTAGATTCGCTTGACCGGCGTCCATGCGTTACGGTAAATGGTAAATTGGTGGATCCGCTATCCTTTTTTACTTTAGATAAATACCTGTTTAGCGACATTACTATACTATCGTCAACACAAGCGGTATTAAAATACGGCAATGAAGATGGTAAATATGGAGCTGTTGAAATCTCACTTATCAAAGGATCAAAATTATTGACCTGGCCAGAGATCGTAAATGCTTTTCATTTTAAAAATGATGTAAAATCAATGAAAGTACAATTGAGCGGGATAGGTTATTATAACAATCCAAAAATGATTGTAGCTTCTCCAACCAGGATACACAAGGTGGGAGTCGTCGATAATCAGGACTTGCAAAAAAAAGAAGTATTGATAGACATGCCGTATACCAATGAGTATGACTCGCCTGACACTAAAAAACTAACCAGGTTTGAAAAAGAATTGGCTTATGTGACAAAATTTTTCTTTGACGAATCAAATAGACGATATGAACTTTTTGGTAAAAAAATCAACGTCTTTCTGTAGTGAATGGTATATAACTCCGAAAAGGCTATTTTAAATTACAAAAGGATATAAATGAAACCATCCATCATATAGTAGATCAACCAAACCTAAACCACATGAAAAAACTCAACTTATTAATCATCCTGCTTTTTACGGCTGCTATTAGCCATGCACAAACAGCTACCGACAGTACAGAAATTAAATTTCAGAAAGTGCTGGAAGACAACAAAATGGAATTTACCATGCCGGTAGGTACTGTAAAGATACCGCTGGTTAAAAACATGCAGGTACGTTATGACTATGCCGTGAAATTTAAAGATAAACCAATTGAGATCCGGTATTCTGTTTTTTCATTAGGTGACAGAATTGCCCAATATAAAAAGTTTTTGAAAGACAAACCTCCGGGCAGCAGTATGGTTGATCCTAACGCTTCATCTAAAACATTTGCTTATACGGTAGCGCTTAATGTTGGTGGTGGTACAATGGATCCAGCCATTGGATTTAACGCTTTCCCGCCAGAACATGTTAAACCTGAATTTGGTGCAGACTGGGGCGGCACCTGGATCATCCCCATAAAAAACAATTCGTTTGGTACCGATTATAAATATGGCATCATGATTTCTCTTCACCGGGACGATGTTGCCGATGCATATATTATCTACTTAGGCAATAGCGGGCAAGAACTGTTTAACATGTTTAAAGAGAACATGGCATTGGGCGGTCTGTTTTATTCACTTAAGTTTAAAGAGTAAAATAATCCGGTTAAAAACATTTGTTTGTGCTTTCTGTAACAATTAGCTAACATATAGCGGTTTGTATGCCGGGCTATTGTGTTTAAACTTGCGATGATGTAAATTGCTGTTAAACCAATTATAACCGCTTACCGCCATGACTGATAATAAAATCTCCGCAGACCATGCGGATTATGATCATGATGCCGACCGCCGCAATTTTTTAAAAATTATGGGCATCACTACGCTTGGGCTGCCCCTGGTTGGCTTTACCAATTTTAATGAACAGGGCGTATCTATCATTATCGACCCTAAAGATCAGCTTGCAAAATCGGTCAAAGTGCAATGGGCCGTTGCCGAGTTGGAAAGCGCGCTTAAGGCAAAAGGCATTACTGTTCAGAATAGTACGGGCATCGATAAGGCATCGACAGATAACCTTTGTATCCTCGTTTCCCGATCAGGGGCAGCCGGGGCATGGCTTACCAAAGCAGGTGTAACTGTTCCATCGGTTCCTGAGGCTACAGCGCTTATACCTGCTATGCATGGCGTTCGCCCGATGCTGATCGCGACCGGATTTGACGAGCGCGGTCTGATCTATGCGCTGCTTGAACTAACCGACAAGGTGAATTATTCGGCATCGCCTTTAGCGGCTTTACATATTTCTAAACCTATAATTGAGCAGCCGCTAAACAAAGTACGGTCAATTAACCGCATGTTTTGTACGGACATAGAGGATAAACCATGGTATAACGACCGCGAAATGTGGCCAAAATATTTAACCATGCTGGCCACCCAGCGCTTTAACGTTTTCAATTTATCGCTGGGCCTGGGTTATGATTTTTTAAACGGCGTAACCGACGCTTACTTTCTGTTCGCCTATCCGTTTTTGCTATCCGTGCCGGGATATAACGTGCATGTACCCCAATTGCCGGATGCCGAGCGTGATCAAAATTTAAAAATGCTGCAATATATCAGCGAGCAAACCGCTGCCCGGGGAATGGAGTTTTACCTGGGGATCTGGATGCATGGTTATGAGTGGATAAACGCGCCTAATGCAAATTATACCATCGAGGGATTGACCAGGGAAACCCACGCCGCTTATTGCCGCGACGCCATCAGCCTTTTATTAAAAGAATGCCCGGCCATAAGCGGGGTAACCTTACGCATCCACGGCGAAAGCGGTGTAACCGAAGGCAGCTACGAGTTTTGGAAGACCATTTTTGGCGGTGTCGCTACCTGCGGGCGTGTAGTGCCCATTAACCTGCATGCAAAGGGCCTGGATCCAGAAATGTTGAATAATGCCCTGGCATCGGGCGTACCGGTATCGGTATCGCCAAAGTACTGGCTTGAGCATATGGGTATGCCGTATATGCAGGGCGATATCCGGGCGATGGAAATACCAAAACCTGATAAGCGTACGTCCAAGCTAATGAACCTGAGCGAGGGCTCACGCAGTTTTACCCGGTATAGCTATGGCGATTTTTTGAAAGAAGACAAGAAGTACCAGGTAGTGCATCGCATCTGGCCGGGTACGCAACGTTTCCTGTTATGGGGCGATCCGATTATGGCGGCGGCACAGTCAAGGGCGTTTAGCTTTTGCGGTAGCTTGGGTGTCGACCTGATGGAACCGCTTTCTTTTAAAGGCCGGCGAGGCTCGGGCGTTCCGGGCGACCGCTGTGCTTATGAAGATGTTTCCTTAAGGCCCCGCTGGGATTGGGAGAAATACCTGTACACTTTACGTGTATTCGGGCGCACTTTATATAACCCCGATACCGACAATGATGTATGGCATCGCTTTTTAAACAAAGATTTTAACGCCGGCGCTAATGGCGCGCAACAGGCGCTGGCCCACGCTACGCGGATATTGCCGATTATCTTAACCGCTCATGCCGAGTCGGCGGCTAACAATGCTTACTGGCCCGAGATGTATAGCAATATGTCGATAGTGACGGCCATGCACGACCAACTCGGCGATACGCCATCGCCGCATGTGTTTGGCACGGTTAGCCCTGCCGATCCGCAATTGTTTTTAACCATTAATGATTTTGCCAAGGAGTTGTTAAGCAATAAGCGTAGTGGTAAATATACCCCGCTTGAAGTAGCAAAATGGCTCGACGATGAAGCCAATGCCGCCGAACAAGCGTTACAAGCAGCCGCGAAAGCTACCAACAAAACCAAGCCTGAATACCGGCGGTTAGTAATTGATGTAGTGCTACAAATAGGATTAGGGCGTTTCTTCGCGGCTAAATTCCGCGCAGCTACATTATACCATATTTATGAACAAACTACAGACCGTGTAGCGCTTGAAGAAGCACTTAAACAATACAAACAAGCCCGCGACAGTTGGGCAAAGCTGGCAAATACCGCCAAAGGCGTCTATATGAAGGATGTTACCGCAGGCGAAAACCCGTGGCTGCGCGGCCATTGGCTTGACAGGCTGCCGGGCATAGATAAGGACATTGACCGCATGGCCAAAATATTGGATGAAGCCAAGCCAATTGATACTCGGCAAGCTGTTGCCATAACGGCCGTCAACAGTGTGTTAAGCGGGACAAAGAGGGTTCCGGTTAAATGCATGCACCGTCAGCCTAAAACTTTTACGCCGGGTGGTGCAGTCAATTTGCAAATAGCTTTCGAGAAGGCGCCTGCTTCGGTACGGTTATATTACCGGCATGTGGATATGGCCGAGCGATACGAGGTTACAGAGATGACAGCATCCGGCAATAATTATACCGCGACAATTCCTGCGTCCTACACCCAATCGCCGTATCCTTTGACTTATTATTTTGAGGTAGCAGAAAGCCCCGAATCCGTTACGCTTTATCCGGGCTTTAACGAGTTGCGCAATAATCAGCCCTATTTTGTGATCCGGCAGGCATAAATGAAAAAGCTGTTGTTGATATTGCCTGTGCTGCTGTCGCTATTTTGCATCGCGCAAAGCAATGGTAAAATATATGATCTGGTTATGGGCACCCGCACCCGTGGTACAAGCGACGGTATCTACGTCTACCGTTTTAACGCGCAAACGGGCTCAGTATCCTATCTTAATCATGTTGCCGGAATAATTGACCCGACCTATTTATGTATATCTGACAACAAAAAATTTGTTTACGCGGTAAGCGATCAGGCTACCGGCAATGGCGGCGTATATGCCTATAAATTCAATGCTGCCACGGGGCAACTCGACCCCTTAAATAACCAGCCCGCCTTTGGCGGACCACTTTATCTATCGGTTGATAAGGCGCAGAAAAATTTGTTTGCCGCCCATTATTTAGGCGGTTACCTGTCAGTATATCCCATTAATGGCGATGGTTCTTTAAACCCGGCGTCGCAAGTGATACACGACGAGGGCAGCGGCATCAACAAAAACCGCCAGGAAGGCCCGCATGTGCATACCGCTATGCTCTCGCCTGATGAAAAATATTTGATAGCTACCGATCTGGGTACCGATAAACTATATGTTTATAAATACAACCCATTGCAGAAACAGCCGCTAACGCTTTTTAGCGAGGTAAGCGCGACGCCGGGTAATGGCCCCCGACACGTGGCGTTCTCTGACGACGGAAAACATCTTTACATGTTGCAGGAAATGGCCGGCGCCGTAACGGCTTATCAATTTAATGACGGCAAACCAACGGCAATACAAACCATAACGATGTTACCGGACAAATTCAAAGGTGCTGTACAAGCTGCCGATATCCACTTATCACCTGATGGGCGATTTTTATACGCGTCTAATCGTGGCACGGCAGATGAAATTGTGCAATATTCGGTCGACAAAAGCACAGGAATGTTGACGTTTATTGGCGGATATAGCAGCATGGGTAAATCGCCCCGTAACTTTGTGATCGACCCGACGGGCAGTTTTCTTTTCATCTCCAATCAATACTCAGACAACGTAGCGGTTTACAAGATTGATAAACCTACCGGCCATCTTACTCTGACAACGACCTCCATCAATATCGACGGACCGATGTGTATCCGGTTTGTGCCTATAGATGGCAACAAATAGTTGTTGCCTTTATGATAATTTACTAATTTGACTGGATGAACATACTGATCGCCCCCCAATGCTTTCAAAAACAGCCTCGACGCGCAGGCAGCCGCAGAAGCGATAGCTTTAGGGATTGAGGAGAGTAAGGCGAATTGCCATTGCCGGCTTTTCCCGGTTGGTGATGGCGGCGACGGAACGGGCGAGCTATTAATTAAACACTTAAATGGCACGAAGGTACAAACCACAGTACATGACGCGCTGGGCCGTGAAATAACGGCCGCTTTCGGCTTGATTGACAATGGCCGTACCGCTGTGATAGAAATGGCCGATGCTTCAGGGTTTCGATTATTAAAGAATACAGAACTAAAACCCATGCTTGCCAATAGCGCGGGCACTGGAGAGTTGATAAAAGCCGCATTAGATAAAGGAGTCAACAAGATCATCATCGGGATGGGTGGCTCAGCAACGGTGGATGGCGGCGCAGGGATATTAAGCAGTTTAGGCGTTAAGTTTTTTAATGAAGCCGGCGATCTTTTAAACCCGGTTCCTGCCGAACTAATTGACCTTGCAAGGATCGATAGAAGCGATCTGGATAAACGGATCTTGTCCTGCGAGATCGTTATTTTATGCGATGTAGATAACAAACTGTTAGGTGATGAAGGCGCGGCCGCTGTTTTTGGTCCGCAAAAAGGCGCGACAGCAGACGATGTTATAAAGCTTGATGCCATGCTAACCAAACTTGCAGCGATAGCTTTGCAGCAAACCGGTAAAGATATGACCACTATAAAGCACAGTGGCACCGCGGGCGGCGCGGCGGCCGGGTTGTTCGCTTTTTTAAATGCCAGGCTGGTAAGCGGCGCAAATTATTTCCTGGAGCTAACCGGTTTTGATGTCGCACTGCAAAATATCGACCTTGTAATTACCGGCGAGGGCAGTATTGATGAACAAACCCTGCACGGAAAAGCGCCATTTGCCGTTGCCGCTATGGCTAAAGAAAGAAATATCAAAGTGATCGGCTTAGCCGGAAAAGTGCCTTCAGCGGATAGCAAAGCACTAAATCGATATTTTGACGAACTGCATTCTATTAACAAGCAACAGACATATCTGGCCATAGCGCTAAAACATACGCATGATAACCTTGTGCTCACTGCAAAAGAAATTGGCGACCGGTTGCCCTCTGCTTAAAGTCACTTGTTTAATAAATAATTGTTTCACAGGCAATTATAAATTTACATACAACTGATAGTTGTAATCTGGCATGTTAGTTGCCTTATACAAACACCTTATTGCTTCACCTAAATGATATTTATGAAATTTATCTTAGCAACTACCCGTATGATCCAGAGCAATATTAATAGCAAGACCTGTTTTTTTACCGTAGACCATATAACAAAGGAAAAGAACAACAAACTGATATATGGTATCAGTATAAATAACAGCCATTATTTTTTAAGCAAAACATCAGGCGTTAATGATGGCGCGCAATTAGACAATAATTTACCCCTGCCTAACGATATGCTTAAAGAATTAAATGAAGTGATAACCGAAATAGAAATTAAACATACCAAACGCCAATCGTTAGAGCATATCAACAGCGATATATTCAGCATCCTTAGCCGGTTGCGCAACTTACGATTAAAACAGTTTGAACGGGCTATTCTATAAATTTGGCTATTTAGCCTCGTTTGCCGCCCAGATCTCGCGGATGGTATCTTCGTCACCATGTCCGTCAGGTACCGCTTCGCTTTTGTTATTGGCATAATACCATCGTTTCTTATCAAGCGGAGATGTGGTTTGGCGGCCGCCCGGCATTTCAACATGGCCGTTGGGGTCGGTTTTCTTTACCCAGTCGTACGCGTAGTGCAGCCAGTTTTGGCGATACGGCGCGGGCTGGTGTGCAAACCAGCTGATCTCGTCGTAGCCCCAAACCCAGATGGTTAATCCGGCGGCTTTTGCCTGGCTTGGTTGCTTGCTCACGCCGTAATTGTCAAACTCTACCAGATAAGGCAGGTGCTCACAACTCCAGCCACTTGGAGTAATACCACCCTTGCTGCGCAGAAATAGGGCGTCGGTATGGCCAACTTCCAGTTTAGCTTCTTCGGGTTTGTCGGGGATCTCTTCTATCCTTAGCGGGAACGCATGTACGTCCATCAACAATTTTCCGTCTTTTACAAAACCTCCGCTTGGTACATGCGAATCACAGATCACCATTTTACGACGGGCATGTTTGTGTGCATAATCACGAATCAAACTTAAAATCTGCGCGTAATGGTCAAGGTTTTTATCGTTCTTATTCATCAGCTCTACTTGCCCAAAATGCAAGCCTTCTATACCGGCGTCGATATATGATGCCGCCAGGTAATAAAAAAACAGTTTGGTTTCGTTCCGGCTTACATCAGGTACTGAACCGCGGCCCCATTGTCCTTTAAATTTACCATCCGGATATAGCATGGCATCATAGCTGAAATTCCGTTTTTCAACCGGTAGGTTCAGTGCTTTAAAAGCCCGGTCGGGTACGGCTAACTGGTTAACCTGCGGCGTTACGATCTCAAAAATGCAGGCTTGCAAAATTATGTCAGGATCTGCCGTATGAACTTTTTCGGCAAGGTCCTTTTCCTGCACCAGGTTCTTTGGGATATCTGCCTCCTGGCCCCACTGGCATACCGCCCTGCCGATAAACTTAGCGCCGATATTTTTGATCATCCTTAAATTATCATCAAAATTACCCTGGCCCACCAACAGGCTTTGCGTAGTAATAGCGCGGTCAAGGTAATTTTCCAACACCTCGCGGGAGATGGTGTTTTTAAATTTATAGTTGGGCTTTTTAGCGGAAGTGTTATGACCTGCTTTGGCTGTTCCTACAAACCCAATTACACAAAGCGCGATGAGTGATAATTTATTTAGAATCTTCATATTAAAGTAATTCAAAGGTCAGGTTTAAACGCGCGGATATAACAAGCGCTTCGTCAGTATAAAATTTAAAGCGAACAACGCTATTATCGGACGTTATTAACTTATAGCCTTTCATAGGACTAAGTTAATACTTTTTGATTAAGCCTGGCTTTGCGGTTTTTCTATTTGCATGGCGATACTTTCTATCACTTCTTCCGATAGCTTCTCGCCGGATATTTGTTGCCAGGTGTTATCATGTCGCAAAGTTGCTATAATTTCACCGTTTCTGGCGATTTTATACTCATTACTATTTGCAATTACCTCAAAACCTGTCATTCCACCTTTGTAATAGGCTTGTACATACATACTATTGTCGCTCATAATATTGTTTTATACTATTACAAACCAATATTTCAATTGTTTATCATAAAGTTAGTTACACTTAAGTTTACAATTGACCGCAGTACCTTAACGCTTTATTAAACCATTTAAGTTAAATAATGTTAAAAGCGGCTCACTTTGGCGGCTACGCATAAACACGCATACTTTTTATAGCGATAATTGCGTCTGTAACAGACACAATTGGGCATTTGATACATTATGGTGTTTAAGCGTATAAAAGTTGCTTCGCTTATCGAGGTCTTATTACATATTCTTTTCTGGACGTTTATTACCCTGCTGCCTATCTTAATCAGGCCGGCGGCACCGGGCTTCCGGATGTTTTTTTCGCCATGGCATCTCGTATTTATCAACTTTTTACTTGCCATTCACTTTTATCTTAATGCGTTCTTACTTATCCCGGAGTTTTTAAATAAACGCAACCGGCCACTACAGTACAGCGCCTTATTGATCTTATCGCTTATTATTATTGATCTTTGCATTGTACATACCCAGCCGTCAATGGCTTTTCTTAACCAAAGGCATCCGTTTGGGCCACCACCGCTGATGGCGCATTTTAACTTGCTACCCATCGCCGCAATTACGGCGGCAAGTTTTGCCTACCGTTACCTTGCCGACAGGTCGCGGCAGATCAACAACAGCCGCGATATTACAAACTCGGCATTAGTTTCTGAGCTGGCCTTTCTTCGGTCACAAATCAGCCCTCATTTTATTTTCAATGTTATAAATGGCGTAGTGGCTTTGTCAAGATTAAACCCGCCCGCGGTAGAGCCTACGCTGATGCAATTATCCCAATTGTTGCGCTACATACTTTACATCACCGACGAAGAAAAAGTGACCATGAAGCAAAAAACTGATTATTTGGGCAGCTATATCGATCTGCAAAAAATGCGGTTTGATGACCAGATCATAGTCGATTTTATATTTGACATCACACATCCTGAAAAAACAATTGAACCGATGCTATTGGTTCCCTTTGTTGAAAATGCTTTTAAGTACACCAGCGGCATTGATTCGAAACCTTTTATAAAAGGCTATTTAAAGGCGGATCACAGCATGCTTAACTTCAGCGTATCCAACAACTATAGTCCTGAAAATACACATACCGACGAACACCACGGCATTGGCTTAAACAATGTTAAACGCCGGCTTGATCTTTTATACCCGGGCAAACATAGCCTTGAAATAAACCAGGACAAAAACAATTATACCGTTAACCTTCAAATACAATTTAAATGATGCAATGCCTGCTTGTTGATGATGAAACATTATCGCTTCAATTAATGGAAGATAATTTAAAAGATGTGAGCTACATTAAAATTATAGGCAGGTGCCGAACGGCTGCCGACGCGCTTACCATTATGCAGCATGAACAGGTAGATGTTTTATTTTGCGATATACACATGCCCGGCCTTAACGGGCTGCAGCTGGTTAAAAGCCTGGTTAACAAACCGCTTGTTGTATTTGTTACCGCTTATGAAAAATTTGCCATAAACGGTTTCGAGCTTGAAGTGCTCGATTACCTGGTTAAGCCCGTACCGCAAGAGCGCCTTTTAAAAGCCTGCCAGAAAGCTTATCAGTTTTTCGAGCTTAAAAATACCGCGGTAGTACAGGCAACTCTTCCAAAAACCTACTTTTTCGTTTCGTCTGATTATATGCTGGTTAAGGTTAATTTTAACGATATCCAATACATACAGGGTCTAAAGGATTATGTAAAGATCGTTTTGAATGATAATCAAAAACCCATCCTGTCAAGAATCAGCCTTAAGGCGATAGAGCAGCAATTACCGCCAAGCCTTTTTTACCGCATTCATAAATCGTACCTGATAAATGTCGACTACATATCACACATCAGGCGCGGAAAGGTAGTAGGCGCAAATGTAGAGCTACCGCTAAGCGACAACTACAGGCTAACCATCAATAAAATGATTGGCCGGGAAGTAGAGTAGCTACAAATTTCGGTTCTTCGTCTGCGTTCTGATCGCTTTTATCTCATTTATTTTCTTTAGTAGCTCCCGTAGTGCAACTTCGGCTAAACAGCTATAGATAAGAATGAGAAAATTGTTACTTGCAATTGTATTTACGGCATTAGCAACAGGGGTATTTGCACAGCAAACCCAAAAAACATTAAAGAAAATATATATAACCAAGTTTTTTACCTGCTCGCTCGATCAGCTGATGGATACGCTATCCACAGACTATCATTTAAAAATAGTTTTTGAGCGCGACTCGATCCGTAAATATGATGTAGTGGACCATTTTTTAAACGAACCTCTAAAGAATGTACTTGACCAGGTTTGCCGGAGCAATAGCCTGCATTACTGGATAGAGGCAGACGGCACCATCTATATTTTGCAAAACACAGACGACCTGGATCGCCTAAAGAAACTAAATGCGCGCAATACAATAGCCCAGGCATCAAATTTAAAACGGGTAGCGCCACCATCCGGACCGCCCAAACATTTCAGCTTTTCTATCAGCGGTAAGGTTATTGACCAAACTACTGGCGAAACATTACCATCGGCAACCGTACGGATCTTAAATAGTCCGCTGTCTGTTTCTACCCGGTCTGACGGGTTGTTTATCTTTTTTGATGTACCATCCGATACCTGCGTGGTCGAAACCAGCTATTCGGGCTACCAGACAGATCGTTTCAGGTTAAATGCAGATATGATAAAGAACCCGATAACCGTAGAGCTATTCCCGTCATTAAACACGCTTAACGAGGTTACCATCCTTGGTAAAAAAAGCGGGGTAATGAATACTGATGTAAAGAAAGTCGGCGTGCTGCAGCTAACCCCGGCAAGCCTTGACAAACTGCCTAACATGGGCGAAAAGGATGTGCTTAAAGCATTCCAACTAATGCCCGGCGTAAGCGGCACCAACGAATCATCATCAGGCGCTTATGTACGCGGCGGAACACCCGACCAAAATCTGGTGCTTTTTGACGGCTTTACCGTTTACCAGGTTGATCACCTGTATGGTTTTTTTAGCGCCTTTAATGCCAACGCGGTTAAGGATGTACAGCTTTACAAAGGCGGTTTCTCTTCCAAATATGGCGGGCGCCTATCCAGCGTAACAGAAATAACCGGCAAGGATGGCAACAGCAAGGATGCTACTTTTGGTGTAGACCTTAGCTTATTGAGTTTAAACCTGTATGGAGAAACCCCGGTTACGGATAAATCCTCATTACTGGTCGCGTTTCGCCGTTCTTACCAGGGGCCGTTGTATGACAAGATATTTAAACAGTTTAACGCGACTACCGTACCAGCCAGCGGCGGTGGAGGCGGAGGTGGATTTGGTGGTGGGGGCGGCGGAGGCGGCCGTGGCGGGTTTGGCCAGCAGGTAACACCGGCATCCCACTTTTATGATGCAGACTTACGCTATACTTATAAGCTTAACACAGACAATACACTCGCCTTAAGTTTTTATACCGGTACCGACAAAACAGACAACAGCAGAGACCTGCCCTCTTTTAACTCGACCGTGGTGAGTGATAAAATTACCGATTATACCAAGTATGGCAATTTAAGCAGCAGCCTTAAGTGGTCGTCGTCGTGGAGCAAAAACGTACACTCAAATACTTATCTTACTTACTCATCTTATTTTAATGACCGTAACCGGAGCAACTCGGGCGTTAATGAGACTGACGGCGTTGATGTGGCTTTCAATAACGGAACCGTAGAAAACAATAACCTGAAAGACTTAGGCATAAAATCTGATTGGGAATGGCAAATAAATAACTCTTTCAAATTATTGTATGGCGGCTTTGGCACACACCAGGAAACCAATTATACCTATACCCAAAACGACACCAGTAAGTTAATAGACTCCCATAATAAAACATTTTTAGGCGGCGGCTATGCCGAGTTGGAAATTGACCCTACCAGCAAATTGCACTTACAGCCGGGGATACGCGATACCTGGTTTCAGCCTACCGGGAAAGCTTATTATGAACCTCGCTTTTCTGCCAGTTATACTTTAAACGATCACTTTACCCTAAAATTCGCTACCGGCCAGTTCTACCAGTTTATAAACCAGGTTACCCGCGAGGATGTGTTGAACGGTAACCGTAATTTCTGGGTGATATCAGACGGTAATACAATCCCTGTGGGCATGGCCCGGCATTACATGGGCGGTGTCAGCTATGAAAATGAGTTGTTTTTGGTTGATGTGGAAGGCTATTATAAAACCTTGTCGGGCTTAACGCAATACACGGTTAAACAGCAGGGCTTTGGCCCCGGCAGCGCCAGCGCGACCATCGAGCAATCATTTTATACCGGTAACGGTACTGCAAAAGGCTTAGAGGTTTTGATCCAGAAAAAACTGGGGCTATATACCGGCTGGCTAAGCTATACTTTAGCCAACACGCAAAACCGGTTCGCTGTTTACGGGCCAAATTATTACCCGGCAGACCAGGATGTAACGCACGAGTTTAAATCCATCAACATGTATCACTATGATCGGTGGAACTTTGCCGCGGTATTTATTTTCAGTACCGGCCATCCGTATACTGTACCCCTGTCAAGTTATACCATTACCTCTGCCGACGGCAATAACACCACCGCATTTAACGTAGGTGCAAAAAATGTTGAGCGTCTGCCTGATTATCACCGGCTTGACCTTTCTGCCACTTACGACCTGCTTAAAATAAACGGCAACAAAATAGGCAGCATAGGCTTGTCGCTATTTAACGTATACAATCATAAAAATATTTGGTACCGCGAGTACCAGTTACAAAACAACCAGTTAATTACTACCGACGTTACTTACCTGGGCTTCACACCAAACCTAACACTAAGCTTAAGATGGAAATAAGAAAATACCTGCCTGTTATTATAATATCTGTATTCATGGCTATGGGTATGCTCACCGCCTGCCAAAAAGAAAATACCGATAATAAAACAACCAGCCTGCCGGTTATCCAATCATACCTGGTACCGGGGCAGCCCATTTCTGTTAAACTATCTACACAGAAAGCTTTAACAGATACTGCTACTTTCGGCTCGCCCATCACCGGGATAAGCCTTTACCTGTCAGATGGTTCGCAAAAGGTCGAATTGACAGAATCCGCGCCGGGAACTTATACTTATGCCGACCAATCCTTCCTGGCTACAGGTAAAACATACAGCCTGCAGTTTAATTACCTGGGCAATTCGGTTTCGGCAAGTACTACAATGCCCGCAAAGCCTGTAAACTTTAACTCGCAATATACTGGTATAACGCCAACAGCAGGGGGCGGACCCGGTACCGCAAACACGATTTTAAACACATTCACCTGGTCAAATCCCGACTCGCTTAATCATGTTTTGGTGTTTAAAGCCATAAATGCCTCTTACGCTATTAATAGTTTTGGTGGTACACGGCCGGCAAATTCGCAAATAAATACCAATCGGGCATCTTTATATAACGTTACGCAAAACAGCTTTTCTTACAGGGGCACCTACCAAATTATTTTGTTTAGTGTAAACCAGGAATACATCAATTTATTAAATAATAACGCCAGGACATCATCCCAGGATCTTACCCAGATACCTACTAACATTGTAAACGGTTTTGGTATTTTTACGGCCATGCAAGCTGATACGCTGGGCTTTACTGTATATTAATACATTATTTATGTCGCCACAACATTAAAGGGTTTGGGTCATGAAATGCGCTATGTAATGAGGTAAAGATACTGGGTAGCTTGTCTTTGCCTATCAATCCAACTTTGGAGTTAAAGCCTCCGGCCCCATAATCAGGGTACTGGGTTAAAATCTGCTGCTGCCATGCCCCGCCCTTACCGTCAAGATTGTAGAAAATGCCTAACTGCTGTTTGGTCGCGCTGCCGTCTTTTCTGAATCTGCTTTGATCTTGTTGAGCATAGTTCACGTCAAGGTGGCCATCGCCGTCAAAATCAGCCAGTTTAATGGACGAAGCGTGTACCCAGCTCACAGAAGCGTCAATGGTATGCTTTATCCAATTTCCGCTGCGCGGATCCGCGGGTGCTTCATACCAAACCAGGCCGTCGCCTATTTGCCGGCCGTCGTCACCCTTACCGGGGCCTTCACCCTGGCTGGCGCAAACCAGGTCAATTTTGCCATCGCCGTTAACGTCGCCGGCGGTAAATGCCATGGTAGTCATTTCAAAATTACAACGGTCGCCGCCTGGGTTAGCATCAATAATGCGCGGCACCCATTTGCCGGTTAGTGGGTCGCCGCCTTTATGGCCCGGGTTTTCAAACCAGGCAACCTGGTTCTTTTTTCCATCCCTATAAACCGCAATCACATCGCTGTAACCATCTTTATTGTTCAATACGTTGGCGGCAAAAGTACCCTGCCCGCTCCTGCCGATATCAACAAAGGTCCATTTAGACGGATCTGTGCCCTGGATATAAATGCCGGTAGTAGTTATTATATCAGGCTTCCCGTCATTATTCAGATCGGCGGCGCATACCTCGTGCGAGAATCGCCCATTATCCACCACGTATAACTTCCATTTGGTAGTATATGGATCAAGGCCTTGTCCTGACGGATTTTCTGCCCAGATCACCATATTGCTCCATCCGCCTATAACAATGTCGTTCCATCCATCATGGTTTATGTCGGCCACCTGCGCGTCTTCAAATCCCCCGGCATCCCCCGGCGTAAAAATAATATATGGTTTCCATCCCTCGCTGTAGCGGTAAAGTTTAAACACATCTTTGTCCATACTGCCGATATCATTATAAGGGTCTTTTGAAAACTTACTCAAAACCTTTGGCTTGTGTGAACCATCCTTGACCAAACTGTCAATAACTACGCGTTGAAACACCGGAATTTTAATCTTTTTTTTAATTGACGGCGATTGCCCCGCTGCTATTTTGGCGCCACATATAAGGCTGAGCATCCCTATCCATAATGCTTTCATTTTAAACCGGGCTGTTTTTCGTTTACAGGTTGATTATAAACAATAATACTATTTATTTCTTAAAACAGATAACGAATAACCGGTCGCTTTTTATATGCCGGCATTAATTATAAAATGTATTTTTATTGTTGGAAGGCCCAGCCATCCTATTAACCATTATGAAAAAAACAATCTGCCTGCTTATCTTTCTTTTTTCATTTACGCTGATCAAAGGGCAAGTGCCTGATAAAAGCTGGTGGGCCTTTTCTTATCCTGTTAACAGGTCATCAGATAGCAGTTTGCTTGATCTGCGGTACCTGAATGAGCGCTTTGCGGGCGAACATGGCTTTATCCGCTTAGGTAAGGATGGCAATTCTTTTGCGGATGGCCGACATCATGAAATCAGGTTTTGGGCCTGTAATGGTGGTAGCATGGCCAACGGCTTTGATGATAAGAAACTGGACAGCCTGGCCCGCTTCCTGGCTAAAATGGGCGTTAACTTAATACGGTACCACGGCGCTATTAATCCCAAAGGCAAAAATACAAAACTTAATGATGTCGACACTACCGAGGCCCGTAACATTTGGCGATGCGTTGCCGCTATGAAAAAACAAGGTATTTATACCGTTATCTCGCCTTATTGGCCAAGTAACGGGCACATGGGCGGGTGGATACCCAAAGAATGGGGCATTGACGGATACAGCGGAAATACAGATATGTGGGGTGTTCTTTTTTTTAATGATAAATTAAAAAACGGCTACAAAACCT
>JAQBOP010000294.1 GCA_028287975.1 Mucilaginibacter sp. | reverse complement strand
AAAAGCATTGTTGAGGGTAAGAACCCGGTAGTAACTTCGCGATTATTGAATATTTTTATCCCAGCCTCAGTTTCAAAATCTTCCCAAACAGAGTCAGCCTCGATCAACGGATAGTCATTTACCTCCGGATTGAAATAAAATAGCTGGCCTTTATAATTTTCCCATCCACCAGCTGCTATTACCTGGTCTTTAATTTTTTGCTCATCAGGATTGTATTTGTCAAGGAAAGTAATCTTGCTGCGCATGATATTCTTCCAGGTCTTACGACCCCAATCATTATAAATAGCAAACTTATCAGCGGTGAGTGGGCTATCTGTATCACCCATTCGGATATCCTCGAACCTGACATAATTTACTGATGAGATTTTATAATTGGCATTATAGTTAATATGGATGCCAAAACCGGTAAACAATGCCTTGTCAGTAGCGACGGCTTTCAGCAATTTAGCAAGCGTTAATCCTTTTTTGTTTATAACCTGCTTACCAAGGTCCTTTTCTTCAAATCCATTGCCGGCGATAAACTTGGTTCGTTTGTTCCAACAATCTTTGGCCGTAGGAGAACCTGCTACCAGCTCGAGCATGCGCTGAGGGTATGCATTATCCAGGTCGTAGTTAAGTATGCCAAACGTTTGATTCGGCCTAACGAATATCCGGCGCTCTATCTGCGGTAAATAGGTTTTCATTCAGTATCGGTCTGGCTTGGGCTTTTTGGGGTCCTTAAAAACATACCGGTGATATGCGGATACTTTTTAATATACCAGGCACATTCAACATCGGTCGTATTTTCGTTTGTATGAGCAGCATGAGAGCCCGGAGCGAACTGATGGGCGCCCGGCTTTAATAGATATTGCCGCTCTTTTGATTTTTCTTCTTTGGCCATAGCTTTATTTATTAAAAAAGGGCAGGCTTAACAACCCTGCCCTTCAACCAACTTAATATTGTTTAATTACCAAATAATTAATTTATACAGCTAATGCTTCCAGGGCAGCAAGCGTACTGGCATAGGTAGCAGGCGGGCTGCCGGATCCGGTAGGCGGAATCGAAACTGCGCGCGGCGGATATGGCTCCCGGATCTTGTCCGGATTGGTTAATTTCAATTTATAACCGCCTTCCAGTGTTTCATCAGCTGCAGTGCGTTCTGCATCGGTTAAAATTAAACCGTTAACGGCGCCAAATAATTCAATTGCTGAATCAGTGGTATTATAATTATTTATTGCTATAGCGCGAACGCGGCCATATCCCATTGCTTGTATATTTGACTTTATAGCAGTTGAAATATCAGCAATGTTAAAATCAATTTCTTCTGTATAACGTGGGCCAACAGCTGTTTTTACGAGTTTTGACATCGTATTAAAGCTATTATTTGTGCCCTTAAACTTGTAAATTTTTGCAGAACTTACCGCTGTTAAACCAATAATAAGCAATGGGTTTATCGTATCATAAGTGAGCGTGATATCATCCTGGTTAAAGATGTAGATCACGTCCTCAATTCCGGCTGTAACCGGTGAGTCTGTTCCCAAACTAAACCCGGCGTTTATTTTATTATAAATTGACATTGGCGTTGAATTTATAAGGGCCGGCGTTTATTCCGGCCCCATTATGGTTTATGCTGACAGGTAAAAAATTTCGTTAGCAAACTTGAAGTTTACTGCCGCTTTCATACGGGCTTTCATACGAATAACGTTGTCATTGGTATAAGGCTTCATGTAGACGGTTGAAAGTTCAGATGCATCACCTAACAAATCGACACCTAAGAACAAGTTAGACGAGCGGGCGCCTAAAATGGTATTCGCCTGCCAGTGATTCATGATCTGAAGCGGGATACCGAGGTAGTCCATTTTCTTAATATCGGTGAAAGCATTGATCACGTTCAAGGCTTTGTTTGCCTGTGCTTGTGCAAATGCATAACCAACATGCAATGGAACCTGCAGGTTGAAATCATCCTGAATACGGTCGGCCGGATCAAGCTGGGCGTACACACTGCCTAATACCGATAACACGTTGCTAACGTTAATATAGTTAACTGTTGCAGCGGTTGCGGTACCGGAGAAAGTTGCTGCTTTACGGCTGTTAACCTCATTATAGTTGCGGACCAGTTTAAATGTGGTGGCGCTTGCTATCTGGATGAAAAATGATTGGCCCTGTATTGCAATACCAGCTCCGCCATTTGTAGTATCCTTGCTTGTACCGGTTACGGCTGTGATGGTAACAACGTCGCCATCAGCAAGGGTAGAAGTATCGGAAACAGTAACAATTCCAGAAGCATCAATTGCAGTCGCAGCCATGGAAGTAGCCGGCTTGCTTAGCCCCACTTTGTAAACACCTGAAGCAGCTGCTATGCTTGGCAACAGTCCGGGGAAAGCTGCTGTAAATGTTGCTTCTTTTGTTGAGCCTTTGCCTAGCCAATACAAACGCTCGTTGGCAATTTGAATCTTGGTTAAATAACGCTGAACCATAAAGTCAGACAGATCCACAATGCCTTCATAATCCAGGAATGCGCCTGGCTTAAGGCTTTGTGCCTCCCAGGATTGAATGAGTTTATCCCACTGTTCCTGCTTCATGAATTCGTAAACCACGGGATCGAGGTAACTTTCATTTTGTGTGGCAGTTGTGCCCTGATCGTTAAAAATTCCAGAAGGGTTCTGTAATACTACGTCGTCGTCAACGTCCAGGATAACCTTACGCGACTTAACGTCATTGATAACGGTCAGCAATCCTCTTTTTACGCTATCCGCTTCGAGTAATGTACTGGCCATAAACCCGGCCAGCGCTTCACCGGCATAGGTGTTGTTTGTAAAAGTGAATTGAGCCATTTTATTTTAAAAATTAGGGTTTTAGTGATTATTTACTGTTTGTTACTGCTTTTGATACCGCATTTTTAGCCAGATCAGTAGTTGGTGCAAAGAAAGGCTGCGGTTCAGTCCTTGTTTTATTACTACGTTTTGATCCCTCAGGCGTAAAATCCGATTCGATTTCGTTCTTAACTTCCTCTCTTGTTTTAGCAAGCCTGGCGTTTGCTTCTTCCAATGCGGTCTTAGCATCGGCCAACAACGCATTTTGTGCAACCAATTTGTTCTTGATGTCCTTTAGCCGTGCGGTCACATCTTTGCGATCATCCTTTTTTACGCCTTTTAATTTGAGGGCGTTCAGAACTACTTTATCTTCCGGATCTGTGTCTTCTTCATCAGGATCATTATCATCATCCTTGTTAGGATCAGGTTCCGGGTCTTGTTTGGCGACAACATTGGAGATTGTACCGTCCAAAACTGTGATCACCTGGTTATCAACTTCATGATCGCCATCTTTGGCTTTATCTTCCATTCCCTCGTCATTGAACACTTTAGTACCAACCGCGATCGGGCCAGTATGATATAATGTTGCAGAGTTGGTTACGGTTTTCACAATCGATTTCTTAAAGAAGTTCATGATCTTGTCTAAAACTGAATTCGTTTTTTCAATCAGTTCCTTGTTTTCAATATTCATAACGGGAGGATTTGGTGTATTTTCTGTTGATAAAATTTTATTAATTACTCTTTGGTAGAAAGCCGGTGCTGTGCCTGTAAATTTTCTTATTGTGACGCTATTGGTAACCTTCGTTGATTCATCGTACTCCTCGATTTGGTCGATAAAACCTAAGTCAAGCGCCTGATCAGCCGACAACCATGTAACTGAATTGATCAATGAATTAACTGTCACTTCATCAAGGCCTGTCTTATCAATATAAATGGCCGCTAACCTGGTTTGCACGATGTTTAACATTTCAACATCCTTCATCAGTTCATCAGCATTACCGCCGGAGCCAACCATTGGCTTGTGGATCATCATCAAGGCATATTTACCCATGAAAACAGTTTTACCAGCCATTGCTACAATACTGGCTGCTGAAGCTGCTAAGGCATCCACATGTGTTGTGACGATACCCTGATATTTTTTTAAAAGGTCGTAAATAGCAATTGCATCAAAAGCGCTGCCACCTACTGAGCTAATATGCACCTCGACATCCTGACCGGCCGCCGCTTCCAGCTGATATTGTACGAATTGAGAAGATAGGTTTCCGCTGCCTATGCAGTCAGAATCATTATCGTATAGATATATTTTATAAGCCATTGTTCGGGTTTAACCGTTAGCATTAATTAGTGCTATAAATTTCAATTAAATAAATCGACCTACCTTTCTACCAATTTGCATAAAGGTTGTATGTGATCTATGTGATTTCACATTTTTATTTGAAAATATAAATCGCTTTGTAAATAGTGGGGCGGGATTTTTTGAACATAAGCTGGGCTTCTAGCACAGCTTTTTCTTGTGATATGTGACGGGATTTACACTGGGCGTCCACCCAAAGATATATTTCCCGGTAGTCGAATATTTTGGCCGACACAAAACCAGCTTTAAAAAGTTCTGTTAAAATTCCCTCGTCATAAAGCTTATTAGCGATTTTTATATCCATTACTGGTATAGTTTGATAAGGTCGACCTTGGTGGGTGTATTTTTTATCCATGAATCGATTTTAGCTATATAAAAATAGCAGCCATCTTGCCGTAAATAAATAGGTATTGTAAAATCGCGCTCATTTATATCTCGCGGTGATAACATAAGGTACCTGGTCACTTTTTTTGACTGCGTAAGTATCTGCTGTAACTGCGTTAGGTATGTGCTTCTCAGACCCGGTAATAGATCTGAGCCGGTGCCTGGTAAATCCTTCCATGCCAAATGCCGAGGAGCGCCGCCCCCAAGATCAGGAGCATCTGGTTTATAAAAATATGGAAGACTGATCACATCGTTAATAGAAATTGTTTGTGATTCAAAGCCAGGGTCGCCGTCTGAAAAAACTACTGTTATGCTGCTGCCATTGGGACCCGCATTTAACAGGTTAACTTTCTGGTCAACCAATATCCGTGGCTGACTCCCAACCGAAAACTCATCAGTACTCGTTGGATTGCTCATTTGTGCTATAGAACCGCCGATATAAGACCGGTTAATGCTTGGCGAGAAAAGACTTGTGAATAAATCCTGAACTGGTTGATTTGGGTTTAGGGTTCTATCATCGATATCGATATGATCATCCGCAAAATATTTCGGCATGTAATTAAGTGGTATAGCACTATCCTCCTGGTATTTTAATTTATTCACCTGGCAATATTTGCCTATTTGAAATGAATTTTGTTTGCCTATATCTACACACTTATCCGACCAATCTTTTGCAATGGGAATGTTGCCGACTATAGTTTTAAAAGATGTAAATATAATTGTGCCGGTATTTGGATCGGCTATCAAAATCAAGCCTTGCCGCTGAAGTGTGTCTTTCAGCAAGTCTAATTGGGCAACATCCGGTAAAATACGCTCACATTGGATAGGCTGCTTCCAAAGAACCAATTTTTCATTAGTAACAATGCTTAATGACGCCCCCCTTTTGAATATCGCATAGGTATCGCCATAGCTTTGACCTACGTTATTAATGTGATATCGGACAAACAACTGCTGACCGCTAACTAGTGAAAAATCCTGTGATATTTTTTGATTGATAAATTCTTCTTGCCCGATGATGCTTCCACCGGAACCAGAAAGACGGGTATAACGTTGGTCCATTGTAAACGAAGTCGCGGCAAAATCTGAGAATGAGCCGTCAGTATTTACAATTGTGAACTTTATGATAACTTCTGCAGGTTGTTTGCCTGTCATTTTACCTTTCATAAACAAGCTAAATTGCAGCGTAGCAGTGAAATTCACAGTAGTTGTAGCGAAATAATGGTCTGTAGGTCCTAAATTGATCACTCCGCTAAATGGAAAGTCTGATCTGTGAATATCTGCTGAAATTACATCAGCAACCCTTGGGTTACTGATTATTTGGTCAAGTCCGTTGCCTAAAGTGACGCCTAAGTTGTCCGGTGTGTTCTGAAAATCAGAACCATGTTCAAAATCGCTGTTATCGAATTGTATAATTAACCTTTTATATAAATTGGCAAATACCGGATCATTGTAGATGCAGCTTTTGTCCCTATCTATACTATACCCCGTTGATTGAACTAATAGCTCTATAGCGGTGTGCAGGAAGAACCCGGGCCGCATGTTACGCACATTGATATGCCCCGAGAATGGCGGTGTCGTATCAATATTACCGTAATTTACTACTGGCCATATCCATCCCTCTGTTTTGTTTTGTGAGTGAGCTGCATTTGAGACATTCCAGATATGATCATATTGTTTCCAAACCAGGTTGGTGCCGAAGCCACTCCAGATAGTTGTTGAGTCGCCCATATCATAAATCTGGCCGCCAAGATTATCAAGGAAATCAATATTGCCGAACAAAAGCATTATATCAATGTATCCATTGTCGCCACCCTGTGCATCTTTGACCTCGGTGAGGCCATTCGGAACCAACTCCATACCGTCTTGTGTGTATTTAGCCGGTAGTTTCGTGTATGGTATATTGGTAGTTATAGTTATATCATCCGGGAAACCGAATATCTCACGGTTCTTTTGTGTTAATGGTAGTTTAAACATTTTACTCCCATCGCCTTGCAGTGATGTAAGATCACCAAGATCATTAACTTGGAATATTAATGGAATAGGTTGATCATCACTGAAAAAATCAACAGATACGCCATTTATAAAAAGCTCCCTTGTTTCCATTTTTAATATCTTAGCCTATCATCGACCTTTGAAATACGACCCTGTTGAAAATTAATATCTTTAACATCGGTAACAGGAGCGGGCATATTGTTAACTGCATTAGAAAAACCATTTATAATTGTACTGACATCGTCAGGATGCATGCGGCCATTACCGATACTAGGAAGCTGCGGCCTTAATCCTGAATCGCTAACCGGCATGTAAGTATTAAACAACCCACCTGCAGCAAAGCCAGGTGTTAGCCACGATTTAACGGGTACTGTTGCGTCAAATGGCCGTCCGCCGTAAGACTGGTTAATAGCACTTACCAGGTTTCGAGCCCATGGAACCTGCATAGCTTCGGACACCACAATACCTTCGCCTGAACGCAGATAAGCATTGGTGTTATCAGTTCTACTATAGCCCGGCAAGACGCCTCCGCGGCCGTCTGAAGTATAATGCAAACCGCCGCCGGCGTATGCGGGCGCTTTTTGTGATGCGATTTCTGCTATTTGGATAGCTGATTGCGCTCCAAGCTCTACTGCAAGTGGAATAGCTGCCGGAAATCCAGGATCAACCCATAACTTACCTTCGGCCACCATCAGGTTAATTATTGCGTTTGCTAATTGCAACTTTTTATTTGCCTCAAACTCCTTAACTTTCGCCTTCCCTGATTTGATCCGGAATTTTTCTTCAACCTCATATCTCTGCGTAGAAGTAAGTGCCTGGTTTTGCAGTTCAAAACCTTTTTGTTTCTGCAACGATACTTCCGCATACTGGGCATTGCTTGTAATGGCATTGCTGATAATAGTCGTCGCAGCAGATTGAATTTGCCTCTCCCACTTGACAGCATCGTTTAATCTTTTTTGGTTGTATGATTTAATTAAGGCTTCTTTTTTGCTTTCATAGTCGGCATTAATATTCAATTTTTGGGCGGCTGTTAATGTTTCATTCGATAATTCAGCATCCTTTCTGACTTCTATATTTTTAAGTTCAGCATCAAGCAACGCCTTATCATTTTTTCCGGTTGGGCTTTTCCTATCAGCATCCTGCGCCTTGAGCAATTCAGTACTAGCATTGAGTTCTTTTTCTTTATTCGCTGCTTCTCGATCGATTTTTAGTATTTTTTCTTTATGTAGACGCTCAAACTCGAGTTTTTTGGCATTAGCAATATCAATTTGATTTTTTTCATTTTTTAATTCATCGATGAGTATTTTAAGACGGGCCGGTTTAGCTTTGGCCATTTCGTTTGTGATTTTTTGCTCATTTTGCTTTCTATCTGAAATTTCTCGATCTAAAGCTTGATTTTTTTCTTCGAAAGACAAGTTTTCAGCCTGACGTTCCCGTTCTGAAACATCTTTTATTTCAGCAATTTGTATTGCCGCTAATTCATTAGCAGATTTTTGAACTTCTTCAATAGTTTTTTTATGATGATCCTCCAGTAATTTTTCTAGTTCGGCATTTTGTTCATTTTTTATGGCAACAATACCTTTCTGGGCAGCAACTATTTGTTCGTTAGCTAATTGTTTTGTTTTTGGAGAAGCTTTTTTGTCTTTCTTTATTTTTTCCGCTTCGTCAATATGTTTTTCCTGTTTGAAAATTTCCTGCCTATATTTTTCATCTAACATGGAAAGTTCTTTGGCAAAAGCTGCTTGCTGAAATTCCAATGTTTTGGCAATAGCATCACGCTGCTCGGAATTGATTTCTTTTATTTTTTCTTTAATTGTTTCCTGGCGTTGAACATCTGAATTGTCAGTGGAACTTTGTTTGCCTTTTTTCCTGTCATAGAAATTTTGTGCGCGTTGCTTCTGCTCTTCTTTTGAAAAGTTTGTTTCAAGAATGCCGGCGTATGATTCGGTTATTTTTTTAAGGTCGTCGCGCTGCACGACATTCGTTTCAACAAGGGATTTTGCTAAATCCATGTTGCCGTGTTTTAAATTGGCAATAATTTCTGCCTGTGTATTGCCATACCTTTTTAATAAATCTAACTGTTCTTGTGTGAAAGTTTTACCAAGCGTTATACTATCAATAGTTAAGTAAAAGGCCTTTTGCGATAATTTTATATTCCGGGCATACTGCCCCTCTGCCGTTTGTGTGACTTTTTCGAATATTTTCCCGGCCTGTTCCGCTGTGGTTGTTCTATCGCGCATTAATAACATTTGATGCGCGATAGACATATTTTCTTCTTTGGTCTTAATAGACGCTAATTCTGTCTGTAGTCCAAGTTCGCCCATGACCTTACTTAGATCATAAGCAGCTCCCGCAGCCTCTCCAGCAGATATCTGCATGGTTTGGATGTTCCAATTACCTTCTTTTATTTGTTGGAAAAGTTCGCTGAAGTATGATCCAATTGCCGATTTTGACGCTTTAAGTGTGCTGCCTAATGATTCAAATTCAGACATATAGCTTAAAAAACCACCAACTGCCAATGCTGCTACAGCAATTGGGCCAGCTACTTCTAAGGCACCTGCACCGAGAGCAGCCATACCAGTTTCCGCTCCTTCGGCTCCAGTTCCCATAGCAGAGAATTTTTGTGCTACACTTTGTAAAGAGCCAGAAAATTGGTTGAAACCTGGTATTAAACCACCGAGTTGACCAGTTATTCCAGAAAGCGCATTTTCATATTGGCCAACCTTACGCTGATGATTACCCAGTTTAGCATCAAATGCAGTTAATTCCTTATTAAGGGTCTTGTATTCAGTAATTTGTTTTTGAATAGCAGGATCAGTTGACTTAAAACCACCCTCAACATTTTTTATTGATTTTGCAAGCGCCTTTAATTTTAAGTCAGCTTCAGTATAACTACCAGCTGCAGCTACGTATGCTTCCTTTGAAGCCTTCGTAGCAGCTGTTGCCTGAACATGCGCTAAGCGCGCCTGATCAATCGCGGTTTTAATGTTTTGCTGTTCGAGTTTACCCTTTGCAGTTTCGGCGGTATACTGGGCCTGGACAGCCTTAGCATCAGACACCGCCTGTTTGTTACTGTTTAGTGCAGCCTTGAGGTCGGTAATTTTAGTTTTAAAATCGGCTACCGCCGCGGAGGCCTGCTCGCTGGCGATATCGATCTCGATTAAAACTTTTTTTGAGATTTGGTCGGGCATGATTACGGATAAATTAATTATATTTATACCGTATCACTAATTAATTTAAACGACTGCTAGTTTCTCAGGCTGAAAGCAGTCGTTTTTTCATTTAACGGTTTAGGTAGTTTTTCAATTGCTGCCTTTTGTAAAGCTCCCAAGCTTTGATATTAATGCCATGGGGGCCTGGCATATCTTTCCAAAAACCAAAATCAAGGGGACATCCGCAGCGGCCGCATGAAAACTTATGAACTGAAATATCGGTTTCAACCGTTTTGCGGACCTTAACGTGCCCCTTGAAGCAGCAAATAGTTTTTAGAAAGATCTTTTTCATTGTTCAGGATCGGCTTTCTTTTTGCGGCCTGGCTTGCCAGCTGCTGCCTTAACTATTTTAGGCTTTTCAATCTTTAATTCGCTATCGCTAGAAGTATAATCATTTTCCGACCCTTCCAAATGTTCTTCATCGTGTTCTTCCACCTGCTCAAGTGTGACAACAATCCCGAGATCATCTATGAATATTTTCCGCTCTTCGTCATAAACGAAATCTTCAGCAGCCAGGTATTCCTTCCGGCTTTCAATAGTTAATAGCTTGCTATCATCAGGCTGTTCCTCGACTAGAGCCGGGGCGAACACTTCAGTCGGCTCATCGGCGCCGCGCTGGGCAATATGGCTGATATGGTGCTGAAGCTCCATGGCCTCATTCTTATTCAGTTCGAACCCTTGTTCTTTAAGGTCCTTCAGTGTGATTTTTTTCATAATAATCTTTTTAGTTTGGGTTTGTATTACTGATTTATCGGTACCGCCTTCAGGCCTAATTCAGCCAAACTGCTTTTAACAGCTGCTATGTTTACCGGGACCTCTTTCGCCTGTTTGTTTAATTCCCGAAGGTGGCCGGCCGCTGACCGAGACTCCTCAATGTCGATTTCTGTCTTTGTCTTTTGCAAGACCGGCACTGAAAGCCAATGATCCTTATCATTGGCAAGATCATCCATAGTGTATGGTTTGCCCGACTGTAAGTTTATCTCCCAAATACGGAAGATTTCTGTACGGCCATCTAATTGTTCCTGGCTAATTGGTTTTTGATTACTCATGATTCTTATGTTAAGTTTTAAATATGTAAGCAATGTGAAATCACATAGTCTATTACTGTCGTTGGATGTTTATAGATGGTAAAGCAAACGTTAAACTGAAAGAATATTGATCAAGCATAGTCTCCAACTCATTGTAAGTACCGGTTCCCGTATCTACAGTCAGCCATTTGATTGGATTTATTGATGATAATATCTGAACTTTCGGGCTATACTTTAGCCCTGACAGCGCATTGATATCATCTGTACTCACATTTTCAGCATATATCGTCATTTTTCGGCTGGCGTTCTTTGCTATCACATCTTCAATAGTATCTGCATTCGCCCAGTCAGTTACATAGTTTCTTATTTTCACCAAATTGTTTACCTCAAGGACCACTGCCTGATTGTAAACGAAACGATAATAGTTCCATGAACCGGTAAGACCTATCCAGCGTAAATATACAGGCCTATCTGGCGTATTTGAATCTACCCGGCAAATAATTGCTTGGGTTAAGTTATACGTATTGCTGCCAGCTGTATATTTTAGTTGAACCGAAAAATAATAGCAGCCTGCTGGCGGCGTAAAATTAATCAATAATCTGTTCAGCCCCAAATGCTCAACAATCGGCGTATCGATAATTGCCTGATCGGCTATGATAAATTTACTTCCATCCTGGTTTAATTGAAAGCCACCACTTTCATTCAATAAAAACGCATCATTTACAGATTGGCTGCTTAATGGACTTTTGTTAATATCAAGCAAAACCATGTGATAGAACGGCGCAAGGCTGACCATGTATTCACTAAAAATAAAGGCTAAATCAAATGGAAAACCATCATTGTAAACAGGGTTCACAAAATCAGTAAGCCATTTTGCGGGTTGAAAACTTAACGGATATGGTATAAACTCTTGCATGTTGCCACCGCACAGCTGTTGCAGTTGCCGAGCTGCATAAAGCACATAAAACGGCCGTGTAATATTAACCCATTGAGGTGTGTTGCCATTCCATATTTCAGCATAGCTAATTGTATAGCTCGCTGACAATTGTATATCACGATAATTCAGCAACGAGTAATCGCTTAAGTCTTTAGCTCGTAATATAGATTGAAGGAACGTGCTGATATCTGCTTTGCAGAAGCCATTCGGGAAGGGGCTATTTTTACAAATGATGGTATCGAATAAACCTGTAATTGGATCAACATAGGTTATTTGGGTGTGAATTTTGTATGATGGCCGAAGGGAATTTATATTAACATAGCCGGTCGAGTCATTCACTGTATATGTACATGCTAATATTAAACTACCAGTCGTCTTTGATATCACTTCATAACTACCGGCATAATGAGCGGTTTTTATATACACCAAATCACCTGTAGAAGTTATATCTGGCTGGCCTGGTATGGCGGACGTTATAATGGACCGCTGGGTGACATTACTCATATCGCC
>JAQBOP010000279.1 GCA_028287975.1 Mucilaginibacter sp. | reverse complement strand
CCTTAATATTTGCTTTTAAGTGATCAATAACCCATGATGCTACCTTTTCATAATCAATATCAGGGGTGTTATTGCCCCATTGGGCTACCATGTAGGTGCCTTTAAAACCCAGGCTTTCGGCAAGCTGCACGCACCGGTCAAAATCATAAGAAATATGTTCGACGCCATTGCCGGTATTTTTAAAGGTGGCAACTTTAGCCGAAACGATATAAGCATACGGTATGATCTTAGCTAATGAATCGTACATATCCGGCGCTCCGTTATAATTTCCAAAATCAGGTTCGGTATATAAACCTGCTCCGGCGCCTTTAACAATGGCTACATGCTTATCGGCATCGGTTTCAATACCAAAATGATTGGCGGCAATGATAACCAGATCCTTACTTTTGGCGTAAGGTATCAGCTCTTTATAAGATCTGATGCTTTGTTCTACCGTCCCCTTAACCGTTCCGGGATTTACCCTTACACATTTAGAGCCCAAGAAATGGGCTATATCCATCCAGTCTTTAACTTTTTGAATGCTTGCTGCCCGTAAAGTTTCATCAGACGATGCCAGGTCGCAGGGCCGGGTATCAAAAGGCGAACTATCTACCTGTACATCCAATAATTCACAGCCTGCCGCTTTTATTTTACCTTTTAATGCGGTAAGATAAGCGAGGTCCTTTGATTCAAAATGCTCACTCCAAAACTCCAGTTTTTTTATCCCGTATTTGTCACGATGATGTTGCGGGATCTCCATTAGTGTTAATGAGTCGGCAGGTGGCAGCTTTTTATTGGTTTCTTTAAACCTGTCATGGTATAAGAGTGTGCCCATCGCAATGCGGTCCATCTTGTCTTTAGGTAAAGCTATCTTTGCCATAGTAGGCGAAACCCAGGCAGTGAGCATCAACCCTGATGATTGAAAAACAAATTTTCTTCTGTCCATATAGAACGATATAAATTATTGCAGATAAGGAGTATTCTTAACGGCTGATCTGCTAAGAATAGCTACGGTTATATAATTGGTAAAATTTGGTTCGACCGGTGTCCCGATTATGGTTTATCAACCAAGCTAAAATAATCGGCTATCGTTAAAAAAAAACTAATAAATGATTAATAGCGCTTATAACATTGCTTTATAACAATAAAGATACTATTCAATTAATGTGTTGTAATTAATAATTATCATTTTATTTTTGGATGAAATATTAAGCCGCAGATGCTCGTAGGATTTTATTAACATTACCTGATTTTCCATATGATTTGTTACCTTCGATGTGCTGATTATCCTCCGGTGTTATTATTCCTGAAATAAATGAGATTGACCTGGTTTTGTTTTAAGACGATGATTTCGTTGTTTTTGGCAGTGATCCTGCTTCATACAAAGAGTTATTGCCAATCTTATGGCCTGGGTTTTCAAAGTCATGAAACGGTTCAGGACAAACGTACCGCGCTGGCACTTAATCTTGATAAAATATCAGCAACAGACAATCTCGATATTTCATTTGATCTATCTTTTATACCAAACCAACAAATATATTTTGGCTATATATTCAGACTGATTAGTGATAGCCATCAAAACATCGACCTCATATATGATAACCAGCTTAACACCAGGCATTTTAAAATAATTACCGGCGAACGGCTTTCAAACATATCTTTCAATATTGACAGTGCCAGTTTGCTTAAAAACTGGTATAAATTTCGGCTTATATTAGACTATAAGCATAACAAGCTGGTGGTAGTTTCAGATGGAAAAACATATACCGAATCCGGAATTCACTTGCAGCATAGTCGATCTTATAAGTTACTTTTCGGTGCAAATACTTATCAAAAGTACCAGACAACTGATCTACCGCCGTTTAAACTTCGGGATGTAAATGTATCACAAGATGGCAAACCATTATTTAATTGGCCTCTAAATGAAAGTGAGGGAAATATTGCAAGTGAACTAATCAATAAAAATAATGGTTTGGTAACAAATGCTTTATGGATTAAAGGCCGGCATCGCAATTGGTTTACGGAAAAAGAGTTTTCGGTGGCAGGAGAAGCAAGCATAACCTTTGATCCAAAGAAAGAAGTTGTATATATAATAACCAGGGATTCATTAATAACGTGGTCGTTTAATAAAAAACCACAGCTGCAATATACCGTGTACCGTTCGGGAAGAGAATCTTTAGTGCCGGGAGATCTGTCTATGTTTCACAAAAACAAGCTTTATTACCTCTTTATTGATCAGATGGGCACCGGTGTTCTTGATTTAAAAGATAATAAGTGGAGTCGTGGGTATAAAAATTCAGAAACCAATACCGGGCACCTCAATAAGTTTTTTTCCGAAACAGACAACGCCATATACACTATCGGCGGTTACGGGCAGTTGGTATATAAAGACACCGTTAAGCGTTACAGCCTTGCCGGCAACACCTGGCAGGTAATTAAAACGCAGGGAGATACATTTACTCCGCGTTACCTGGCAGGTTTAGGTGCTAATGCGGCAGGGGATACCGCTTACATCATAGGAGGATATGGCAGCGCATCGGGACAGCAGATAGTAAACCCGCATAATTTATCAGATATGATGCGGTTTACGGTAAAAGACAGGCGTTTTAAAAAGCTGTTTAATATTGAACTGGGTAAGGAGGACTTCGTGTTTGCCAATTCACTGGTTATAAATGCAAAAGAAAAATCATATTACGGATTGATCTTTCCTCAACACAAATTTAATTCGACCCTGCAGCTTATAAAGGGGACATTGACCGGTCCTGAATATCGTATTGTCGGGGATACAATTCCATACCAATTTCAGGATACACGGTCATTTGCCGATCTCTGTTATTTACCGGGTAGCAATAGATTTTTGGCAGTTACCCAATATAAAGAAAATGAGCATACAAACATAAAGATATATTCGCTGCTTAGTCCGCCGGAGCCGTTGGTAACCACTGCTATAAGTACCGTGCATATAAATTATTTGGTATGGCTTGCTATGGTTTGCTTTATTTTATTACTAATAACCGTTTACATGTTTACAATTAGCCGTAAACGCATTAAGGCGAATCCGTTTTCACAACCGCATCCCTTGCCGGAGAACGGCCGTTCTCTATTTCCCGAGATGGAGTTTATTAATGGTGAAAATGACCATGATAAAAACCGGAACGCGATATATTTATTTGGAGACCTTCAGCTTTTTACACCAGATGGAAATGAGATCACCAAATATTTCACACCGCTGTTAAAAGAATTGTTCCTGGTTATTTTATTATATTCGGTTAAACAGCACAGGGGCGTAAGTTCAGAAAAGCTGAACGAGATATTATGGTTTGATAAATCTGAAAAAAGCGCCCGCAACAATAGGTCGGTTAATATCGCAAAATTAAAATCCTTGCTCGACAAGATGGGGCATTGTCACTTGTCAAAAGACACAGGGGTATGGAAAATTGAGATAGATTACAGTAAGATAATGGTTGATTACCACAATTACCTCGACATCGTTTCAAACAAAAATAAGCTGAACAAACAAAAAATAATTCAGCTCACTCATATTACAGGCCGGGGAAATTTTTTGTCGGATATTGAATATGAATGGCTTGACGTTTATAAATCGGAAGTTTCCAATGAAATTATAGACTCTTATGTTCAGTACGCCAACAGCATCCCGGTTACAGATGATCCTGAGTTTTTAATTAAACTGGCTAATGATGTATCATATTTCGATCCGGTGAACGAAGATGCCATGGTATTAAAATGTAAAGCTTTATCATCATCGGGCAAACACTCACTGGCCAAAAATACTTTCGCAAATTTTATTAAGGAGTACAGGGTTATTTACGGCGAAGACTTTAAAAAGGACTTTCACGCCATACTCGAATAATTTTATTCCGGTGTATCGCTCCGGTTTAGATAGAATAAAGTAAATAAAATTATTGGTTAATAATGCTGTAAAGAAAACAGGTGCTTTCAGTTTAACTTATCCGGTTAGCTAATTAATTTATAAGCAGAAAAAAATACCGGTAGTGATGTAATTATTCCAAATAATTGCGAAAAAAAGGCATCCACACACGAATTTAATTTTCGTATTAATCATATATTATGGTTTTGTTAATAGGCGACCGCTTATTTTACTCCCCAGATTTGTTCTAAATCTACAAACCAATTTTTCAATCTAACTTAATATGAAAATGAAAAGAATTTTATTTATCTTTTTCTTATGCATGTTAGCTATAACTGTAAACAGTTATGCAGCGCATGTTAAAACAACAGTTACAGGCCCCCCTCCTATAGCCATTTCCGGACAGGTAAAGGATGCCCAGGGACAACCTATGCCGGGTGTAACAGTAAAGATTAAAGGAACCGATGAGGGTACGCAGACAGATACCGAAGGAATGTTTCATCTGCAGGCATCAAGTGATGCCACTTTAACATTTAGCTTTATTGGCTATGCTGAACAAAGCATACCGGTAAATGGGCAAACTACAATAAATGTAACCCTGGTTGAAACCTCTATAGGGCTGCAGGAAGTAGTAGCAATTGGTTACGGTACGCAAAAAAGAAGTGAAGCTACAGGCTCAAGCAGTAGCGTAAGCGCTAAAGAAATTGCAAAACGGCCAATCACTCAACTGTCGCAGGCCTTACAAGGTACAATTTCGGGCGTGGCAGTTACCAGCGCTAACGGACAGCCGGGACAAGGCCCTCACGTTCAAATAAGAGGCGCTAACTCCATTACTGGTAATAACGAGCCATTATACGTTACCGATGGTAATATTGGCGCAGCCCCTGATGATCCGAACGATGTGGAAACAGTTGAAGTTTTAAAAGATGCCGCCTCAACGGCTATCTACGGTTCGCGTGGTTCAAATGGTGTTGTGTTGATCACTACCAAATCTGGTCGCACCGGCAAAGCCAAGATCAATTTTAACAGCTGGGTTCAAAATGCGCAGATGCCAAAAATGCTTGACCTGATGGGAGCTTATGATTTTGCAAGATCAGTTAATAATCAATTTGAATCAACCGGACAAACTGACGCGTTTACGCAGGCGGAACTCAACAATTTTAAAAACAATGGCGGAGGCACAGATTGGCAAAGAGCCCTTTTCCGTAAATCATGGGTGCAATATTATGACCTTGCAATTTCCGGAGGTAATGATGCCGTAACTTATCGTGTGTCTTTGGGTTATCTTGATCAACCGGGTACTATACTCAATACCTGGTATAAAAGAACAACGTTCAAATCAAACACCGATTTTAAGATAAATAAAAAGATGGACCTGCGGGTTATCGTATCGGCTTCACTCCCTCAAAATCATAACAACAGTTATGGCGGCGGTCTGGGCGATCCGTTTAACCAGGCAACCGAGTGGGATCCTACATCGCCCGTAAAAGATGCGTCAGGAAAATATATAAGTCATTCAAAATATGCCTCGATCCAGTTTAACCCGGTTGAACAGGCTATGAGCCAGTCTGATGACGGATCAGCTACAAATCTTAACGGTACGGCAACATTTACTTACCACATTATAAACGATCTGACATTTACCTCAACTGATGTTTATTCTATCGGGCAAAATTATCTGCAAAGGTTTTACGGCCCCGGAACAAGCCAGTATGATTCAGGCGGGGGGTATATCAATAATGAAACAACTAAGACCCATAGTTATTTAAGCAGTAATTTCCTTACTTACAACCATAAGTTCGGCGATCATACAATAACTGCCACCGGTTTGTATGAAGTGTTTTCGGGCACAAGCATGGGTTTTATAGCAACTTCAAAAGATCTGTCAACTTATGGGTTGGGTTATTATAATTTAGGGCTTGGCAACACTCAGCAAACCAGTTCCAGTTATTCGGCTGACGCATTGGTGTCATATTTAGCGAGGGTACAATATAACTATAAAGAGAAATATTTTGTTACCGCCAGTGTACGTACTGACGGGTCTTCGCATTTGATACAAAAATATAGCACATTTCCATCTGTAGGTGTTAGCTGGAATGCGTCAAACGAAGATTTTTTAAAAGATTCCAAAATATTTTCCGACTTAAAAATCCGGGCAAGTTATGGGCAAACGGGTAATCAAAACGTAGGCGCATATTCAACTATAGCCCAAATTGGTACTGCCCCGGGCCAGAGTCCGGGTGCACAGCCTGCTTATTATTATACCGGCGGACCAGCAGGAGCTGCAAGCGTAGCTACTCCATTAGGGGCGGGTGTATCAAAATCGCTTAAATGGGAAGCTAAAACTGCATACGACATAGGTGTTGATATGGCCTTTTTAAAGGGGCGCTTAACCTTCACTGCCGATGGATATAAAAATAATATTACTAATTTGTTATACGCTACCCCGATAAGTTTTTATAATGGTGGCGGCACTTATCAGAGCAATATTGGCAATCTCTCAAATAATGGTGTTGAGTTTGCTTTGGGTGGCACGCCTGTCGTGTCTCAAAATTTCAGATGGACCACTAATTTAAACGTATCTATCAACCGCAATAAATTAACAAGCCTTGGCGGATTTGACAACTTGGTAACAAGCGGCGGAAATAACACGGTTAACGCTATTTTAAAGGTTGGCCAGCCATTAGGTGAATTTTATGTATATAAATTTTTAGGTACCTGGAAAACCAATGAAGCCGCTGAAGCCGCGTTATATCACATGAAACCGGGCGACGCGAAGTATCAGGACTTAAATGGTGATCATGTTTATAATTCAGACGACTATCAAACAATAGGTAATGCCACACCGAAGTTTACTTATGGGTTTATCAATGATATATCCTATAAAAATTTCACTTTAAGCTTTATGTTCCAGGGCGCACAGGGCGCACAAGTTTTTTCTGAAACACAGGCATACCTTTGGGGAGGGTTGGGCGATATGAAAAACGCCACAACTATACAGGCCGTACCTGAAAATTTATGGAGCCCGACCCACCAGACAAATAACCCGGCATGGAGCTCTTCAAACGTCAATGAAAATAATAGCAGCCGGTTTGTTTATAACTCCAGTTATGTAAAATTAAAAAACCTGTCGCTTACTTACCGTGTACCTGCAGAATTGTTAAAGCGTGTAAGTGTTAGCAGCCTTGATGTATATGTGAGCGGCCAAAACATATTTACTATTACGCCTTACAAAGGGTATGATCCTGAAATTAATAATGCACAAAATGCAATTACCCAGGGACAGGAATTTGGTGTGATCCCTAATCCAAAAACCTTTACGATAGGTGTAAGGCTGGGTTTGTAAATTAAATTAATATAATTATTATTAAAATATTAAAGATGAAAACTAAATATTCACTACTATTAGCATTATTTGCTTTAATTGTGATTTCGGGGTGCGTAAAACTTAAAGAAAATCCGAAGGCCACTTTAACTCCGGCATCCTATTTTCAAACACAGAATGACCTTGACGCATCTGTTAATGCAATGTATATACAACTTGCCAGGGATGGCGCCTGGGGATTTACCAGTAAGGAAACTTCTTATTTTGGTTCGGATGACCTCACAACTGATCCGGCCTTAAATAAGCAGGATATGCGTGATTTTGACAAATTATCAGGCAATAGCGCAAATCAAAGCATGCTTAATCAATGGCAGGGTCCTTGGGCTGCAATTTACCAGGCAAATAACATTATTGCTAACTATGCTAAAGTTAACTCGACAGATGCCTTAAAAAATCAGGCTGCCGGGCAGTGTTACTTTATCAGAGGGTTATGTTATTATTACCTGGTAAGAACCTTTGGCGCGCTGCCACTTGTTTTAGCGCCTCAAAGCGTGGATGTACATACACCAAGATCTGAAGTTACCGCGGTGTATGCACAGATAATAAGTGACCTGCAAACAGCAAAAAAAATGTTGAGCGCAACGCCCAGCCAGGGAAGGCCAACCAGCTACTCTGCAAGCGCTTGTTTAGCCGATGTTTACTTAACCATGGCCGGCTGGCCGCTTAATAAAACCGAAAATTATGCATTGGCGGCTACAGAAGCTAATTCTGTTATACAGCCGGGCGTATATAATTTAAATACGCCCTATGACCAGGTTTTTACTACCAATAACTGTTCCGAATCTATTTTTGAACTGGAGTACAGTGTAGTTGGTAACTTGCCTAACCGTAGTTTTGGTTCTACAAATGTTCCATTGGACGAGGTAGCGCTTAACGGAAATAGCGGGTGGGATGATGTTTACCCGGAGATAAACTTCTTTAAAAATGCACCGGTTTGTACAAGAACCGACTTTACTTTTTATACCACACTTAAGTTAAGAAATGCCGACAAAGTAACCTTTACGCTTACTCCATGGGATTCGCCGACGACACATGCGCAACATCCCTATTACAAAAAATTCCGGGCCGGGCTTAACGGCGACGGAGTTAAAGAAACAGCTACCCAGATTATTGACATGCAGCCAAGTACCAATAAAGCAACGATTATTATTCGTTATCCGCAGGTTTTGTTGGATTATGCTGAAGCATCGGCAATGGCCGGCGGTGGCCCTACCGCGGATGGTTATACCGCCATAAATTTGGTACGCAAGCGTGCGGGAGAATTACCTTTAACACCGGGACTTTCTCAGACGGCATTTCGTGATTCTGTTGTACATGAAAGAGCATATGAATTTGCAGGCGAATTTGGCATGCGCTGGTTTGATATTGTTCGATTGCAATTGCTGCCAGCTGTTATTGCCGCAAGGGGCACTAAAGAAAATGCAATACCGGGAGGTATAAACGTCGCCAATAAATACCTGGCGCCAATACCTTTATCTGAAATGACGCTTAATCCGGGATGGAAGCAAAATCCGGGTTATTAATTTAACAGATGTGTTTATATTTGAATAAGCCAACATATAATTCATGCCGGATAAACCAGCTCCCCGGTCGTTAAGGGGGTTATCTAAACGAAAAATAATCTTATTTAAAGGGATCAGCATTGTGCTGATCCCTTTACTTATTTTGGTTTTTGCCGAAATGTTGCTAAGAGTTTTTAGTTATGGTGATAATCTAAGCCTGTTTGTGGATTACAAAGGCGATAATAATTACCTGGTACTTAACCCGGATGCATCGAAAAAATATTTCACCGAACTGCAAATTGCTACCGGGGGCAACAACGAGATATTTAAAAAGAAAAAGGGGGATAGCACCATACGGATATTTGTGCTCGGTGAATCAACAACCATTGGTTATCCATATTTTCACAACGGTTCGTTTCACAGATGGCTGCAATATAGGCTGGCGCATAATTATCCCGATAAAAACTTCGAAATAATAAACCTCTCGCTAACTGCCGTAAATTCGTACACCGTATTGGGCTTTGCTAAAGAGGTGGTGAATTATCAACCCGACGCCGTGTTAATTTATACCGGGCATAATGAATACTATGGTGCCTTAGGGGCAGCGTCTACGCAAAGTCTGGGCAGCAATCCGCGTATTATCAATTTTATTTTAAGCTTACGCGATTTGAGGCTGGCGCAATTGATCATTAATATTTATAGCGGCTTTAAACAAAATACAGCGCCGCCTGAGTCCAAATACGGCGAAAGCCGTATGGAGTTGATGGTTGCGAAGCAGGAAATTCCGTTGCATTCAGATCTGTACGAAAAAGGCGTGGTCCAGTTCAGGGATAATATGGATGCGGTAATGAAGTTGTTTAGTAAGCGCCACATCCCACTTTTTGTAAGCAATTTAATAAGTAATGAAAAGGATTTGAAACCTTTTATCAGTTTTGGCCCGGCAGTTAAATTTCCGGCGTTTGAAACCGCATTGAAGGAAGGAGAAGACGCCTTCTCAAAGAAGGATTTTGATCAAGCCGAAGTTTGGTTAAAGAAGGCGAACGGATTATACAGTTTCAACGCGTTGTGCAATTACAAACTGGGACAAACAGCTTACAATAAGGGTGATTTTGAAACAGCAAAAAAATACATGATAAAAGCTAAAGACCTTGACGGCCTTCGGTTTAGGGCGCCCGAACAGTTTAATGAGGTGATAGTTCAATTGTGCAATAAATATCCCGAAACACACCTGGTTGATACAAAAGCAGCATTTGAAACCAGCACTGATCATCATATTATCGGCGGGGAACTGACGGTAGACCATGTCCACCCCGATTTAAAAGGTTATGCAATAATGTCGGACGTGTTTTATGAAGCGCTAAAAAAATACAAGATTATTCCGGAACCGGGTGGAAACGCAATGGATTTTAAACATTTGGTAAAAAACATGCCCGAAAACAAAATTGATTCTATTGCAGGCGTTTACCGTATACTTAATCTGAAAAAAAGATGGCCCTATAATGATCCGCATGCTACAGACAGCATCAAAATACAAACAGAAGAAGATACACTGGCTTATAAACTGGTTTTCGAAAAAATAAAATGGGCCAACATTATGGATAATGTGTTTAATTACTATGTAAACAATCACGACCTGCTTAAAGCAAGAAACATTCTTGAAAACCTGTCTTTGGAATACCCTGCAGATCCCGAACTATATCAGCGGGTAGCAATGCTCAGCGGCGAATTGAATGATACCGGGAACATCATTTATAATTTAAAAAGATCGTTTAACCTTGCACCTTCATTTGATAAAGCCAGGTACTTATTTGTTAATTACTTAAAAAATGACAAACCCGCAGATGCTATTAGATATATAAACTATGCGATGAATAACAACCAATCCGGTTTTGACTTGACTTCATTAAAAAATAATACCGAACAATTAATTCAACTGCAAACACAATATTTGCGCGATACCACAAATGTGCCTGTTTTATTACAAATAACAAAAGCATATGCCGGGATGGGTAATAATGATGGTACGGCAAAGTATGCGGGCAAAATCTTAGCAGCCGATCCGAAAAACAAAGAAGCGCAATTGATTGAAGCCCGGTTAAATAATAAATCTGTCAAATGAAAGCTTTTAAAAAAACCGGAAAAAAGCAATGTATGGAATTTGGCCAGGTTGCCACCCTGGTAATGCTATTTTTGGCATTGCATTATAAAAGCGAACATTTTGTTAGTGCCGCATTTGTGTCGCTGCTGGTTACCGTTTTGTTGCCAATCTTATTTTATCCTTTCGCAATTTTATGGTTCGGTTTATCTGAACTTTTAGGGAAAGTTAGTCCTGCAATTTTGCTGACAATTGTATTTTTTTTAGTGGTAACACCGATGGGGCTTATAAGAAGGCTTTTAGGCAAAGACACCTTGCGGTTAAAAGCATTCAAAAAAGACAGGCGATCTGTAATGGTTGATAGAAACCACCTGTATACCAAAAATGATCTCATGCATTCCTTTTAAATATTTAACACGATGGAATTTTTTAAAGAACTGTTTCTTTTTTTAAAAACCCGAAAAAAATTCTGGCTGGTACCACTTATCATTATTTTAACATTGTTTTCTATTTTGATCGTATTGGCGAGTGTGCCGGCTTTAGCCCCTTTTATTTATTCTTTATTTTAACAGCATTTGGCAACGGTAATACTCGGAATTTCGGCATTTTATCATGACAGTGCAGCAGCGTTGATTATAGATGGTGAAATAATTGCTGCCGCACAGGAAGAAAGGTTTACCCGCATAAAACATGATGCCGGTTTCCCCGAAAATGCCGTAAAATATGTTTTGGAAGAGGCTGGTATAACTTATCAGGAGCTGACAGCCGTTGCATTTTATGACAAACCGATGCTGAAGTTTGAACGGTTGCTGGAAACTTATCATGCTTTTGCTCCCAAAGGGTTAATCAGTTTTATAAAGGCAATGCCGGTATGGATTAACGAAAAACTTTTTATGAAAAAGCTTGTCCGCAAGCATCTTAAACAATTTGGAGGCGAAAAAATACCGGTACTATTTCCTGAACACCACTTATCGCACGCGGCCAGCGCTTATTATCCGTCACCTTATAACGATGCAGCAATTTTAACCATCGATGGTGTTGGCGAATGGGCCACTACCACTATAAGCCATGGAAAAGGCAACCAGATAACCGTTTTAAAAGAACTTCAGTTCCCGCACTCAGTTGGACTGCTTTATAGCGCGTTTACGTATTACCTGGGTTTTAAGGTAAACGATGGCGAGTACAAATTAATGGGTTTAGCCCCTTACGGCGATCCGGAATCGGCCCAGGCCGCAGATTTTAAACAAAAGATACTGACAGAACTGGTAGATGTACGGGAAGATGGGTCGATACTGTTAAACATGCATTACTTTGATTTCGCCACCAAACTTACCATGACCAATGATAAAAAGTGGGAGGCGTTATTTAATTTGCCAAGACGCAGGCCCGAATCAGAGATCAGCAAAACACATATGAATCTTGCTTTGGCCATACAGCAGGTTACAGAATTTATTATAATATCACTGGCAAATACGGCGCAAAGGTTAACCTTAAGCAAAAACTTAGTGATGGCTGGCGGAGTGGCCTTAAATTGTGTGGCAAACAGCAAAGTTGCTAAGGCCGGGGCCTTTGAAAATATATGGATCCAGCCTGCGGCAGGCGATGCCGGGGGATCGTTAGGTGCGGCTTTGGCGGCATATCACATTTGGGGTGGATTTGAAAAACAGCTGATAGGAAATTTTGACGGGATGAAAAACGCATACCTGGGCCCACAATACGATGACAGGCAGATATTGAACGTGCTGCGTAAATATAATGCAGCATATAAGTATTATGAAAATTTTGAAGAGCTGGCGAACTTTGTAAGTAAAAAAATTGCCGATGGATGTGTTGTCGGCTGGTTCCAGGGACGAATGGAATTTGGTCCCCGTGCTTTAGGTAATCGCAGTATTCTTGGCGATCCGGGAAATCCGGTAATGCAAATGATCATAAATGTAAAAATAAAGGCGAGGGAAGAATTCAGGCCCTTTGCTCCAAGCGTTTTGCAGGAGGATGCTGATAAATACTTTGAAACAGCTACTGCGTCGCCTTATATGCTTTTTGTCGACCAGGTAAAAGCTGACTTGTTAAAAGAGCGGCCTGCTGATTATGAACAGATGGGGCTTTATGATCGACTGTATCAAATACGATCAAGCATTCAGTCAGTTACCCATGTCGACAATTCAGCAAGGGTACAAACTGTAAGCAAGGAAGCAAATCCAAGATTTTGGCAACTGATCAATAGCTTTAAAAAATTAGCAGGGTATGGCCTGCTGATCAATACATCATTTAACGTCAGGGGCGAGCCGGTTGTATGTACCCCACAGGATGCATATCTTGATTTTATAGGTACGGAAATGGACTGCCTGGTTTTAGGAAATTTCGTGCTGAACAAAATGTCAAATACCGATGCGTAACAAAATTATAGCACAACTTGAGATGTTTTAGTCAAATAACGCAAACTGTGCTTTTTAACTTTAGTTTACAATGTTAATTGTCCAATTGCTGCCTAAAGATAAACTAACTAGTGTCCAATTGTAATAGCGCACCAATTAGATCGATCTGAAATGATCTGTTTGTTTTTTGGTCGAGTGGCAAAAATGCATTTTAAACAGAAAAGGCGCATTTTCATGCGCCTTTTCTGTTTAAACTTTAGAAGACTTTTGTCTTCCAGTGATCCCGCTGGGCTCACTATATTTTTTGTACCGGCCTGTAAATGTGTTATTTACGAATTAAAATCAGGTGGGTACCCTTCAAAATACCCTCGTGGTTTAATTGACCTTATTTGTGTTTTAATGAACGATTATTATAGTATATAAGATAAGGGATTACTTTTATAGTACAAAGAAAATCACTCATTAAGCGGTTATATTCGTGTAATGATCTGGTTTTTGTTTGGGTGTTAGCTTTTGTTTTTGCCCCAGGTGATCAATAAGGCAACGGCTGTTTGGATGTTGAGGCCGGTTAATGATCCCTGTGCTAAGATCTTATCGGTTGATGGGCCATCGTAAAGCGTCCAGTCTGTCCAGGTTATTCTTAAGTTGAGGTCGGTATCATCGTTCTGATACTTGTAGAATCCGGTGTACCGCTGGCTTTCAAACAGCTTTTCTGTTTCTTCGGTATGTTCGGGATAAAAGATAAATCCGATCAACACGAGGTTATCCCTGATGAAATCATTGCCTTTGGCTATTCGGTTGTATTGCTCAAGGAGTGCCTGTATTTCGCCGCCTTTCTGTTTCATTTCGCTGTTCCAAAAATCTCTTACAGAGTGACCCGTTTCGCGGCACAATATTTTTAGTTGTCGGAAATAGGTGTCCCGGAATGCATTGGGTTTTACATTGATGGTTTTGGCTGCGCGCGTATGGTTCATGCCATGTTTAAAAAACAGCTCGATGTGGGTGAGTTCTTCCATAATAATTAGTACAATGGTTAATGATCAAAATGTTGTTGGGGACAACATTGGTAATGAAAGATAACGCAATTAAAATCCTGAATATTATCTGTATTGGACTGAAATATTCTGCAGTTTTAAAACCCGCACCCTGTTTCGCAAATAAAGCAGTCTTGACAAGTGGAGGGAACAGGGGGCGCTCCGGCGAATGGAATGAGGCGGAATGGGGCCACGGCATAGCCGTGGCCCCCGAGCATTTCAGCTCTTTTGCTCCTGGTGGAGTTGAAGCAGTTTTTGGTAAAAATCTTCCCAATAGGCTTGCAGTCTCTCGCTCATTAATGTTGGTTTGGTTAACCTATAATGCCGATAATCGTCCGCCTGTAATAATGCCAAAGGTAAATCGGTAATTTCTATTTCATTTTCGTTAATATCTATAATTTTCATTGCCTGTAATGTTAAGCCACTTTGAGTGGCTGTGTCCTGAAATCTTTTAAGTTCAAAAAGAAGCCCCTGTTAAACAACATCCCTTCCCGAAATAATTGCCATAATAGGGATGCGCCGACATTCGCCAAAGCGGAATTGATAAATAAATCCTGTTTGGTCAATGCTTCGGCAAGCGAACAGCTTGGCGTATTGTCGGCTACTTCGGATGCAGATAAAAGTTCGCCAAATTCATCCGTAACCATCGGCAATTGTTCAATAGTGCGGTATTGTTTGGAGTTGGGTTGTTTGATTTTCCCAATGGTGGATAAGATAACCTGCCCTGTTTCCCTACTGTTACCGAAGTCGATATAATACAAGGGTTGGCCACGATAATCCCCCCTGTTTTTATGGATGATTTTCAGCGTGTGGGCGATGTCCTGCCTTGCCTCAACGGTGTCCACACAACCGATGGTAACGGTTGCCCAACCATTCTCACCACTTTGGCTATATTGCTTGTCATACTTATCCGTAATCGCTTTCCAGTTCGTGCCGAAAAAGCGGTTAATGCGGTTTATCAATGCAACGGCTTTGGGTAACCCTAATTCGGCGGTCGTAAATAACTGCCTCGCCAAATTCGCCCTGCTGACGGTATCATCATCAAACACCCTGACAAATAAGCCGGGATGATTAAGCGTCACTAACGCCTGGTTTATTCTTGCCAATGCGGTCAAGACCTGCCCGCCTGTTCCCCCTAAGCCAATCAGGTTAATAACAACAGGGTTATAGGGTTGTAAGAGTTCCTTATCTACGATATGGACGGCGGTTCGTTTATCGTTGGCTTTTTTCTTTTTCATCGGATTAAATCTTTTAAAGTCCTGCCGTTTTTGATTAATTCGTCCTGCGGAAAGTCCCTGCCTGTACTGGCCTGTTCTTGCCATAGCTGTATTAAATTGCTTTTGCAATGGCGGTGGTTGCCGAGGGTATGGGTAAAGTAGCTATTGAAAAAATAGCTTTCCCATTGCGCCATAAAGTTTTCCAAACAGGTCTGCCTGTCGATATTAATATTTACCGTCCCCATGCAAACGCTACCGTCCTGTGAGAGATTAAATAAAGGCGCATAATAGAGCGAAGCATCGGCTGTGGGCTTTGTCTTGCCTTTCAAGGCAAAGACTTGCAATCGCTCTTTGGTCGCTTTCCAAAGCATGGCGGGTATCTTGGCCTTGCCCGATGGGATGCCCAAACTATCGGTAAAAAACAGGCTGACTTCCTGTTGGGGGGTGTACCAAACAGCATAACCGTTATTTTGGGTGTTTACAAAAATTAATTTAGGGGGCAACACGCCCCTGCATTGCAGGTAATTATTTTTGAGTTCCTGTGTAGCTTGCAGTAACTCGCTTAGCGCGGTCATTTCCTTAACCGTTAGCGGGTGGGCGTTTATGGGGTTGCCCTGTTTACCAATGTCGTAGCTTTCCACGTAAATTTCTGTTGGGGGACTATTACCACTATCGGTTTCCTGTTCCGCTGACTGGTAAATCAGCAGGGCTTTGACAGGCAGGTATTGTTGATTGAATTGCTGGCTAACGTTCTTCATAATCGTAATCACTTAATAATTTACTTAGTTTGTTGAGCAAACCAAACAGGCGGTTTTCAAAATCAAAATCGGGTGTGGTATTTTCAGGCGGGGCATCAAATAATTGTACCTGCATCGGTTCATCCATATAGGCGATTTCCTGAAAATGGTCGTTTATCATATCAAACAGGCATTCATTCAAGCAATCATCCCCGCTCCAGTAAAAGCTGATATATTGGTCAACAGAGATACGATCCTCGTCTGCGGGGTATAGCAAATCGGAATGAATGCGGTCAAATATGTTGCGGTCAGGGTATTGCTGATAAAGCTGTAAAAAATCGGATGCTACCGATTTCCATTCCAGTTCCCAATTATCCGTATGCCGAAAGTTCAAAACTGTATCTTCAAAAGCTGCTAATCGTTCGGGGGGACTGACTTGACGGTGCAATTTTATACCCGCATTTTTAAGGGTGTAAACTTCATCCAGTTGTTGTTGCCGGTCAGGTTCCCCGTCCTGTTCATCCTTTATCATTTGCTCGATATACTTGTACTGTGAGGCTAAATAACTGCTTGGTTCGGAAAAAAACGGGATACCGACAACTTGGTGCAGGTAGGCAAAAATTCCTAACAGCAATTCGGCAATGTGTTGCCCCTGACTACTCTGTACCCAATGCCATAACGGCCTTACAGGGATATAATACAGGGTCATACCTGTATTGTACTGCCTGACGGTAGCCAACGTAGTGATATGCCTGTCGTCTTTGGCGATGATACATTGCAATTTGCGGTCTACTTTTTTTAATTGTTCAGTAACTGCCTGTAAGGTATAGTATATACTTTGCGGGAAATTGCCGTTAATACAATCGGGTATCGGCAAATCATAATGTTTACAGAGGTTGGAAAGGGAGCATAAAAACTCCCTTTCTGCCCTGTCTTTATTGCCACTATATGCCCAAAACGGTTTAAACGGGTGGCTTAAAAAACCATTTCTGCTAACCCTTGCGGTGCGCTTCTTTGCGGGTTGCGCTGTACTTCGTTTGCATCGGGCAAACGGTCTAACCGTTGTGCCAACTCCCCGAACTGCTGTTGTAGCTTCCATGCCTCGTTTTCCTTTCTGATTTTTAGTGTCCTGTCTTTTTGTTGTTTTTTCATGACTTATCCTTTATGCCCCATCGTGCTTTCAAAGCGGTATTGCACTTCATCATTCTTAATTTCGGGGCCGATGATTTTCGCATTGGTGAGTATGGGGTATGTAGCGGAATAAAAATTTTGCACATCGCTTGCGGTAAACTCCGCGCCAGGGTCTGCCAAACGGATGTCCTGCCCGTTTTCCTTGTGCAGAAACACCCTTGTTAATTCATTGACTATCATGTTCGTTGCTGATTAAGGTTAAACTTCGGTTTGCAAACTGGCGTAAAGTTCCTGACGTTTCTGTAATTGCTCCCGCTTGGTTTTGATTTCGTCTGCTTTGTCGGGGTATTCTTTCGCATCGGGCAGTTGGGCGATGGCTTCCTTATACTTCATATCCGTATTTAATTGCGTTACCCTTTGCATGGCTTCGTCGTACAGTCGTTGTTTTTCAGCCAACTGCTCTGTTTCATTGGTCGGTTCGTCCAAATCATCGTCTGTATCATTATCAGGTTCTTCTGCGGTTTGCGTGAACAGGTTGGAATTGGTGGTTTTTTTTGCTGACTTGTCCTTGCTGTTATCTTTTTTACCCGCCTGTTGCGCTTTATCCAGTTCCTTTTGGTAGGCTTCCAAATTGGCAAACAGCTTGACGGTTCGCTTCATGGGTTCACCCACCTGATTAAAAAACGCCTCGTCCAGTTCCTGCGGACTGCCTTTTAACAGCATAGGCGGTATATTTTTGCCTGTGGTGATTTTCGGGTTGGCATTTGCCAATAGGATTGATACGGTCAGCGTACCGCTTTCCTGTGGTTGGATATTGATTTGCAGGGTTCCGTTTATCGTTAAACCTGCGATTTGTTCAAAAAAGTTCGTTTTCATAATACCTGTTTTTTTGTTTGGTTAATGTTGTGCCTTTTCCCTTTTCATAGTTGGCGGTGAAGCCGTTGGCCTCAATGATGCCTTTAAGGATGTTTTCCGCTTCCCTTGCCTTGAAAGCATCGGTTGCGGTCATATCCAGTTTTGCCGTCCCCTCAAAGAAGCGCAGGGTATTCGCCAGTACTTTGAGGGCTTTACGCTCGGTCTTTTTGGCTAAATTGCTCATGGTTTTTACATTTTTAAATGGTTAAATAGTAGCCACAGCCCTGCAAGCAGGCATAGCGTACCTAACAGCATTATCACTCTTTCTATCGCTGTTGTGCAAACCGCCCTGCCATAGGATGAAAAGTGCTGTAACCCACTTAAGCCCCTGCGGTTGAACCTGCGCCTGTTAATTTGATAGCGAATAATGCACCCGATTAAGGCCAGTAATAATCCAAATGGGACGGTATAAGAATGAAGCTTGCTCATAATCCATACATTTCGTTGCCGTATTTCTTTAAATTTTTTGCTTTGGTTTCTGCTGTAAACGGCAGGACATATTGTTTTATATATTCTTCAATTGCAGTACCTTTCAGCCTTTCCCGCCGAAGCTGGTCGTAATCGCCCGTATTGACCTCATACCATTTCAACGGGCATATTAAGGGATGAGCGAAAATTTCGGTGCGGTAACGTTCGTTCCAATCCCGCTCATTTGCCACTTTCAGCGATACTACATCCCTGTTATCAAATATTTCCCTGATGGCTTCCTTTATCATTTCGGGGGTATGCCCGGCTGTCGGAAACAGCACGAAACTTGCGCCCTCGCTACTGGCAATTTCATCGATATACTCTATACCGTTGGTTGTTTTCTCGTATGTTCTCATGTCTTTCAGTTTTTTTGTAATGATTAGCAGGTGGCTATTGCCATCCCTGTTGTTTAGCAAATGAGTTGATTTCTTTAAGGCTGATTTTGTGGCATCCGACACGGATAAATCGGGCATTGATTTCCAGTATCTCGTACAAGTCCATCAACTTATGCGGACAGTTTTTAAAACCGCCCTGCGCTATGGTCGCCAGTACAAGCGCATAGAATTGCTTCCCTATTGCAATAGGAATTTCTACCCGTTGGGTGGTTTCGATACGTTCTGCTGACTGATTAAAGCGCAGGTAATCGAAACCGTCCGCAGTAGTGATATAGCTTGTTTGAAAAGTACGCCAACGTTTCAAATCCACTTTTTGAATGCGCAGGGCTTCGGCTTGTTCCCGTTTGGCTTGGGCTTTGCGTAACTGGGTTTCTTTTTGGATGACCTCATGATATTGACCGATGTTCTTGATCTCGCACGCCTGTTGCAAAACTTCGGGTATTTCGTAGCCGAAAAAGTCAGCATATTGTTTGGCCTCTCCATAAACCTGCTGAATTTCCAAAATGAATTTAGCCGGGTTACGTGCATTAGTCAATGAGCCTGCGATACCTTTTATGGTGCTATACCACTTTTCAAATAATTCGTCTGCTGGCCAATCAGGATTCGGTACGGAAATTTGCTGAATATGGCGGGATGCCTGCCTGACCAAAGTAAGATGCGCCGAAGTTGATTTACTATATTTCTTTTGCGTAATCAATACAGCGTGACCACCTGTACTATTATAGACATGCTTGGCTATCAGAAAATGGTAGCCGTATGAATAGATATTCTCCTGTTCAAAAAAGAGGTTACTGGCTCTTGCCTGTTCCCCGATACCGTTTGCCCAATGGTGGGCAACTGTAGCTATATCCCTTGCTCTTTCCATCTTTATCCGTATTGCGTTTCAAAATTATTTGGTGAAATCCTGTTCAATCATCATTTAGCCGTCTATAAACGACTGTAAATGTTTAATTAAACTGCTTGCTTGGTTTCAGCACATGGTTTTTGTCGCCTGCCTGTGTGGGCTTACCGTCCTGCGCTTCCGCATTATTTTTTGCCGATTTACTTAGTAAGGTAATTTCATCGGTGCGGAATTTCAGGCTTGCCATTGGTTCACCATCCCGGCTTACCCATGCCTGTGCGGTCATAAACCCATAGAGTTGTACAATCATTCCTTTGGTCAGGAATGGCGCTATGGCATCGGTGCGCCAATAGCTGCAATCGACATAACTGGTTTCTTCCTTTTGTTCTCCCTGCGATTTGTAACGGCGGTTAATGGCTAACCTGAAGCCGGTTACTTTTTTGTCTTCGCTTACTGTTCTTACGGTAGCGTCTGCTACCAATCTTCCTGTGATTTCCATGTTTTTAATTTTTAAATGGTTAAAACTTTTTTTTTGCTTATTCGGCTACCGCCTCATTTGCCTTTTGTAAGCGCTATACCTCACGCGGAATAGCAAGGCTGCCGCAAAAAATACGACCCGTATGGGTGGAGATTTTTTAAGCGGCACTTCGCATGGCCTTGCATTAAGGGAACGTGAGAAAATAGTGGTGGAAAAAGGCAAATGAGCGGTAGCTGACTACTATCTTCACCAGCAATGTCTTCAGCCGGACGGCAGCACAAGCGCCTCCCGGTGATGGCTCCGGGCGCAGCGCTTGGGCGGACGCGGCTGGGGCTTTTATCGCGGCAGGGATCGCAGCGGCATCCTGCGGAGCAGATATAGCGGAGAGCCCGGCGCGGCCCGATAGTATCGGGACGGGGCCGCCCTAAACGGATATAGACGGCTGTAAACGACTATTTGGGGGTATTTTATTTTTTTGCTGCCCAGTTTTGTGGTTATAAAACTGAAGTGTATGAACAATTTGAGCAACAGCGTGCGTTTGACCGGGCGGTTGGGCGCGGCACCTGAACTAAGGGTTACCGGTAAGGAGAAGAAAGTGGCGAAACTTAGCCTGGCGACGAACTTTTTTAAGAAAAATGCCAAGGGCGAAAGTGTGAAGGAAACGCACTGGCACCAGTTGATCTTGTGGGAACGGCAGGCGGAGATCGCGGAAAAATATCTGGATAAGGGCAGCCAGATCGCGGTCGAGGGAAGATTGGCCAACAGGTATTATACCGATAAGGATGGCGCTAAACATTATGTGACGGAAGTAGTGGTGAATGAACTGATGATGCTGGATAAAAAAGATTCCAGTGACCGTTAGCGTTAATAGTGCCGCCTTATCTGGTATTGAAGCAGTGATCATTACGGTGGAAACCCGCATCTGTGCGGGTGTTAGTTATTTTATTATCGGGTTGCCGGATGATGCGGTGAAGGAAAGCCTGTTCCGGGTGGATAGTGCGATTGCGGCGTGTGAATTGCAGATGCCGCGGCAAAAGATCCTGGTGAGCATGGCCCCGGCGGGTATGCGTAAGCAAGGCGCGGTTTTTGACCTGCCGATTGCGTTAAGTATCCTGGCGGCCTCGGGGCAGCTTCCGGCGGAAAAGCTGGATGTCTTTTTGTTTACCGGGGAGTTGTCGCTGAACGGGAAACTGCGCCCGGTCGCAGGGGCGTTGTCGGTAGCGATGGAGGCGCGCAGGGCAGGTTTGAAAGGCATCATTTTGCCGCTGGAAAATGCGGAGGAAGCGGCTATCGTCAGTGATCTGGCGGTATATGGTTTCGGGAATTTGGCGGATGTGATTCATTTTCTGAATGGTGAACTGGAAGCCGAACCTGTGCACATCAAAACGCGGGAACTGTTTACTACAAAACAGGGGCTTTATACAGCTGACTTTTCGGATGTGCGTGGGCAGGAAAAGGTGAAGCGGGCGTTGGAGATCATGGCGGCGGGCGGGCATAACGGGCTTTTGATCGGGCCGCCGGGTACAGGTAAGACCATGCTGGCCTCGCGGCTGCCCTCTGTTTTGCCGCCGCTGACTTTGGCCGAGGCTTTGGAAACGACCCGCATTTATTCGGTCGCGAACTTGCTGGATAGCGTGGGGCTGATGACGGAACGCCCGTTCCGCGCGCCGCATCATACGGCGAGCGATATCGCTTTGGTCGGCGGTGGTTCGGTGCCGCAGCCTGGGGAAATTTCTTTGGCGCATAACGGAGTGTTATTTATGGATGAGCTGCCGGAGTTTAAGCGCCGGGTTTTGGAAGTCCTGCGCCAGCCGTTAGAAGAGCGGGAGATCGCCATTTCGCGGGCGAATTTTTCGGCGCGTTTTCCGGCGAATTTTATTTTGCTGGCGGCGATGAATCCGTGCCCTTGCGGGTTTTTTGGGCATCCGCACCGGAAATGCACCTGCACGGCGCAGGCCGTCCGCCAGTATATCAGTAAACTATCGGGCCCTTTGCTGGACCGGATCGACCTGCATATCGGCGTGGGGCCGGTCAATATGGAAAGCGAGCCGGCAGCGGAACGCAGCGAAACCATACGGGAAAGAGTGATGACTGCCCGGAATTGGCAATACGGGCGCTCGGGTTGTATTAACGCGCTGCTGAATACCGCCATGGTCAAAGCGTTTTGCAGCCTAAAAACAACCGAGCAGCAGGTGCTGAACCAGGCGATGGTACACTATAAATTATCGGCGCGGTCGTATGACCGCATCCTGAAAGTAGCGCGCACAATTGCCGACCTGGCAGGTGCCAAAAACATCGCGCTGGAACATTTATCTGAAGCGATCAGCTACCGGCAACTGGATAAGGATTATCTCAGCAGATAACCTCGCGCTCACGCCGCACAATAACGATGCGGTCGTTTTCCACCTCCTTGTAGCCCAGCTCATAACAAAAGCAATAACCCCGGTCTTCCAGTGTCGGTGCCTGGCTGGTGATATATTTAAAATTGAAGCCGCGTCCTTCCAGGTCGCGTTTTTCCATGCGGCGGATATCCAGCCCGTCAAGGCAAGTGTCGAGTAGCTCCCGGTTTTTGATGAGGATCTGCTGGATGGTTTCGATAAAGGCAGGCAGGCTGGGTTGCTGCGCTTCGGTTTGCTGTTTTCCCGCCTCGCGTTTTTCGCGGTCACGGATATTCCCGGCTTCGCTTTTGCAGGCATCGCTGCAATATTTCTTGTCCTTTCTGCCGGCACGAAACTCGGTACCGCATAGGGCGCAGTTTTTAACAGGTAGTAAATCGGTAGTTTCCATAGGAGCTTAAACGTTTATAGACGGCTGTAGACGGTTAATACGCTCAAATTTAAATGAATTTGACGGAGATTTGTTTCGTTAAAAGCAAATTTCATGGAAGCAGTAAAAAATTATAACCTGGACTCGGAGATGTTCGGGGAGAACGGGCGGTTTTATTTTCTGGACCTCAATATGGCCCGTAACGCTACGCGTTACCTGGTTATTACGCGGAGCGATAAGCTGGGTGAAAATAATTATAAAAGGGACCGGGTGATTTTATTTGAGGAGGAAATTCCGTTTTTTATCGAAGCGCTGTCGATGGTGCTGACGCGGTTCAGCCACGGGGAGGAAGGGACGGCGGCGTGATGGAAAATGTGAAATTACTGCCGCCGCTGGAGCGGCCGCGGGAAAAGCTGCGCTACCGGGGGCCGCAGGCATTGAGCGACGCGGAGCTGCTGGCGATCCTGTTCGGTTCGGGCAGTAAGGGCTTGCCGGTGTCGGAGATTTGCGATAGCCTGTTAAAACAGGTGGACCTGCCCGAACTGGCGGAGGCGGATGTCGAAAGGTTATGTGCGGTTAAAGGCATCGGTGAAGCTAAGGCTTTGATCTTGCTGGCGGTCGTCGAATTATCGCGGCGGATGCGCCCGCGCCCTGCAGTGATCTTAAAAAACGATTTGGCGGTGTATGAATTGCTCCGGCCTTTATATGAACAGGCGGCTGAACTGCGTTATATCCTGGTACTGCTGACGGTGGAAAAGGAACTGCTGGCAACGGCTGACGCCGGCGCGGTCTTGCCGGAGATCAGCTGGGTAACCGGTTTGGCGACAGAAGCCGGGGCCAAACGCATCGTGCTGGGGCGCAATGGCTGGCAGGCCTTCAGTAATGCGGAAGCACGTTATGCGGAAAAATTGAGAGCGGCGTTAAAGGTATTGGATATTGTGTTTGAGGGGTTAATGGCCGCAGGGCCGGAACGGTTTAAAATGCTGTAAGATGGATATTAAAGAAGTAATCAGCCGCAGGGTGACATTGGAGGAACGGGAAGGCTATGCGTTAGGCAAATGTCCCTTTCACCAGGGCGACCGAAAAACATTGATGGTCATAGCAGAATTGGATCATTATGTTTGTTTTTGCTGTGGCCGTGAAGGAAATGCCGACGATTTCATTATCCGGCTGAAGCAGGCTGAGTGCGTAGCAGCGCCGGTAAAAAGAAAAGACTGGCGGGGAACGGTTTATGTACTGAAATTGGTCGGCGCTTGTTATTACGTTGGCTACACCCGTTGCCTTAAACGGCGCTGGAAAAAACATTTAAACGGAAAAGGCGCCTATTGGACGCAGGCTCATCCGCCGCTGGGGGTAGTAGAATTTTTTGAGAATGCTCCGTTCGAAATGGAAAACGAAGTTACGGAACGTTATATCCGTCGTTATGGATGGGAAAAAGTACGCGGCGGGGATTATTG
>JAQBOP010000267.1 GCA_028287975.1 Mucilaginibacter sp. | reverse complement strand
CCAGTAGTACTAAGGTTGGTTTTAAAGGCAACTATCCATTCTTAACGAGCATAGATGGCCTTAACAAACCGGTTTATACCACCTTTACCGACCCAATCAACATTAGTGGGTCAGCGGCAAATGTAAGCGGCCCGCGAGCAGATGTTGGTTTCCAACTGAGCTTATTTGCGCTTAAAATATATGGCTCTTATAGTTTTGCACAATATCAATCAGCAAACGTGGGTATAGGACTTGGCTTCTAATAATTTAATGAATATTGATCTCGAGATATTTAGTCCCGTTCAGCAAATTAACAATCCGTTGTTTGCTGAGTGGGGTTTGTCGGTTTATATCAAACGCGACGACCTGATCCATCCCATCATATCAGGCAACAAATGGCGTAAGCTAAAATACCTTTTAAAAAAAGCGCAAAGTCAAGATAAAACTCACCTGGTAACCTTTGGCGGGGCGTATTCTAACCATTTATTGGCAACCGCCGGTGCTGCGGCCCGGTTTGGCTTTAAGGCTACGGGGATAGTCCGCGGTGAGGAAGTTAATAATGACACTTTGTTTATGTGCCGCCTGCACGGCATGGAATTGATATTTACCGATCGCGAAAGCTATCGTGATAAACAGGCACTGTTTACAAAATATTTTGCCGGTGATGAAAATGCTTTTTTTATAGACGAAGGCGGTGCATCGCCCGAAGCCGCGCAGGGGTGCAGCGAATTAATTGGTGAACTAATTGAACCGTACGACCATATTTTTTGTGCCAGTGGTACCAGTACGATGGCTGCCGGGATCATTAATGGCATTACAGACCATAAACTACCAACAGTGCTTCATTCAATACCTGTGTTTAAAAACGGAGGATTTATTGCCGGCGAGATCGATAAACTGCTGTCAGCACCGGCAAATTATCAGCTACATACCGATTATCATTTTGGGGGGTATGGCAAAGTAAATAACGACCTAATAACCTTTATAAAAAGATTTGTAGCAGACACGGGGATTTTAATAGACCCTATCTATACCGGCAAGATGCTTTATGCCATTTACGACCTTGCAGACAAAAACTACTTTAGGCCCGGCAGCAACATATTAGCCATCCATAGCGGCGGTATTTGGGGACTTTTGGGGATGAAAGACAAATTTATTTAGCCCATACTATTTTACACAACAGTACAAAAACCAACTTTAAATTGTTTAAACCTACTTTTTGGGTATCGGGTCCAAAAAGTGCTTAAATATCAATTTAGAGGGTTTTTTAGTAAATTTGTACAAAGCATAACACCATGTACAACCTGTCTGTTTCTCCTGAAAACGTTATTGATTCTTTGAAAAAGCATGTCCTGGCCGATGGCTTTGACCTTACTTTTGATATGGAAAAAAGTAACGGCGTACATATTTATGATGCGAAGAATAAACGCACCCTGCTTGACTTTTTTACCTGTTTCGCATCAGTACCATTAGGTTATAATCATCCCAAAATGCTTAACGACGAAGCATTCAAAAAAAACCTGATGCTGGCTGCCTTAACCAACCCATCAAACTCTGATATATACACCACTCAATACGCCCAGTTCTTAGAAACATTCGACAGAATTGGCATTCCTGATTATCTGCCCCATGCTTTCTTTATCTCAGGGGGCACATTAGCTATTGAGAATGCGCTTAAAACCGCTATGGACTGGAAATTGCAAAAGAACTTTGCCAAAGGTTACACCACCGAAAAAGGTTTTAAAGTATTGCACTTTGAAAACGCTTTTCATGGCCGGTCAGGTTATACGCTTAGCTTAACCAATACGCTGCCTGTTAAAACCAAGTGGTATGCCAAGTTTGACTGGCCGCGTGTTTCTTTTCCGACAGTTAAATATCCGCAGACAGAAAGCAATCTTGCCGAGCTTTTAAAAAGAGAAGAACAATCCATCACACAAATAAAACAAGCTTTTGCAGATAACAAGGATGAGATCTGCGCCATCATTGTAGAGCCGGTACAGGCAGAGGGTGGCGACAATCATGCACGCAAAGAGTTTATGGAACAGCTGCGCATATTGGCCGATGAAAATGAAGCGCTGTTGATCTATGATGAGGTGCAGACAGGAGTAGCTTTAAGCGGAAAATTTTGGTGCCATGAGCATTTTGGCGAAAAAGCCCGTCCGGATATTATCGCGTTCGGTAAAAAAATGCAGGTATGCGGCATATTGGCAAGCAGACGTGTAGATGAGATCGAAAATAATGTATTTAATGTACCGTCAAGGATAAATTCAACCTGGGGCGGCAGCCTGGTTGACATGGTTCGTTCATCAAAAATACTGGAGATCATTGAGGAAGATAACTTATGTACAAAAGCAGCCGAAAATGGCCGGTATTTACAGGATCAATTAACTCAAATTGCCCAGGACAATCCGGTAATCAGTAACGTACGCGGAAAAGGTTTACTTACCGCCTTTGATTTCCCTGACAAACCCACACGCGACAAATTTTTACAGGACGGTATCCAACATAACGTAATGTTTTTAGGTTGCGGAAACAATACCATCAGGTTTAGGCCGGCGCTTATTATTGAAAAAAATAATATTGATGAAGGGCTGCATATTCTCCAAAAAATAGTCCCTAAACATTAATATGTAATATTTTTGCTACAACTCCATGTTTTTTAAGATATCATAAGGCTTTATTATAGTTGAAATATACTATAATCGTATGTTTGCGTTACATCTATATGTATTATTTCTGTTAACCGGCCTTTTCCCTAATTATGGCTAACTATTCTTAACAAAATAATATTGACCATACCTAATATGATATCATGAGCAAACCCATAGAAAAGTTAAAAAAACAGCTTATAGAAATATCCGAAGTTGTTAATGCATTCCGATCAGAAGCCGTTCAGGTAAAAGTTGTTGACAAATTATTAGATGCAATGATTGAGTTTGAAAGAGGCGACGCTGAAGGTTACGAGTTTTTAAGCAAAAAAGCAAGCAAAAACAAAACAACAGATAACGAGAGTTACAATAGTACAGCCGGCCGTAAAAAACCGGGCGCGACAAAAGTGCTGAATCAACTTTTAACTACCGACTTCTTTAAGAAATCACATTCCATATCGGCTATAGCAGAATATTGTAAAGAGCATTACGACTCCGACTTTAAAACATCCGAACTATCAGGCATACTATTAAAGCTTGCCAAAGAAAACAAGCTTAAGCGCCAAAGAAATAATGACAATAACCGCTTTGAGTATATAGGGATCTATTAGACCGCTGCTTACCTTAGGCTAAAAAGATTATCAACTCCTAAGATCCTCCGCGAGGTAAAACCTTCTGCAAATTTCACGTGGATAACTTTACCAAACTCGCGCGCACGAGATTCAACCACGGCAATAAACTCAGGCGATGAGATGTAAGTTTGCGGCTCCTCCTCCCAATCTGGGTTATGAAACTGCGACCCGTAAGCATAAATACTCTCAACTTTTTTATCCCAATGGTCGGTAACATCAATTATAATATCAGGCTTAATATATACATCTTGTATAAAGTGTAATAATATCTCGGCGCGCCATGGTTCCTGCGTTTTACCGTCTTCAAAAGTTTCTATCTTCCTTAAACCGGATAAAAATGACGCATCGGTAACAAGGTTGCAAGCGCGGCCATGATCGGGGTGTCTGTCATGGTACGCATTAGTAATGATAATTTCCGGCTGATACTTACGTATCGCTGTTATTACCTTTAGCTGGTATTCTTTAGTGTTTTCAAAAAAACCATCGGGTATCGCCAGGTTTTCTCTTACGGCTAATCCTAATATTTTACCGGCGGCTTCAGCTTCCCTGTCACGGATCTCTGCCGAACCGCGTGTGCCCAGTTCGCCCCGGGTAAGGTCGACAATGCCAACTTTTTTACCGGCGGCAATATGTTTTAATATGGTACCGCCGCAACCTAACTCTGCATCGTCCGGATGTACGGCTATAACTAATATATCTAATTTAAGCATGTTTTAAACGTAGTTTATTATTTGGCGGCCAGCAACCGGTTAATTTTCTTCCTGATCTTTGAAGAAGTAGGCTTGGTAAAAGGATAATAAAAATCAGTCAACTCGCCATTGCGATTGATCAGGAATTTATGGAAATTCCACCTGGGTATTGAGCTTAACCGACCGTTCTGCTTTTTATCCGCAAAAAATTTATATAACGGGTCGGCATATGGGCCTCTCACTCTTATCTTTTCAAAAATTGGGAAATTGGCGCCGTAGGTTTCGCAAAAAGCGGTTATGGCCTCACCTTCCAGGGGCTCCTGTCCACCAAAATCATTCGAGGGGAAACTTAATATTTCAAAATCCTGGCCGACAAACTCATTTTTCAAAGTCACCAAGTCCTTTAGCTGAGGAGTGAAACCACACTCGGACGCGGTATTAACTACTAAAAGTACTTTGTTTTTATAATCTGATAAGCTTATCTCCTGCCCCGAGATCTTCTGAACATTAAATTGATAGATACTGTTCATTACTAATTCCTGTAGGAATCATAACCCGATTCCTGGAGTATCGTCTCAATATCGCGCTGTTCATCCTTGTCATACGTCTCTTTCAGGTTATGGCCTACTATCCTGGCAATGGATTGATAGATCATAGCCGTGCCCCACCCTTTCAGGTCTTTAACCAAATTATACGTAGTTAGATCTGTTTCGCGGTTAACCAATTTTATCAGTATATCACCCTGACTAATTGTCAGGTTTTCGATGTCCTTTTTAAACAGCGCTTTTATTTTATTGTTACACTCATCAATTAAAAACTTTTGTTTGTCTTTATCGCCGGTCATAGCCAAATCACGCTGTAATTTCCGGTAGATATCACCCGCTTCATGGGCATAAGGTATAACCTTAACCACATTATATCTTAATAAGTTAAAAGCCCGTCTGTCAGCGTCGGTTTTAAATATACGGCTTGCACGTATCACTACCTCCGGGGCAACTATCCATGGCACCATCTCATTATCCAACAGTGTCACATAGGTTTTAATGGTATCATTTTTGCCCAGTATAGGTAGTGCAGGGTGTTGCGATTGGGCCCGTACAGTACCCATTAAGCAACAAAACACTACTAAAAGCCCAAATAATTTCATAAATTTACCTATTGCAAAATTAATGCAATTTTTTTTGGTATTTCATATAAACCTGCAATTTTAACGTTTATTGTAGGTTTTATTTAAATACTGATAACCTTAATAATGAAAGAATTAGTAATTGATCTGGAAGTTGAGAAGACGGAGATATTAAAAAGATATCGCGCTTTGCTGCGTGCAAGTAAATCTACTTTGCAAAAAGGAGATAAACGCATGATCCGCAAGGCATTTGATATGGCCTTAGAAAGCCATAAAGATATGCGTCGCAAATCCGGCGAGCCATATATATACCACCCTATTGCCGTGGCGCAAATAGCCGCCGAAGAGATCGGGTTGGGTACCACATCTATTGTGTGCGCCTTGCTGCATGACGTTGTTGAAGATACGGATGTAACGCTTGATGATATTGAACAGGAGTTTGGTAAAAAAGTAGCCAAAATAATTGACGGGCTTACCAAAATATCGGGCGTATTTGATACCAATAGCTCTTTACAGGCAGAGAACTTCAGGAAAATGCTGCTTACCCTGGCGGATGATGTGAGGGTGATATTGATAAAATTGGCCGACCGCCTGCATAACATGCGCACCATGGAATTTATGCCGCGCGACAAGCAGCTTAAATTATCCTCAGAAACTGTTTATTTGTATGCTCCACTGGCTCACCGGCTGGGGTTATATGCTATAAAATCTGAACTGGAAGATCTTTCTATGAAATACATGGAAAGAGAGACTTACCAGTTCATCAAAAATAAGCTAAACGAGAAAAAGGCCGAGCGCGAAAAATTCATTCGTGATTTTATTGAGCCGGTTAAAAAAGTATTGGAGGGGCAAGACCTGGTTGCTGATATATTCGGGCGGCCAAAATCGATCCATTCTATCTGGAATAAAATGAAGAAAAAGTCGATACCCTTCGAAGAGGTATATGACCTTTTTGCCATCAGGGTAATATTGGATAGCACCCCTGAAAATGAAAAAGCGGATTGCTGGAAGGCATATTCGATAGTCACTGATCTTTATCGGCCAAATCCAGATAGATTGCGCGACTGGATATCATCGCCAAAAGCTAATGGTTACGAATCTTTACACACTACGGTAATGGGCCCACGTGGCCAGTGGGTTGAAGTACAAATACGCACTACCCGTATGAATGAGATCGCCGAAAAAGGTTTTGCCGCGCATTGGAAATATAAAGAATCATCATCCGACAGCGGGTTGGACCAATGGGTGCAAAAGGTTCGCGATATGCTTAAGAATCCCGATTCGAATGCATTGGAGTTCCTGGATGATTTTAAGATGAATCTGTTCTCTGATGAGATATTTATCTTCACACCGAAAGGTGCTTTGATACAGTTACCGTTAAATGCAACGGCGCTTGATTTTGCATTCGAAATACATACCGACGTCGGTGCAAGTTGTATTGGCGCCAAGGTTAACCACAAGTTGGTTCCCTTAAGTTATAAGCTACAAAATGGCGACCAGGTTGAGGTTATCACGTCCAACAAACAAACACCAAAAGAAGACTGGCTGAATTTTGTGGTTACCGCAAAAGCCAAGGCCAAGATCAAATCA
>JAQBOP010000261.1 GCA_028287975.1 Mucilaginibacter sp. | reverse complement strand
TATCATGAGTATACCGGCAGGCCTATTTATGAAGAAATATGGTTACAAAGCCGGTGTAATTTTAGGGCTGATATTATTTGCAGGCGGCTTATTTTTATTTGTACCTGCAGCTAACGCGGCCTCGTTCACATTTTTCAGGATAGCGTTATTTATAGTAGGTTGCGGTATGGCTACGCTCGAAACCGTCGCGCACCCTTTTGCGGCTGCATTAGGCGACCAACGTAAAAGCGACCTGCGTGTAAACTTCGCGCAAACATTTAACGCGGTTGGTACCATCATCGGCCCAACTATCGGCGCGTTTTTCTTGTTAAGCGGCGATACGGTAAAATCAACCGACCTTACATCTGTAAAAACGTTATATGTAGCTATTGGCATTGTTGTATTGTTACTGGCTGTTGTATTTGCATTTTTAAAGATCCCGGCACTGGTTGATCCTCATGCAGCTGCCGAGTCAAATGATCCGGAAGCGTTAAATGTTGATGTTGCCCCGCAAAAGGGTCTATTTCAGCACAGTCATTTTGTTTGGGCCTGCGTTGCGCAGTTTTTTAACGTGGCGGCACAAGCCGGTACCTGGGCCTACTTTATTAACTACGGTGTAAACATTATGCACTTTAGCGATGAAAAAGCCGGATATTTTATGAGCCTGTTTATGGGCATGATGTTGTTGGGCCGTATTGTAGGCACCTCATTAATGACAATTATAGCGCCTAACAAGCTGTTAACAATTTTTGCAGGCGGCAATATATTGATGTGCATTATTGTTGCGCAGCACCTGGGCTGGCCGTCATACATTGCTTTGCTGATGATCAACTTCTTCTTCAGTATCATGTTCCCTACCATCTTTAGTTTGGGATTAAAAAACTTGGGCAGCCACACACAACAAGCATCATCGTTCATCGCGATGGGTGTTGTGGGCGGCGCGTTATTCCCTTTCATTATGGGCCAGGTTGCTAACCATAATGTGGCACAGGCATACTACCTGCCAATTATTTGCTACGCGGTGATATTTATGTTCGGTTTTAAATTTTATAAAGTTAAAACGGCTAAAGGGTAGTCATTTTCAAAATATCGATCAACAAAAAACCCGGCTAGATTGGTCCGGGTTTTTTGTTTTTGTCATTTTGCCATTGTTGGTGTTCTCACCAACAAGTACCGGAATGTATTCACAGAACGTTATCTATAACCCTGCGCTAAGTTGTTGGTGACAACACCAACAACGGCCAGATCTTGTCTCATTCTGGCTCACCGATTTTACTTAATAGATTTACCTTCAATACATTAACTCAAAATCTTGGCTCACTCATTTGTCTCACACTCGCGTGAGACAAATGAGCCTTTGCATCCGTGAAAGTTTCTTACTTTACCGGCGTCGGGCCCATATTCATTTCCAGTTTGCCGCCTGCAACCAGATCTTTAAAGCTTATAAAATTACCCGCTAAAGTTTTGCCGTTTAATTTGGCCGATTGGATATAAATATTCTCAGCAGAGTTATTATATGCGTTAATGGTAAATGACTTTCCTTTATAATAGTTTGAGTTCAGGTTGATCCTGATCTGGTTAAACAACGGGCTGGTCAGATCAATCCGCAGATCGGGTGATGTGCCGCCGTTCATTTCAAAAAGCCCCATGGAGCTCAGCACAAACCACGCTCCCATCTGGCCCTCGTCTTCATCACCGTTCCAACCCACGTAAGGCGAGTCGTCATAAAACACATCCAGTATTTTGCGGGTGTAGTATTGGGTCAGGTAGGGTTTATCCGTATAGTTAAAAAGGTACGCCGCCTGCATATTTACTTCATTACCCTGGTTAATATAATACTCGGCAGATTGGCCCATCGTCCTGTCCAGCGCGTGGGCGGCAAACTGGTGCGGTTCTGATTTTTTAAAGCCGATCTCCAATCGTTTAAGAAAAACATCCTTATCAATATACTTAACCAGGCCGGGCACATCATGCGGCACATAAAGCGAGTATTGCCACGAGTTACCCTCCACAAAATGATCGACAGAAAAGAGGTCGAAATTATTAATAAACTGGCCGTTATCTTTTTTAGGCACCACGTATTTGCGTACGGGGTCAAACACGTTTTTCCAATTGGCCGACCGCTTTATAAAGAATTGGTAATCATTCTGCTTGCCTAAGTATTTTGCCATTTGAGCGACACACCAGTCGTCATAAGCATAATCAAGCGTTTTAGAAGTAGCGCCTTTTTCGGTAGATACATAGCCGAATTTGGCATAAGCCGAGATCTGCGGGTTTCCGGGATAGCCACCGCAGGTTGGTTGTGGCTCAACCTCTACATTTTTCTTCATGGCCTTGTAAGCAGTCTCGGCATCTTTTTTTATGATACCTTTTAAATAGGCGCTGGTCATTAAAGCCATTTCATGCGAGCCTTCCATAATGCCCGAGTATTCAATACCTGTTGGGCCTTTTGAGAGCCACCCCGTTTTTTCGTACATTTCAAGCTGGGTACCTATCAGCTTTTCAACCGTTTGCGGGGATGCCAGCGTCCAAAGCAAATTCAGGTTCCAAAACGAGTTCCAATACGCATCGCCACCGATCATGGCTTTCCTGTACGATGGCAGTTGCTGTACATTTTCGCAGGCATCGGTATATTTCCCGTTCACATCGCTCATGATCATCTTACTGGTAAAGCACCGGTACAGGTTGGTATAGAATTTTTTCTTTTCAGTTTCAGAATTACCCTCAACCGTTATGGTATTTAAGATCTTGCTCCAGGTGTCGCGGTTGGCTTTAACCAGCTTATCAAAATCCCAGTTGTAATCTTTTAATTCGGTATCCAGGTTAACGCGGGCCTGGTCTATGCTTACAAACGAGATACCTGTCCTGATGATCACCTGTTCGGGCTTTGATGTTGGGTAAGTTACATAGGCGCCTACGTCTTTACTGCCTTTTACTTCTTTGTCGCTATTTGTTTCCTGCTGATTTACATAGCCATGAAACTGCGCGAAGGGTTTGCTAAACTGCATGACAAAATACAGCGTATAATCATTAAATCCGGCTGTTGATGATTTGGCATAACCCTGAATCTCTGTACTGGTATTTTTTGTGATCACTGCGTCCTTAAGTTCCAGGCCATACTCCGATGGCATACTTAACTGTACCATTATCCGGTTTGAGCTATCGGCTGGGAAGCTGTAGCGTTGCACACCGGTACGTTCGGTCGCGGTTAGTTCAGCTTTTACGTGCGGGTCAAGCAGATAAACCGAATAATATCCGGGCGACGCGTGTTCCTGGTCATGCCTGAACCTTGAATGGAAACCGGCATTGGCGCCTTTAAACGGCTCATCCGGCAATCCGGGTTTCAGGGCGAGGTCGCCATTGGCGGGCATAGTGAGCAAACCGGCCATTGTCCAGCCGTGGATATGCGTAAAGCCATGAATACTGCCTACCGAATATTCATAGCCACCCTGCCAAACGTTGCCCTGGTTATCGGGGCTTAGTTTTACCATTCCGTTGGGCATGGTAGCGCCGGGGAACAGCATCCACCGGCTGTTTGACGTGCCAATAAAGGGATCGACATAATCTATCGGCGCTTTTTTCTGCGCAAGAACAGGCGTGCAGGTAAAAATAAATAAGCAAAATAGTGGGATGCGTTTTAACAGGCTCATAGTATGGTTTGAATATTTAAAGATAGGTTAATGTGCAGCAACTATCAAAAACAGCTGCAGAACCTTGAACCGGCGATAACAACATACCGGATTTGTCCCGCCATCTTAAATATCAAAAAGTACAAAAAATAGGGCTTTTATAATTATACATTCTTGCTCGTAAGAATGTACTTTCGTTATCAAGACCAGTTATAAAACCGCCTTAACTATTTTGTTGATGAATTACCTGATACGTGCCTGTAGATTATCGTATAAAAAAGCATGTCTTAAACATACCGTTTGTAACATTCTTTTTGCCGCCCTTTGTTTAGGTTGGCAGCAACAGGCACAGGCGCAAATTACCGGTTATCCCCCTATCTCTGCTAAAAAGACCGGGCATTTAAACCCGCACTCGCCCGATCCTATTTTTAATTATACCTGGGCTGACCCAAAAGCTACCGATGGGTTGGAAAGTTACATTTTAAAGCCGGTTAGCTGGTCGGCATCCAATCCTCATAGTTTCAACATGAGCGGTTTTAAAAAGGATAACGTTATCGCGGTAAATGGCAAAGGCGACTTGCGATTTGATTTCGGGCAAACCAACGCGGCTTGGCTTGAATTTGACAGCCCTGACCTTGCTGATAGTGTGCAGATGAGTATCAGTGAATATAATCAACCGCCTAATTATTCGTCAAACTATCCGCCAAAAACATTCTCGCCAAAAAAGTATGGCAATACCTGCCGGCTCGAATTAAACCCTGATCTGTATGAAGGGGCACGGTTTGGGTGGATCCATGTGCATACCTTTTCTAAATCGTGGCATATTACGGCAGTGCGGCTGGTTTGCCAGGTAAGGCCCACCAACTATAACGGAAGCTTTTCGTGCAGCGATACCCTGCTGACGCGGATCTGGTATACCGGCGCGTACACCGTAAAATTAAACCTGCTCAAAGACTATTTAGGGGCGATACTCATGAACCGCGGCGACCGGTTTTCGTGGACGGGCGATGCCCACCCTGCGCAGGCTGCATCGATGGTGGCATTTGGTAATTATGATTTCGTTAAGAAAAACATCGATTATACCTCGGGGCAAAGTAACGGCATCAGGAGTTATGCGCTTTATTGGGTTTTGAGCCTGATCGATTATTATAAATACACCGGCGATACCGCAACCCTAAAAAAGTATATAGATAACGCCTGTGCAAAGCTGGATGACGCTTACAAAGTTTACGGCACTAATCCTAACCTCGAATATTATGGCTGGGATGAACGCCTCGGCGCAGGGTTTGAACACCCCAATCTGTCCGAACCGCAGAATGCCTATAAAATGCTGTCTATCCGTGCCTGGAAAGAATTTGCAGCAGCCATGGGCGCCTATGGCCGCACGGATCTTCGGGACAAATACAATAACTATGCAGCAGAAAAAATGGCAGACCTGAAAAAGGATACTACATGGTACCAAACCTTTGGCCTCCATGCGGGCGCGGATGCCGTTACCACCGGCCTTTTAAGCGCCGATGAGAAAAAAGCAATCTACACAAAGAGTTTTACCGACAAGGTAAACCGCATTTCTTATTCGCCATTTAACCAGTATTTTGTTATCCAGGCGTTTGCCTTAATGAATAAGTACGACGATGCTTTGAGTTCGATACGTGACTTATGGGGTGGACAGGTAAAATACGGCGGCACTACTTTTTTTGAAGATTACCGCCCCTCTTGGAATGCGATGGTCGGCAAGAACGGCTCTGTGCCTGCCAACCAGTGCGGCTTTACCAGCCTATGCCATCCCTGGGGGGCGGGAGTTACAAAATGGTTAAGTGAAGAAGTGCTGGGTATCAAACCAACCTCGCCGGGATTTGCTACGTTTGATATACTACCGCACCTTGGCCGAACGCTCACCAACGTTTCAGGAAAAACACATACTTTACACGGCGATATCAGCGCGGGTTTTAATGTTACTACCGGGATCTGTACCGTGTCAACGCCTGCGAGAACTATTGGCCGGATCGGCATCCCGAAGGTTGAGAAAAAGGTCCGAAGCATAAAAGTTAATGGCATATTGGTGTGGGATGGCAGCTATCATCACGCTGCCGGTTTGGGTGGTGCAAGTAAGGATGCTGATTTTGTTTATTTCACCGGTGTGCAACCCGGCACGTATAAGTTTATTGTCAGCTACAACGGCGTTACACCTAAATATACAGAGCAGGTTGCGTCTTATGCCGCTAAATACATCGGGATAAATTCGACAACCGGAGGTAACTGGGGCGGTGTTTACGGCAAAGATGGCTATGTGTTATGCAATTACAATGGCGACGGAAAGGACAAAACGGCTCTACCACCCTACGTCACTTCTGTTAATTACTATAAGGTGAAAGGCAACAGCCTGCCACTTAATTTGATCTCCGATTCAAAAACCAATGATCGCCGGGCTTTGGCTCCCGATCCAACGAACGGCTTCCCAAGAACTGCCGCCGGTTTATTTGCCATGGATGCCGATCAGATAGGCTACACCTTTACTTCTACCATCGCCATAAAAGGCGAGCATAACTACCGGGTATCGCTCTATTTCCTGGATTGGGACAATAAGGGCAAACCAATTGAGGTTGAAATGTTTGACGCCGAAACGTTAAACCTCATCGCACCGATAAAGATGGTTAAAAGTTGCACCGGCGGTGTGTACCTTACCTATGCCTATAACAAATCGGCAAAATTCAGGATCAATATGGCGCCAAATAACAAGGCGGTGTTGAGCGGGATATTTTTTGATAAGGCCAAGTGATTTGTAGAAAAATCACAGATGTTTGTTTCACGCGAGTGTGAAACAAATGAAACAAGTGAAACAAGATTTTGACTTAAAATACTGACAATTAACTATTTGTAAAAAAACAGTGAAACAAAATGAAACAACTTTTAAGTCAGTAAAATTTAAGTTCAAATTTTGTTAATTGATTGATAATCAAGTGGTGCAAAGTTTATGTTTTGCATCTTTCAAAACATTAACTTTAAACAAATGGCTGTCCTCAAAAAATAGTATAGCCAGGCTGAACTAACCTGGCTATAAACATATCTTATTTACCGCGGATTCTGTGGGATAGCGATCCAATCCGCATATTTTGTCGGGCCCAGGTAAACAGCATTTTCGGGTGCCAACGTATCCATATCAAGCGGCGCACCGGAGTATAGCGCTTTAGCATCAGTCTTTATTTCAAGATTCTTGTGGGTGGCCTGCGCGTATTGCTTGATCCATGCCACCATATCAAATTTCTCAGGGCCGCCTATTTCAAGAATTTTATTAGCAGGTTGGGCTAACGCTGTTTGTGCCACGAAAGCCGCAACGTCTTTACTGGCAATCGGTTGGATATTGGCATCGGGTAACAGCACTTTTTCATCTGCAATGCTCATTTGATAAATGCCCCCGGCAAACTCAAAGAACTGCGTGGCATGAACAATAGTATAAGGAATGCCTGATGCTTTTATCAGATCTTCCTGCACTTGCTTTGCCCTGAAATAACCACTTGCCTGCAATTTCTGGGTACCTACTACCGACAAAGCGATATGATGTTGTACACCCGCTGCCTTTTCGGCGGGCATCAGGTTTTCGTTAGCCGTTTTGAAAAAGTTCATCACCGCCGTATCTTCAAATGATGGCGAGTTGGATACGTCCACCACCACATGCGCACCTTTTAAAACTTCAGATAAACCTTCGCCTGTAAGCGTATTTACACCATTATTGGGCGAGGCGGCAATAACTTCGTTCCCGGTTTGCTGCAATAAATTAACTACCTGGCTACCAATAAGGCCGGTACCGCCGATAACTACTATTTTCATTTTCGTAAGTTTTTTAATGATTTGATGATACAAAGATGAGCAGCGGTGGTAACGGAAAAACTTAAGCTGGTTTAAGAAATATAATTATCCTTTAGTGTTTGCAAAATTTCAGGCGAAACGCCCATGTAGGAGGCAAAGATCTCATCAGGAATTCTTTGAATCAATATTGGGTAAGTATTACGAAAATGGTTATAAAAATCTTTTTTGGATACGGTAGCAAATGTTTTTTGCTTGAACAGGGCGGCACCGTAAGCCCTTTCATGAATTTTATTAAAATACAGGGCCATGAACGGGAACTTTAACTGTAGGGCTTCGTAGTTTTCCCTGCTCAGACAGGTAATTTCCGAAGCTTCCATGGCGGCAATGGCATACACGGCAGGCTTTCCATCGCAAAAAGTTTTATAATCTGTCAGCCACCAGTTTTCGAGCGCGAAATGGACAACCTGCTTTTGATCATTGTCATGATAAAAAAGATACAGGCACCCCTTATTTACAAAATAAATGGTATCGCAAATTTCTTCTTCATTTAAAAGCAGTGTATCTTTTTGTATGCTTATTGTTTTGAAGAAATGAGCCATTTCTTTCCGGGGAATTGATGTGCCGGGAAGCAGTTGTTGGATATGGCTGTATAACGGTTCGGTCATACTTCTTTATTTTCAACCCTTTTTTTGCGCAATTCGCTCAAATATTCCGGCGTAAAACCCAAAAAAGAAGCAAGTATTTTTTGCGGGATGCGCTGGATAAATTCGGGGTATTTGGATTCAAAAAGCTCGTAAAATTCATTTTTGGGCATTCTTGATATCATCCGTACGCGATGCAGTGTTGCGCTGTAAGCGCGCTCATATACCAACCGAAAGTATTTTTCTGTTAAAGGGATCTCTTCAGGCAGCAAGTTGTAATTCTTGGCAGTGAGCACCAATACTTCAGTATCTTCCAGTGCCTGGATAGCATACATTGTTCTTCGGCCCGACCGGAACGCGTCAAGATCAGTCATCCACCAGTTTTCTAACGCGAGCTGCAACGTTTGTTCTATGCCATTCTCATCTGTATAAAACAGGCGCAGGCAGCCTTTCACCACAAAAAAATAAGCGTTACAAAGCACACCTTGTTCTTGTAGCAGGTCCTTTTTCCGGAAGTGCCGGCTATCAAAAAATGATAAGACATTTTCCTCGTCGATCTCCCGGCTGCCTGTTATTTTTTGAATATGTTGTATCAGCGGATGCATGCAGCAAAAATACCAATATGTTCTGAAAATCTCCGGCTACCATAATATCAGGCTTTGGTAATCAGGCGAAAATTACTTTTGATCCATTTTTTCAAGCAGCGCCAAAATTTTATCCAGCTTATCTATCTCGATCGCGTTTAGGCGCATTTGTAACTCCTCGATTTCTTTTTTTGCTTCAACATTGGTACGAAAATCTTCGTCAGCCTGGGCTCGGTCGCGGTCACTCTGGCGGTTTTGTGCCATCATGATAATGGGAGCGGCATAGGCAGCCTGGGTCGAGAAAAGCAGGTTTAATAAGATATAAGGATACGGGTCCCAATGGCGAACAATAGCAACCACATTTAACGCCATCCACACCGCAACTATGATGGTTTGAATAATGATGAAACGCCATGAACCCATACCGGTTGCTACCGAGTCGGCTAAACGTTCGCCGAAGTCACTTGCTTCAATATGCCTTTTATACCAGGTTTTTATGTTTTCCTTTCTATTATTTGCCATTTTAAGGGGGTGATGATTTATAATTAAACGGTTAATTGTTAAAGTTTAGCGACATCGCTTATTTCGTGGATCAAGTTATTCAATTTTTCAATTTCCTGCTTCAGAAATTTTTCGAAAAATTATTATTTAATGTATTAAAATTTTGTTAGACGATTCAATCACTAAACACATTTTATTTATACTTAATGATGAAAAGCGTTTACATTTATCTTCATTTTTGCCGTTGTATGAGATAGCAGGCGCACATTAATTTAAAAAAATAGCGTTTATACCACTTTGTATTGGCTACCTGGCTCACTTATAGTTATAAAAATGATAACACAAACGGTTCAGTCAAAACTAAAGCAATAAATAAAGATTTTATGTCAAATATCAATCTTATCATAGAGGAAAGAGCTGCCAGCATTGGCAATTTTATGGTTGGCCGCTTACTGCCGTTCCGGGAAAAAAGGATGGTGGGCCCTTTTATTTTTATTGACCACATGGGGCCGGTAAAATTAAATGAGCGTCAAAGTTTTGATGTGCTGCCTCACCCACATATTGGCCTTTCAACACTTACCTTTTTATTTGAAGGCAGCATTATGCACCGGGATACTTTGGGCAATGTGATTGAAATAAAACCGGGCGCAGTAAACTGGATGACCGCCGGTAAAGGGATAGTCCACTCGGAGCGCATACCGGAATTTATACATCATGTTGATCAAACCATGCATGGTTTACAAATTTGGGTGGCATTGCCAAAAGAGCTGGAACAAATGGAGCCTGAATTTTTTCATATTGACGGGGCACAATTGCCAACATGGACAGATGGCGATCTGCAATTTAAATTAGTGGCCGGCGAAGCATTTGGCCACAGATCTGCCGTCCCGGTGTACAGCAAGCTGTTTATGATCGAGATAAAGAGCAACAGCCAGCAAACCGTCAACATTGGTCATGAGCTTTATGGAGAAGCGGGCTTGTATATACTTGAAGGCAATATTGAAAGTGAGGGCAATACTTATCACCCTAAACAATTATTGGTAGCCAAAGAAAGCGCCTTATGCAAATTCACTATAGAAGCAGGCAGTACTATCTATCTGTTTGGCGGAGAGCCTTTTGCCGAAGAACGTTTTATCGACTGGAATTTCGTTGCCACAGACAAGGAATTGATCAATGCAGCTAAACAAAAGTGGATAGCACAAACATTTGATAAAATAAAGGGGGATGATACAGAGTTTGTTCCTTACCCATCATTCAACAAAAAATAAGATCATGGCAGAAATTAAAGCAAGTATTGGCAATGAGCCCTACAGGATCAAGATCACATCGCCAACAGGCAACGTGGTTATTGCTGATGAACCTGTTGAAAAAGGCGGACAGGACAAAGGGTTTTCGCCTAAAGAATTACTGGCATCAGCCCTGGGGGCGTGCACCTGCGCCACAGTGCGCATGTATGCCGACCGTAAAGCCTGGGATCTTGAAAGCGTAGAGGCTGTAGTTGAGCTTATTGACGAGGCGGGGCAAACAAAATTGATCAGAAAGCTACAGCTTACAGGCAATCTTGACGAAGAACAGCGGGCCCGGTTATTAGCCGTTGCTAATGCCTGCCCGATTCATAAAATATTAACCCATCCCATTGTTATTGAAACGGAACTGGTATAAGTATCTCTTTTAATAAAATTGAAATTATAAAATTCAATCAGCTGATTATAGCTCTAAGATAAACTATATTGGCTCTACAATTAAATTGGTTAACTATCTTTCTTTTTTTCGCGTTTCCAGTTTTCCCGGGCTTCCTGTTGGAGCTTTTTGGTACGCTCTATAGCAAGATCCTCTTCATCCTTTTCAGAAAGCGGGCCTTCTGTGGCCAGGTCTGATGACTTGGGGATATTTTTCTTTTTATTATGACTTTTCGGGGTTATCATGGCTTAAAATAATAAAGGCGCTGTCTAACAGCGCCTGGTTAAACAATTAATGATCATAACAACGTTATTTGATCTCTATTTGACGGCTGGCAGTCCTGGCTTCCTCTCTTTTGGCCACGTTGATCTTTAGCACCCCGTCAGTGTATTCGGCTTCGATTCCATCATCGTCAGCCGAGTCAGGCAATGTGAACGAACGCACGAAAGAAGAATAGCTGTATTCGCGCTTATTATATTTTTTATCGTTTTCGTCCTGTTTTGTTTGATGTTCCGCCGAAATGGTCAGTACATCACGGTCAAGGTTCACTTTAAAATCTTCTTTTTTCAGTCCCGGTGCGGCTAGTTCAAGGTGATAATGCCCACCTGTTTCTGAAATGTTCACCGCCGGCACGCGCGACACCATCCGGTCGGATAAAAAGGTGTCATTCAAAATAGATTCAAAAATGTCGTCAAATCCGGGGTGTACTAAGCTGCCCCTGTTTTTTCCCTCATTCAATTTTACTAAGTTCATGATGATTCCCCCTTATAAATTGGTGAGCCGGAACATTCCGGCTACTTTTAACAACAATGGGGTGTACTGGTGGTTTGTCATTTTTTTAATTAAACCTCATTAGTTAAAAGCTCGTCTGAATTCCAGGGGCGAAAGGTTGGTTTTTGTTTTGAATAACTTACTGAACGATTGCGGATGTTCAAAACCTAACGCGTAGGCCACTTCACTTACTGATAAGCTGGTAGTCGACAATTTTTCTTTCGCTTTTTCTATGAGTTTTTGATGGATGTGCTGCTGTGCATTTTGCCCGGTCAGTGAACGCAGCATGTCGCTTAAATAACTGGGCGACAGATTCAATGTTTCCGCGAGATATTGAACGGTTGGGATCCCTTTGCTTAAAGATTTTTCGTCTGTAAAATATTCATCCAATAGCGCTTCCAGCTTTTGCAGCAAGTTGCTGCTTACGGCTTTGCGGGTAATGAACTGGCGCTTGTAAAAACGTTCGGCGTAAGTTAACAGTAATTCGATTTGCGAGATGATCACATCGTGGCTAAAATCATCTATCCTACTGTTCAACTCCAGCTCGATCATCTGAAAAACAGAAATGACCGTAACTTTTTCCTGATCGGAAAGATGCAAGCCTTCATTAGCAGAATAAGAAAAAAAGCCATACTGCCCTATTTTATTAGCCAAAGGATAATTCCACAAAAAGTCCGGATGGATCAGCAAGGTGTATAATGAGCACGCTCTATCTTCGTCTGCTTCGTTGTTACCGCCCACGACCTGGTTGGGGGCAGCAAACAATAAGCCCCCTTCATCAAAATCGTAATAATCTTGCCCATATTTTAACTTGCCGCTGAACTTTGGCCGGTAGGAAATTTTATAAAAGTTAAGCACATGGGGTCCGCTTGGCCTGGTTACTTCCAGTTGATCGGTCGTGTCCCTGATCAAACTGATCAGCGGGTGCAGGGGTTTCGGTAAGCCAAAGGCGCGGTGTGCATCCGACAAGGATTCAAATTTAAGAGGCCTGTTTTCTTCCTTTTTCATGTTGAAGATTTATACAATGATAACCGATAATGGTGACAATTGCCGGTTATCACTAATTATTTACCCATAGATTATTTTGCTTCGCCCTGAGCTGATACGGAGACGGCCTGCCAGGCTTCCCAGGTTGCCAGTCGCTCGGCATAGGCGGTACGCACCCAAGCTAAATTATGACTGCCCAAATTGAACCGTAGCGGCGGATTTTCCGCATCGACGATCTGGAAAAGCGCCTGCGGCGTTGCATCCGGGTCGCCTCGTTCCAAACCCCTTAAACGCTCCACAAATTGTGTTTTAAAGTTCGCGTAGATGTCAAGTCCGGGTGCAAACTTCAGTGACTCCTGGCTCCCGAACTCAGTAGCATAGGCACCGGGCTCTATGATGGTTACTTTTATCCCAAAAGCTTTAATCTCTGCAGCCAGGCTTTCATGGATTGCCTCGAACGCCCATTTGGAAGAACAATAATAGCCAATTACCGGCATTGTCACATGCCCAAGGCCGCTTGACACGCCGAGGATATGGCCACCACCCTGCGCCCGCAGCAAAGGCAAAGACGCCTTGATCACAGCCAATGTGCCGAAAATATTAGTCTCATAAAGCGCCCGGACATCGTCCGCACCGGCTTCCTCTATGGTGCCAACCAATGAATAACCGGCATTATTAAGCACGATATCCAATCTTCCGAAGTGCGCATGCGCCTCCGCCACGGCCGTATTCACTTCATCGGGCCTGGTCACGTCGAGTTCCAGGGTCAGTACGTTTGCGCCATACTTTTCTTTGAAATCGGTAATACTTGCCAACGAGCGTGCCGTTGCTGCGACCTTGTCGCCGCGACCGAGCGCAGCCTCGGCCCAAACGCGCCCAAAACCTCGTGAAGCACCGGTAATGAACCAAACTTTACTATTTTTTTGATGTTCCATATTTTTTTAATTTAATGATACATCAAAGGTCAATAGATGCCGTTCGCGACTTGTAGTCTAACTGAGGACTTTTGTAGCCAAAATGAGAGTTATTGAAGGCGGTATGGCGGCTTTCAGTTGTATGGATCGGCTGATAGAGGTATCCAATAAGTAACCTCAATGTTTATTTTATTAGTTCTTTTAATCGATCTACGAAAATTCTTTCCGGTAGGTATATGGAGTCTTTCCGGTAATTGTTTTAAATTGTCTGTTAAAATAGGACAAGTTATCAAAGCCACTTTCGAAACAAACCTTTGAGATGCTTATATCTTCCTCTGTCAATAAATGGATAGCATGAGTCACGCGTACCTGGTTCACAAACTGCGACAATGTCTTATTGGTCCTGCGTTTAAAATAGCGACAAAAGGCAGATTCATTCATAAATGCAAGTGACGCCGCCTTTTGACTGGTAACCTGCTCTTTGAAATTTTCCAATACATATCTGTATACTTCGTCTAATTTATTTCCTTTTTTTGTGATTATAGAATTTTCAAATATGCCGGTGCTGATAGTAGTAATTTCCTCTTTTTTTAATGAAGCAACTGTTTCTAATATCCGTAATAAGTTTATCAAACCTTTCAAACCAGTGTTTTTTGGAGCGTCAATCATTAGTTTTTTTAACCGGGCACCCGGGTTTGTTATTTTTACTCCCAAATGGGCAGTTTTGAGTAAGGTTTTTACTGAAAAAAATTCTGGTTTCAGATAAAAATCACCTCCCAAAAAATCGTCTCCAAATTGGATCACGATAGAATGAGCAAGTTCTCCGGATTTTATGAAAGATTTATCATTTATAAAATAATGAGGAAACCCTATCCCAAATAAGTATAGATCGCCCTCTGTAAAATTCAATAAGTTATCACCACCATAAAACTTGCCGTGCCCTTTAACAATATAGGTAAATTCATACCCCCGATGAAAGTGAAACGGCGCAGCAAACTGGGTTACAATCTCTTCTTTGACGATATAACTTGAATTTTCAGGCTTAGTAAGTTCCCGTAAGATCTTTTTCATTATTTTTTCAACAACCTGATGTAAATGTAAATAATGTATCAGAAATAGCAAATGTTGTGTTTTTTGCGATTTACCATATATGTTATATTTGAATTACAATTTGTCTTAAAAAAAACCCTGTTGATGAAGAGTTTATCGCTATTGATTTTATCCTATTTCCTTTTTATTGCCCCCCCGGATCATCCAAACTATAAGAACCCATCTAAAATTAATCCCGGGATTTCTGATACGAAATTTTCACTTTCTCTGCAAAAAAAGGATGGCAAAAATGCTATCCAGGACTGGAAATTAGGAGTCGCTTTATACACCTTTCATTCTTTCTCTTTTGACAGGCAATTAGCCCTGGCTGACAGCGCAGGCATTAAATATGTTGAAGGTTTTTCATTCGCTAATGCAGGTCCGCTGTTTAAAGATTCAATGATTATGCAGCTTTCGTCAGCCGGTATTGAAAAGATTAAAGCACAGCTTAACAATAAAAAGATCAGGATGACTTCCATCTATCTGACAGGAGGGAATAATAAAGCAGAATGGGAAAAACAATTCAGGCTGGCAAAGCAGTTAAATGTAGTATATGTGACCGCAGAACCAGCCATTAAAATGTGGGACATTGTTGATAGCCTCGCAGGTGTTTATAAATTGAAAGTGGCCATTCATAATCATTGGAAAGGGGTTAGTGACTATTGGAGCCCTGATTCTGTATTAGCCGCCCTAAAAGGTCACAGTAACTTTGGTGCTTGCCCCGACCTGGGACACTGGCCGAAAAGTGGTATTAACCCGGTTGAAGGCCTGAAAAAATTGCAGGGTCATATCATTGGAATTCATCTTAAAGACATTGCAGCTTTTAATGATCCGGCACTTAAGGATGTTCCGATTGGTAAAGGCGCCATAGATTTTCCGGGCGTATTCAGAGAATTAAAACGACAAAATTATAAAGGTTATTTCATGATAGAACGTGATGCAGAGGAAAAACCCAGCAATCTTTCATCAGTCATTTACGAAAAAAAATATTTCAATAACCAGGTAAAATCACTAAAATAGACCAGCCCCGTGTTTTTTAAGATTTAATTTTATTTTGTACTTAAGAGCCTGCTCGTTTAAATGATCAGCAAACAAATGCCTGTCTGAAGAAAAACGATCGGCATCATTATATTATATAATGTATATCCAAATGATAATTAAAAGAAACAGGTTATTGTTAACCGGAATCGTTTCAACAGCAATTTTAACTTCAGCAATGTACCTTACGCATCGAAAGTATGCTGACTGGAGGATTTATGGCGGTAATGGCAACAATAACAAGTATTCGGATCTTAAACAGGTAGATACAACGAACGTTAATCAGTTAAAGGTAGCCTGGGTGTACCATTCCGAAAATAACGATCAATCTAAATTTGGTCCGATGGAGTGTAACCCCATCATAGTAAATAATACTTTGTTTGGTGTGTCCCCACGTCTTAAGCTTTTTGCCGTCGATGCTGCCACCGGCAAAGAAAAATGGCATTTCGATCCTGCTGACACCAGTAGTAATAAAACATGGGTCAGGAAAAGTGTGAATATGAACAGAGGCGTGGCCTACTGGGCCGATGGAGAAGACAGGCGGATAATTTATACAGTTGGTCCAATTGCGTTCGCCGTTAATGCGCAAACAGGTAAACTTATTCCAGGCTTCGGCGTTAACGGTGGCGTGGATTTGAGAAAGGGCCTTGGCAGAGATGAAAAGGGTGTATCTATTTCACCTACTTCTCCGGTTATGATCTATAAGAACCTGTTTATTACCAGCGGCCTGGTTAGTGAAACAACTCCCGGGCATATTCGTGCTTTTGATATTAGGACAGGAAAACAAAAATGGATATTTCATACCATCCCCTACCCGGGCGAAGCCGGTTATACAACCTGGGATGATAAAACTGCATACAAGCGAATGGGATCAACCAATGCCTGGTCAGGGTTTAGCCTGGATAGTAAAAGGGGCCTGCTATTTGCGGGGGTAGGAAGTCCAACAAATGACTTTTACGGCGGAGATCGTTGGGGGAAGGGTTTGTTTGGGAACTGTCTGCTGGCGCTGGACGCAGCCACAGGTAAACTTAAATGGCATTTTCAAACGGTGCATCATGATGTATGGGATATGGACATATCAAGCGCGCCGGTTCTTGTCACAATTCCGAGGAACGGAAAGAAAATTGATGCAGTGGTACAAACGACAAAATCCGGTTTCGTTTTTGTTTTTGATCGCGTGACCGGTAAACCTCTTTTTCCAATAAAAGAGCGGCCTGTCCCTACAAATGACGCAGCAGCAGGCGAAAAATTAAATCCGACACAACCCTTTCCTGTTTTACCTAAACCTTTTGTAAGACAGATCATGACCGAAAAGGATCTGAACACAATAGTTGATGATTCGTCTTACCAGGATATTAAAAGACGTTTTAAAACTTACCGTTCGCAAGGAATTTTTACCCCACCAACAGAAAACGGAACTATCATATTACCCGGTTATGACGGCGGGGGTGAATGGGGTGGCCCGGCGGTTGATCCCCAAACAAACATCCTATATGTAAACGCGAATGAAATGGCTTGGGTACTAAATTTGGTCAAAGAAAAAACAGACAATAAAAAATCGATGTCTAATCTGCAGGCTGGTGTGGTGCTGTATCAAAAAAACTGTATGGGGTGTCATGGGCCTGAACGTTTAGGTTCAGGTGATTATCCTTCATTGATCGGAGTAGAGAAAAAGTACAACTTTACCCAGTTTAGTGACCTGTTATCAACCGGGCGAAGGATGATGCCCGGGTTTGCACAGCTAACTATAGCTGAAAAGACAGCCATTGGCTCATTCGTTTTGAATTTAAAATCCGAACAGGAAAAGTCGTATACAGGAACTGCAATTAAAAATGATAATAAATCGCGGCCTTCATATAGCTTCACAGGCTACAATAAATTCCTGACCAAAGAAGGTTATCCTGCATTAAGCCCGCCCTGGGGAACCATTAGTGCAATTGATCTTAACACCGGAAAACATCATTGGCAGGTACCGTTCGGAGAGTTTGAAGAACTAAAGAAGAAAGGGATACCCACCACTGGGCGCGAGAATTATGGTGGCCCGGTGGTAACAGCAGGCGGATTGATCTTCATCGGCGCGTCGGCAGACGGAAAGTTCAGAGCTATAAGTAAACGAACCGGGAAAACGATCTGGGAAACAGAGCTTCCTGCCCCGGGGGTTGCCACGCCGGCCGTTTATGAAGTTAACGGTAAACAATACATTGTCATTGCCTGCGGCGGGTCAAAATGGGGAGGTAAATCAAGTGATGCCTACGTTGCCTTTTCCTTGCCTGACAAATAACTAACGGCGGGATACTGAACACAATCTTAACTATAAACATTAAATCAAATTCATGAAAAGAAATATCAAATTAATTCCATTTTTAGTTTTGTTTGCTGCAGCAATAATGGGATTCAGCTTTCACTCAGCCACTACAGGTAAACCAGGCGATCCATTTGCAGCTGCCGGTTTTAAAATGGGCGTTGCATTGTATTCATTTAATCACTATTCCTTTAAAAAGTCGCTGGATATGGCAGACAGTTGTGGTGTAAAATATGTCGAGGGGTTCTCCTTTCATAGATTGGGCGAAGGTTTTGGCAATATTACTATGGATGGCCTCGATAAGAAGAGTATTGCGCTAATGAAATCAATGCTCCTTAAAAAGCACCTCGTGATGGCTTCCATGTATGCAGGTGGCGCTGATAACCTGGAAGGATGGAAAAGATATTTTGAGCTTGCCCGCGAACTCCATCTACAATATCTGGTGTGTGAACCGGGGAGAAAACAATGGGACATGATAGATAGCCTTGCCGGAATTTATCATATAAAAATTGCTATTCATGATCACGTAAACCCAAGTCCATACTGGCATCCGGACTCTGTTCTGGCCATTGCTAAAGGACATCCGAATATTGGTGCCTGTGCAGATATAGGGCATTGGGCCAATAGTGGGCTTGATCCCGTTAAATGTCTTAAAATTTTGGATGGGCATATCATTAGCCTGCACCTAAAAGACGTTGACCAGGCGAATAACGACGTAGTCCCGGGGAAAGGGATCATTGATTTTACTGGCCTGGTACGTGAGCTAAAACGTCAGCATTTCAATGGTATAATAGAAGTGGAATGTGAACACAATATGGATAACAACACGAAAGATGTAAAAGCTGCAGTTGATTACGTCAAACAAATAGCCGCAAAATAACGACTTCAAATATTTTTTGATAGGTTGTCAAATAGTGAAATGATCAAATTTCAACTATATATGAGATCTATCAATTTAATATTTAGGAATTATTTGAAAAATTTAGCTTCAAACTTATATATTTGCACTCCTTATAAAACGGGGGATTAGCTCAGCTGGCTAGAGCGCTTGCATGGCATGCTTGCCTCATATTGCTCTCAGATACTCATAAAGCCCTTTTTTGATCGTTTCTATTTTCTTACGTGCTAATTACGTGCAATCCAATCTTTGTTAAGAAATTTTGTTAGTTGTCATAATAATACTGATTTAAATTCTTTCTTTTTAGTCATTCATAATTGATTTGATTAAGATGAATAAATAATTAATAAGCCACTCACTCAGGTTTGGTGCGACCAAGTGCAAAAGGAAAAGATATAAATGGATAGTGTGTACGCCAGTGGGTTTATGCTCGGTAAGCTTTTGCACGCTTCAGAAGCACCGGTCCTAACTTTGCTTGCTTAATTATGTATCTCCTCTCCTCAATCTCTAATTCAAGAAATTGTGTTTTTCTTACTTTATGGAGGTTATTTAAAACTTGAATTACTACATCCAAAAATTAATCAGAAAACACTTTATAATAGGGATAACACTTTTTTGGATATGGATCTTGTTTTGGTTCAATTGTTGTAATTATTTCAAACATCTTCTTTACAAGGTAACTTTTCTAAAACTCAAACTTAATCCAGGATATTTGAGATTTCTTACTTTATAGGAGTAGTGTTAATCTTGGATTGGAGAATTGCAATTCAGGAAATATTATATTTTAGTGTTTATAGAGGTAATGTAAATCTTGAATTGAGTTTGGACACTTTATAACAAGGGGTATATACCCCTTACTAATTACTGTCCATGT